>NYYH01000041.1 GCA_002686705.1 Bacteroidota bacterium
ACCTGTTGAAATAATTGGCGGGCCTGGTTTTTTAGTAGATGACAGGCATTATATAACTGTTGTTACTTTGGAAGAAACAACCGCTTGCTTTGTAAGGGTTGAGGATTATACAGATGTAATTTTCAATAATCCGGAATTTTCGATGGAGTTGATTAAATATAGGAATGAAAGAATTATTAAATATTTTAACAAAATAATCCATCTCACGCATAAACAAACACATGGAAAAATTGCAGATACTTTGCTTTACCTTAGCGATGAAATATATAATAGTGATACATTTTACACACCGTTAACTCGCCAGGATATGGCTGATATGTCGGCAATTACAAAAGATAGTACGATAAGAGTACTAAAGGAATTTGAAAGTGAAGGTTTAATTAAATGCAATCTTCACCATTTCGAGATCTTTAATAAGGAGTCGCTAAGGAAAATTAGTAGAACAGGATAATCTGTTACATTTTCTTTTAATATTTATGAAAAAAACGCTTTATACAAGTACGAAATACTTATTTCAGAACTATCTATTATAAGTGAGAAAAATAATTACCACAGTTTAAACTAGTTTTTATTGTGGGCATAAATATATATCTTTATGGCTCATTAATTTTTAATGCAAATGAGTCCTGCAAGAAGCAAATTTTTGCTATTTTTCTTTTGTTTGTGTGTTGTTTCTTTAAATGCTCAAGAGGTATTTACAACATATAATAAAAGTAACGGTCTTACATCCTCCAATATAATTTTAACTAAAGTTGACCACAAAGGAATTATTTGGGCTGCAACAAGCTCTGGTATTAATGCTTTTACGGGAGATAGTTGGATGCCTATAAAAAGTATTGCTGACAATAAAGGAAATAATAATACCCTTGGCAGAGTGACCAAATTATTTGAAGCATCAAATGGCGAACTATGGGTTATCACCGAAAAGGGAATATTTATATATAATGGTAATTATTGGACATTTTTTTATGATGGTGATAATGACGGATTTAGTGTAACTGATATATTTGAGGATAGGCGAGGTTGGATATGGGTAACACTGGAGAAGGAAACGAGTTTAAAAGATATTTCAGATATTGGATTTGCGTTAACTGAAGGAATGATACAAGTGTTCAATGGTTTTCTTTGGATCAAATTTCCAGGTGACATTGGCGGTTCTGCAGCTGTAGTAATAGGAGATCCGATGGATTATTTTACTTCCTATATGCAGGACACTCAAGGAAATATTTGGTTCACAAATCTTGATGGACTGTATAAATTTGATGGAAAAGACTGGACTAAGTTTGACAAAGAACAGTTACCTTCCGACATATGCAACAAAGTTATAGAGTTATCGAGTAAAGAAATTTGGGTTGCTACAAAATACGGAATTGCAAAACAGGTTGGTGATGAATGGATTAAATATGAGAAGAACAGAGGTATAAAAGGAAATAATACTTACGACTTGTTTGAAGATAAAGAAAAACGATTGTGGGCTTTCAATAAAAAAGACAATAGGTTTAATTCGTTGGTTGTC
This sequence comes from Bacteroidota bacterium, assembly GCA_002686705.1. Next base: position 1,517 of record NYYH01000041.1, read on the forward strand.
TATGAGAATGACAAATGGAAACCATTCTCTAAAGATAATATCAAAATTAAAGGTAGCGTTAGCGATTTAATTGATTTAGAAGATGAGCTGATTGCTTTTTCTAAAAAGGGACTTTCTAATTATGATGGAAAAAACTGGAAGAGTTTAACAAAGAAATACAAAATTGAGGATGATAATTTTGATAATATAGTGCTTGCCAAAGACAAATCAATTTGGTTTTCAGGACAGGAGGGACTTTATCAACTAACTTCCGATAGCCTAAAATTGGTGTACAAACCCAAAAAAGATTGGAGTGTAACATCAATATATGAAAGTTCCATTGGAGAGATTTGGGTTGGTACCGATAAAAACGGAATTTTTGTGATAGTTGGTTCTGAAAACAAACATTATACTGTTGACGATGGACTTGGTAGTAACCAAATAAAGGAAATTTTTGAGGATAAGCAAAAGAATATTTGGGTTGTGACAAAAAATGGAATCAGCAAGTATGATTAGTTGCTAATAAGTTAATGGTTACTTATTTCTAAACCATTTGCTTTCTGGAGGTATCTCTATTTTAACAGGTCCGGCTTTAATTCCATTTTCTGAGATAATCATCTTCGTAACAAATAATGAGTCTCCAGGTTTCCTGTTACCTGTGCCTATTACATTAAATCTTCCTGTACTTTTCTTCCAAAACCCCTGATAGAAACTGCCTCCCCAATCTCCATGTATCAAATAATCAAAATATTCAACTTCAGGCAGAATTTCATCACGAGTAAAGGCTTTACTAACCCAAGTTCTGTTATCATCTTTTTTTTGATGCTTGTTATGCCATAGAGATTGGCTACTTAGTAATATCAATAGTTTTGACGTATCCAGCTCTGGCTTAATTATATCTAAATATGTCAGTACTCTATCTAAAGAATCGTTAGGGTTAATAAACACATAATTTGCAAAATTGTCCTTCAATAATTTATATCTGTAACCAATTTCATTTACATAATTCATTTCAGCTTCGAACTGATGCTCACGACTCCCTTCCCATCTTTCATAATGATAATTCAAATCATGGTTGCCAGGGGCAAAAAATAACTTGCTATCTATCTTGTTAAATCTCATAAAAATAGAATCCCATTCTTTATCAACATTATCACGCACTAAATCACCGAGTAGAAATATATAATCCGGATTCTGACTCATTATACTGTCAATCAGAGTGTTATAAATATGTGGATAATTGAGTAAAGGATAGATGTGTCCTGTAACAATAATCGTAATTTCCGAATTGTTAGTTTCAATAATTTCAGGAGTAATTTCAGCATCAAAAAACCCATCATGCAATTCTTTAAGTGTAGAAGGGTTATAGACTACTTTTTCTTTTTTTGAATATTCTGAGCAAGAGTAAAGGAAAACAGTAATTGAGAAAATAAAAAACAGTAATTTTTGTAAACGCATGATAAATGAATTATAGCTATCGATTATGCAATTTAAAGTTATGCAAAGATAGAAAAAGGAGTTTAGGAGAATTAGTGGAAATTTGGTACAAGGAAACAGGGGTAAAGGGATATCGGAGCAAAGTAGATAGTGGAATAAAGTTCATTTTCAACCATAATTTCACTTTTTTTGAAGAACTTTCAGTAAATCAAAACCTATATACCTTAAGTATAATAGTATGTAGCCATTATCAGAATTCCAATTAAAATCATTTTGTGCGACGACTCTATTATAACACCCCTATTTCCCTTATATCCCTATTCCCTAACTTCTCTCCACTTTTATTATCAGAAATAACACGTAATAATGCTATCGCCTTCTCAACGGACGAAACATTCTCAAACCTGAGAGTTAAACTTCCTTTCACTTCTTTCATTATTGCAGATGAAGGATTAGTTTTAATAAANTCTAATACTTTTCCAAATTTGTCGGTTTGGAAAAATGGTGAATCATGNNTGCCAGTAAAGTAACCNGTCATACGGTTGTTTTTCAAGTATAACTTTACTATNCCAATCTTGTTTTGCNTCCCACCTTAATCTTACAATATTTANNAGAGATGAGGTTTGTGATGGCANNGGTCCAAAACGGTCAACCAGAATATTGCTAAACTTTTCAATCGCTTNTTCATCTTTAATACTATCAAGTTCCTTATATAAACTCAGACGTTCAGTAATGTTAGTAACATAATTATCGGGAATTCGAATTTCCATATCAGTTTCAAGTATACAATCACTAACAAAATTTTCGGTTATCTGCTCGGTATTGTAAAGAGCAGCAAATTCACTTTCCTTTAGTTCAACTATAGCTTCGTCAAGTATCTTCTGGTACATTTCAAAACCGATATCAGAAATAAATCCACTTTGTTCAGCACCTAATATATTTCCCGCACCTCTAATATCGAGATCGCGCATAGCAATATTAAAACCACTTCCCAAATCTCCATGTTCTTCTATTGCTTTAAGTCTTTTTCTNGCTTCNGAAGTTAANGTTGAAAGTGGAGGNGACAACAAATAACAAAAGGCCTGTTTGTTCGATCGACCAACCCTTCCCCTAAGTTGATGCAAATCGCTTAACCCAAAATTTTGTGCATCATTAATAATAATCGTATTAGCATTTGGGATGTCAAGCCCCGACTCAATTATTGTTGTGGCAAGAAGCACATCGTAATCACCATCGATAAAATCAAGCATAACTTTTTCAAGTTTTTGCCCTTCCATTTGTCCGTGTCCTATTCCAATACGAACACCGGGAACAAATTTCACTAACATATCATACACATCCATTATATTTTGCACTCTGTTGTGGACAAAAAATACCTGTCCGCCCCTTGAAATTTCATAATTAATAGCATCAATTATTACATCTGCTCCAAACGATCTTATTTGTGTTTGAATGGGATGCCGGTTTGGAGGTGCTGTATTAATTATACTTAAATCGCGTGCACCCATCAGCGAAAATTGTAGTGTTCGGGGAATAGGAGTTGCAGTTAGTGTTAGAGTATCTATATTAGCTCTAAACTGCTTAAGTTTTTCCTTTGCACTTACACCAAATTTTTGTTCCTCATCAATAATAAATAATCCAAGGTCTTTAAAATCAATATCTTTGCTTAATAGTCTGTGAGTGCCTATTAGAATATCTACTTTCCCTTCCTTAAGTTTCAAAAGGGTTTCCTTTTGCCGCTTTGTACTTTTAAAGCGGTTTATATAATCAACTGTTACAGGGAACTCTTTAAGCCTTTGACTAAAAGTGTTAAAATGTTGTAATGCTAATATTGTTGTAGGAACAAGAACAGCTACCTGCTTGCTTTCACATACAGCTTTAAATGCAGCGCGCATGGCGATTTCGGTTTTACCAAATCCAACATCTCCACATACCAGGCGATCCATTGGAAAGGAAGCCTCCATATCTTTTTTGGTGTCGTTGGTTGCTTTTAGCTGATCTGGTGTATCTTCATAAATAAATGAAGCCTCAAGTTCATTTTGAAGATATGTGTCGGGAGAATATTCAATGCCTTTTGAATCTTTTCGTAAGGCATAAAGTTTTATCAAATCACGGGCAATATCCTTTACTCTACTTTTGGTTTTATTTTTTAATTTGCTCCAGGATTTAGACCCTAACTTATTAAGAGCTGGTGGAGTACCATCTTTCCCAACATATTTGGAAATTCGGTGCAAAGAGTGAATGCTAACGTAAAGTATATCGTTGTTTTTGTAGATTAACCGAATCGCTTCCTGTTTTTTNCCGTTGTTNTCAATTATCTGGAGGCCATCAAAACGTCCTACACCATGGTCAATATGNGTTACAAAATCTCCAGGAGTTAGATCATAGAGTTCTTTAATTGAAATAAGTTCCTTGCGTCCAAATCCTTCACGTAGCCGAAACCTGTNATANCGATTGAATATTTGATGATCNGTATAACATANTAANCCAATATCCTCATCAATAAATCCATTGCTCAGACTTTGGTANACAGGAGTAAACTTTGCTCTTTCATTTTCGGAATAATCAGCTTGTAAATCATCAAAGATTGCATAAAGCCGTTCGATTTGTTTTTGATTGTTTGAAAATATCAGACATTTGTAGTTGGCTGATGACCAATTAGCTAAGTCGTTNATTAANAACTCAAANTTTTTATTAAANGATGGTTGNGGCTTCTGTTTAAACTTTACTGTTGCAAATTCATTGAAAAAGCTTTCATTNGAAAACTCCACGGTAGAAAAATTAGTGATTCTGTTTTTTAAAAAAGTTCCTGTAGTAAAAAGTGTTTCCGGATTGCTAATATTTTCACTATGCTCAAGCTTACCAAACCCTGTTACGGCTTTTTCAAATTCATTTTCAATACTGTCCATAGTAAGCTCAATATTATCAAACCAGAGAAGAGTAGAAGATGGAATATAATCCAAAAAGTTAACTCTGTTCTCAATTAATTCTCGACTTTGAACATTTGGCAGCAATGTGATTCGATTTAATTGTTGCATCGACAACTGTGTAGAAGGATCGAACGTTCTGATTGATTCAACTTCATCCCCAAAAAACTCTATTCGATATGGATGCTCGTTTGAAAATGAAAAAACATCAATAATACCACCTCTGATTGCAAACTGACCTGGTTCAGCTACGAAATCTACATGTTCAAAATCAAGTTCGAAAAGTAAATCACTTATAAAATCTAAGGATACATCTTCACCAACCTTGAGCTTCATAAGATTTTTGGTGAGGTATCTTTTAGTTATTACCTTTTCTGCAAGTGCTTCAGGGTAGGTTACAATAATAGTTTTTTTATCCCCTGACATGGTTCGTTTTAGCACCTCAGTTCTTGAAAGCTGGTAGGCACGGTCTACAGTTTCGGGTTCGTATGGGCGTTTGTATGATGTAGGATAGAAGAGTACCTTTTTTTGGTTTATATCGGATTTTGATTCATCCAGCAAACTTTCAGCATCATTGTAAAAGTATGCAGACTGTTCCTTATCATGTAGTACAACGAGGTGTTGTTGTTTTCCTTTTTGATCAAAGAGTGAAGTTACAGCTAGAGCAATAGATGATCCCACCATCCCTTTTGCAAGGATATGTAGTTTATTATCCTCAATAAACTTCCGAAGAATCGCTATTGAAGGACTCTGAGAAAATAGTTTTATTAACTGGGAAGGATTCAATTGATAGATTGTTGTTTTATTACCGGCCAAAGCTAAATAAAATATGATCTCGTTCTGACTTCACTTTTATTTGACAATGGATTTTGTAAGTTTGCATTCAATAAAAGAGAAGAGTTAGATAATCTTTGTAATAAAGTAGAATTTCTGCGTTTAGATTATCAGTAAATCAATCGTTAGAAAAACTTTAAAGTTGAAAAGAGTAATGAAATTTGGGGGAGCATTAATGGATAGTGCTTCCGGAATTGAGAGAGTTGTAAACCTTATTAAAGAAAATAGTGGTGAACCACTTGTGGTAGTAGTTTCAGCCCTTGGTAAAACTACTAATAAACTAGAAAAATTACACCAGCTGTCCGTTGAAGGAAATGATATAAACCTGGAATTCCGTGAGATTAAAGAGTATCATCTTGGTATTGCTCAGGATATCATGCCCCAATTACCTGACGAAACAAGCAGTAGCCTTAATGTCCTTTTCAATGAACTTTGGGATGCTTTGAATACACATTATGTCGACAGGTATGAAGCATACGATAGCATAGTTTCTTTTGGGGAGGATCTGTCAAGTAGTCTTCTCTATCATTATTTAAGATATCACGATATAAAGGTTAAGTTAATTAGTGCTAAAAATCTGATAGTTACAGATAGTAATTTTACAGATGCTGCAATAGATTGGAATCATACGTCAAAAACTATAAATTCGAGGATTGTACCTGCGTTAGAAAATAATGAAATAGTTCTAACACAGGGATTTATAGGTGCTGACAAGACGGGTAAAACAACAACATTGGGTAGGGAAGGGTCGGACTTTACTGCTGCTATACTGGGCAATCTATTAGATGCAGATGAAGTAACGATATGGAAAAATGTTCCGGGATTGATGAATTCCGATCCTGCAAGGTTTACCAATTCTGTTAAGCTCGACAGCTTGTCATATCACGAAGCAATCGAACTTGCATATTATGGTGCTTCTGTTATTCACCCAAAGACTATTCAGCCATTAAAACAGAAAAATATTCCTCTATATGTGAGACCATATTATGATTCATCACTTGATGCTACATCTATAACAAATGATATAACCAAAGATGGCGAACTGCCAAGTATTATTATTAAAGATAATCAGGTATTATTATCTATCAATACTCTTAATTTGTCGTTTATAGGAGAGGAAAACCTAAAGCATATTTTTGATGCTTTTAGTAAAAATAAGATTCATATCAACTTAATGCAAAATTCGGCGGTAAGCTTTTCGGTCTGTTTTAATGAAGACGTAGTTAAACTTGAGGCGTTACTTTTTGATTTGAAAAAGGAATTTCTTTTGAAATATAATACAGGTTTACAGCTGATTACAATAAGGCATTATAATGATGACCTGGTTGATAAACTCACTAGAAATAAAAAAGTTTACCTGGTTCAAAAAAGCCGGATCACAGTTCAACTATTAGTAAAAACCTAAATTTTATTACTTGTAACAAAAAAAGCCGGATGGAAAATATTCCACCCGGCTTTTTAGTTACGGAATCATGCTTTAGCGCATAAAAAGTTTTTTAGTTATTAAGTTGCCACTTTTGTTTAATGACACTATGTAAAGACCGGATTGACTATTATTTGAAATCGGAACATTTGTTTTTCCTAATAAACGTCCCTGGTATATTTTCTGTCCAAGCATATTAGTGATCATGATATCAGCACCATTCCAAACATCAGATGCTTCGATGGTAACATTACCAGAATAGCCATATATTTTCACCTGGTCATTCTCGAGATCGTTCCCAACATCAACAGTACCCCAATCAGTAATTTTAACATCATCTAAAAAGCTACCATAGCCTTGAGTACTATTCATATGGAATCCTAAGAAAATGTTTCCGCTCTCATCAGGAACAAACAATGCCAATGCTTCAACCCAATCAGAAGAAAAGTCATTATCAGCATATACAACATTTGTAAGATCTTCAACAAATGGAGTATTTCCCCAATACAATGTCATCGATTCGCTGTTTCCTCCAATCAAAGGTCTGTAAAAATAGCTGATCCTGTATTCGTTACCTACCGCAACACTAAAAGGGGGCGAAATAAACCAATTATCATAATCAATCTGTACAAATTCGGTCGGATCGTAGCAGGCCATCGATTTACTTCCTGAATGGCTTATTAGATTTGAGCTAAACCATGTAGCAGGAGAAAAATCTGTAGATTGCCAGAACTCTGGTAGATTTGGAACAGATACATTCTCAACATCAACAAGATAAGGATATTGGTCAATAGCGTCCATAGTTGTAAATGACCAAATTTGGCTACATGCATCATTTACTCCAACGTTGTTACGTGGAGCGATCTGAACGTAGTAAGTGGTATTAGTCTCAAGTAATGTTCTAAACTCGTTCGTCATAAGATTATCCCCATTAAAAATGTTTGTAGGTGTTGTTGATCCACCACCATCTGTGCCAAAATAGACATCATAACTGCTCGCATATAGAGCGGGTCTCCAGGATACCAGTTGATTAATAAATGCATCTGTGCCACCATCTTGAGGGGTTTCCAGAATATCCGAACATTCTGGTAATATTGTGTATTCCTCAATTCCACTAATTATTATGGAAAATACCTGACCTCCACCACTTAATGTTCCAGCATGGTCTACTGTTATTGTATAGGTACCAGGCTCAACATCTTGCAAATAAATCATTTCGATATTATCTACATGGTTCTTCATCAGTGTAGTTGCCGCTGCTGAAGGGTCATCACGATCAAGACTGTATGGATAATGAGTGGTATTGTCTGGATCATCAATTTCTATATCAAGGTCATTAACCAGCATTGGTGTGGAAGGATTCAACGATGGTGATGTAGGTGATCCAGGAACATCTGTCCAACAAATCGTCACTCTCAAATCTACACCTGCCGGAACATTAATATCTCTTGTGTAAGTATCTCCGTTACCTAAAGTTATTTCGTCAATCACGTTTTGTCCAACATCCTCAGAAATAATAAGACCTGCTCTTTCGGCATTCATCAAGCCCCAACCAAAAATATAATCAGGTCCTTCATAATCTCCAGCTTCATCAGCTGAGTGCAAAACTAACCCTTTTAGAGTTGATGCTCTCATCACTTCATCATTATGTGTCGATTGATAATGGTATTGTAGTAAGGCCATTGATCCTGAAACATTTGGTGATGACATTGAAGTGCCTTGCAAAGTTTGATAAGCGGTATTATTTCCATCTGATGTTGAAAATACATCTACACCCTTACCTACAATATCCGGCTTTATTCTTCCATCATCAGCAGGTCCCCAGCAGCTAAAGTTACTCATACTTACGCTTCCAGGTCCTGAATAATCTAATACTTCAGTAACGGCTCCTACAGTCATAAGGTTTTTTGCAATACCTCTTGGTGAAATACAGTCGTAACCGTCATCACCGCCATCTACCTCAGGTTCCCCGTTACCGGCATTGCCCGGTCCTTCTCCTCTGTCGTTACCTGCGGATTTAACAATTAAGTAATATGGTGCATTATATGCTATCTGATCCCATTGTCTAGATCCTGAATCGTAAAAACCAAATCTATAATCTTCGTCTGGAGAAATGCTAGGTACTCCTTTCCATGACCAATTTCCGTTAGCATAATCCCATCCACGAGCATAGCCATAAGAGTGATTTGAAATTTCGAGGCCACTAGCCGCAGCAGCACTCATTTCAGATTCATCTTGCGACCATTGCCATGATTTTAGATTGCCAGCATATAACATTCCCTTGGCATTGTTAGAAACTCCACCAGCAACCATAGTGCCGGCAACGTGTGTCGCATGATAATGAGTTGCATGAGCTCCATCTTGAACTATAACTCGTGATGGTCCCTGGTCTGTAAATTCCTGATGGGTGGTTCGTACATTTCCTGCATCCCATACACCAACTTGATTATATCCTGAGCCAGTTAATTCTAATCCACTGCTTCCTCCTACCCAAAGTTCATCTGCACGTGTTGTGGCAGCAGCTCCTAAGTTATCAGTTCTATAATATTCTGGTCTTCCATCAATTACATCTACCATTTGATAATATACACCCTCATCAGATTCGAAACTTATCGGAACATTGTGAGTAAGTGAATATTCTACAACTCTTGCTGACTTTTCTTGCCATATTTTTTCAAACTCAACAGACATTCTGTTAAGTTCAACAACATTAGTAGTTGATTGAGCTAATATCTGTCCTGTAAATAAAAGAACAGTGAGCAAGAATAAATAATTGTTAATTTTTTTCATTTTTCCTAAAGTTTTTATTTAGTAGATTGGTTTTGACGCTAATTGGTTGCAAATATAACATCCTTTTAATAATTAACTATTTTAAGCAATGTTAATTATTCCTAAAAGCATTGCTTATCTTTGCAGCCTTAATGGTTAAATAATTTGAACAATGAAAGAGTCAATAGCGATATTATGTGGTGGAGGTCCTGCCCCCGGAATCAACTCTGTAATCAGTTCCGTAGCACAGGTATTTTTAAAATCCGGATATAGAGTAATTGGTATTCATGATGGGTATAAAGGGCTATTTGTAGAAAATCCCAGCATAGAGGAAATAGACTTTAGTTTTGCGGATGATAACTATAAACAGGGTGGATCAGCCCTTAGAATGAGTAGACATAAACCTAAGAATAGTGAATTTTCAACCAAATTTTTTAAAGATAACAATGTAAAACTTCTTGTAACAATTGGAGGTGATGATACTGCATCAACAGCTAACAGGATATCAAAATATTTACTTGAACACAATGTAAGTATTCAAAACATTCATGTTCCAAAAACGATAGATAATGATCTACCTTTACCAGATGGTATCCCTACATTTGGCTATCATTCTGCAAAGCAGGAAGGTGTTCGAATTTCACAAACTATTTATGAAGATGCTCGTACAAGTGGTAATTGGTTTGTTATAGTTGCAATGGGGAGAGAAGCGGGCCATTTAGCTTTTGGAATTGGAGCTGCTTGTCATTTTCCAATGATAATAATCCCTGAGATGTTCGATACCGTTGAGGTTACTTTCGAACGAATTGTTAATCTTGTTATTTCTTCAATTCTTAAGCGAAAAATTGAAGGTATTAGGTATGGTGCTGCAATTATAAGTGAAGGGGTTTTTCATTTTATGAGCGATGGTGAAATTGAAAATTCGGGTATTGATTTTTCGTATGATGATCACGGTCATCCAGAGCTAGGTAATGTTAGCAAGGCACATATATTTAATGGTTTACTTCAAAACAAATTAAAAGAACTTGGCCTTGATGTTAAGAGCAGACCGGTTGAGCTTGGGTATGAGCTAAGGTGTGTTCAACCTACTGCTTACGATTTGATGTATTGCACAATGCTTGGTTATGGAGTGAAGAAACTTTATGATGAAGGAAAAACTGGTTGCATGGTAACCGCAGATACTGTAGGTAAAATTGCGCCTCTCTATCTGGATGATGTGACAGATAAATCAGGCAAGGTTCAACCCCGTCTCGTTGATATTAAGGGAGATAAATCGCAATTGGTATTTAATCAGGGCTTACAGTTTATTGGAGAAGGAGATTATAAGAAAGCCAAGAAATTTGTAAAAGATCCTGAAGAATTTGATTTTAGAAAGATACTAGGCTGGTAAAATTGTAAGGATAGTTTCCTAATTATAATTTACTATATATTTTGTTATTGCTTTTTCATTAATGTAAGTGGAATTAATATCAAAGTATCTCTGCTAACTTGAAATTGTGCATTTTTAAATTTTGGCCGACCCAATATTCTGTTAGTAGCATAATTAGAGATTCCGACAGGTTCCTGAGGAATATTAAGCCCAACTTTATCCAATTTGCTATTATTATTTAAATCCTGAAAAACAGCAACTGCATAATCCCCTGATTTAACATCCTTAAATTTAACATCAATAGTTTCCGTTTTTGAAACAATTTTCAAGGAATCAAATGTACCTAATTTCTGGTCGAAGTTATTCTCATTATCATACAATGCAATAAATATCTTACTGCCATTTAATTCAATATTTGAAACCCTAACAGTTATGGTTGAAAGGTTTTGACCACAGATAGTCAAGCCAAACAAAATCATTAGAGTTAATAAATATATATTTTTCATTCTTTTTTGGTAGATCTCAATTATATCTCATTTTCAATATCAGTGACTTTTGCTTTAACTTCTTTTTTCACAGAAATATTCTCAAATTCCTTTGTCAAAGCTTTTTTGTAGTACATCAGAGCTTTTTGATTATTGTTGTGGGTGGAGTAATAATCACCAGCAAGAATCCATCCCTGATAATATTCTGGATTACTACTAATAAATTTTTCTATGATTTCTTCTTCATTTTTTAACTGTTTTTTTTCTCTAATATGATTCTTGATTTTCTTACGTAATTTCCTAAATTCATCGAACTTTTGGTAATCACTAGAAGTTAAAAAAGGAGAAGATGGAATGTTTAAAACCGAATCGTAAAGTATTGTGTTTGTTTGGATATAGGGTGCTTCATTCAACACTTGTTTGAGATTATACGAAAGATAATCCCCTAACTGAAATGGAAAAGTAGAAACCCAAGCATTTAGCTTTTCAGGAAGAAAAATAATACTGTGGTGAGATATCATTTGGGCCATAGTTTTTTCGTTTCCAGTTCCAATGTTCTCATCATCTAACCCTTTGTAGTCCCGAAGGATTTCTGCTACATCTTCATAATATAATTTTGGCTTTTCATTTATCAATTGTTCACATCGTAACTTTCTATATTCTGAAACAGATTCATCATTCTGACTTTGATCATTAAACTCTTTTCTAAAAACATCACTTTGAAAATGATTAGAGCAAACGAGGTTGTTTGTGTTTGTTGTATAAACGGCCTGAGTTGCAGGAGATTTTTCAATTATAACTACATTCTTGTCAACTGAGGAACCCACCATAATAGATTCAGAAACAAATATTTGACGCTTGCTTGCAATATCAATTGCTTCATCAATATTACCGGCGTATTGTAGTATTTCACGAGTCAACAGAGAAATGGGCATAGCTGCTTTTTTGGGAATATCAGAGTTGGCAGCATTAATAGTCACTGTTAGTCCATTCTCATTCATTCCTGATACAACTCCGATCATACTTGCCCAGGTTACATACATGAATTTATAACCTTTTTCAGGGTTTATAAACGCCACAATCTTATTTCCTGCAAATGTCTCATTGATGTAAAAATCAAAATTTCGACCAATGATCATGCTACTATCTTCTGTATTAAGATTAGAGGCAAAAGAAGTACATCCTACCAATGCCAAACTTTGGAGCGCATGTCCTATATCGTGTGCGCCATGATAATTTAACATGCGTTCATAGTTATTCCCAATGAAATCATAATCGTCAGAGGCACTGAAGGATACACCGTAAATCTCCGCCAGGTATTCTTCAGGAATGTAGCTATCAATATCTCTGTTAAACCACGAGATAAAATATTTCAAAAACCTTAGATAAGCTTTTGATGGGATCAAAGTATTGATCTGTTCTACAAAAGCATCTTCCTGAATTTTAATGAGTTCTTTTGTGAGTTTGCCGTTTATAACACCAATCTCGAACGGACTACCTTCAAGATACATTTCCCAAAGACCAAATTTATTTTTTCTGAGCCAGCTGTTATTAATCTTATAAAAGTCAGGAGATGGGTTTTCACGAACAACCTCCAATATGGACATATCTTTAATTTCCGGAGGAGATATTTTTGTTGCGATATTGAAATAAACAAATAGGGCAATAAGAATTACTACAATAACCAGAATCGTATTACCAAATCTTCGCATTCCTCTCCCTTTGCGTTTTTTATTACTCACTTTCATTTATTTCTTTAAGTAGGTTGTTAACTCCAACAAATTCACCACACGTAATTATAGCGCTAAGGCTAACACCCAACATTCCATGCAGGTTTAAATTTTGACCAGTAAAAAACAAGTTGCTAATTTTGGTTCGTGGCGAAATATAAGAACCTACAGGATTATTGCTATCTCTTAATGTACCGTACATGGAACCCTTTGGTGAGCCAAGATAATCATGATAAGTAAGTGGAGTTGATACATCATAATCAATGATGTTGTCTTTTAAATCAGGAAAGTTTTTTGTTGCCAATTTTATAAGTTCTTCTGCTTTTTTGTTTTTAAAATCAAGATAATCATTACCGCGTTTATTTATTGGAAAATCTTTCCAGCGAGCAACTTCCTCATATTTCATGTGGGTAAGTAATCCCAGGCAATCGGCATATTCGCTTCCATTTTCAGGAGCTATACAATGCAACAAGTAATGTTCTGGCCACTTATTTTCGTCATAATATGATGCATACCAAACATCGTTGCGTTTATAGTAGTTGTAATTCGCATTTAGATACTTAAATGAATTTTTCTTAAGGATAATATGAACTGCAAATGCAGACATAGTATTCTCCTTTTTTTTCAATCTGTTCCGGAACGACTTTTTAATCAATCCTTCACCAATTAAATCCATTGTAGAAGCAGGGTGAATATTGGAGATAAAGTATTTAGCTTCATACTTGATATTATCGGTGGTTTCAACTGCACTTATTTTACTATTTTCAATTATTAGGCTGCGTACTCCCTTCTTAGTTAAAACGGTACCACCATTTTCATTAATTGTGTCTTTTAGTTTTTTTGCTATTAGTCCGGTACTGCTCACAATACGGTATGCACTTGTGATAAAATGATAATTTATTAGTGCATGAATATAAAATGGTGATTTTTTGTGTACACCTGCATACACGAAATTAAGTGCACAAAGCACCTGTCGTAATTGTGAATTTTTAGTTATTGATTTTACATAGTCCCATGTATTCAAACTTAAATACTTAGCGACATCGCCAGACGCACTTTCTGTATTTTTTAACAGATAGAGATCCTGAGTGTTGATAGTATTATCAATTTCCTCCAGATAAATGTCAATGGCTTCATGTTCATCTGGGAAATATTCATACATCTGTTTTTTATAGTTATCGAAGCCAATGGGAAACCTGTATTCAGTTCCTCCAATATTGAAAATGTCGAATCCAGTGGAATCAAGTCTCTTATATTCTATTCCTTCAAAAAGATTAAAATATTTAAATATTTTATTCAACGTCTGACCCTCATCGAGGTTGCCAATATAATGCATGCCGGTACTGAATGTGCAACCTTTGCGTCTAAATACTTGCAATGAGCCACCAATTTGGTGATTTTTTTCAAGGACTAGCACCTTATACCCTTTTTTACTGAGGATAACCCCACTTTGTAAACCACCTAATCCGCTACCGATAATAATTATGTCATATTTTTCTGTCATAGTAAACTGTGAAATCAAAGCAAAACAAAGATAGCATGATATTATAAATCATTTGACATGACTTACTTTCTAAGAATATAAATTAAATTAGATGTACGTTTAGTATTATCTATTATTTCAATGTTAATATTGTTATTGTCAGCAATAGTTTCAATCATTGATCGTGAAACAAATTCTAATTTGAATTTGGTTTTGTTAAATCCAATATTAGTTGATAGCAGCTCGGTGATTCTCGTCCCCAAATGTCTTTTTTTCAAATCTTTGTCAGCATCTCGTATTATTATAAGTCCGTTATCAACTAATCTTTCGATGCATGATTCAACAACTTTAATCTGGAGGTATTCAGGCATGTAATGCAATACATCATTAATGATGAAAACATCTGCTGGCTCAAGTTCAATCTCAGTTATATCAGAAGTAATAAAATTTACATTATCAGTTTTAATAGCACAATGTGTTGCAACGTTAATTTTGTCTTCATCATAGTCAATTCCAGTTATTCGTCGTTCTTTACTTACAAGATTTAGCATATATGGAAGGTACCCATAACCACATCCCAAATCGGTAATTACACATTCCTTTGGAATAAGTTCATTAAATAGACGATAGTTGTCTTCCATGCTGAGTTTTATTCTTGTATACCATTCAAGAACCGGTCCTTTATAAAGATAGTTTTTTCTGATAAAATCACTGAAATAAGCTGGTGTTTCCAACATACCAACTACCTTTAGATATTCGGTTTCATAAGACTGTTTTACATTTTTTGCCTGATCCCGAAGAGTGCTTTCATAATTCCCATCGGCAAGTCTGATTCGTGGCAAAAATTCTGTAATTACTGTTCCTCTTTTTAATAAGAATTCACTTTTCTTTAATAATTCTTTCTGGCCATATGTGATTATTGGCAGTATGTCGAGGTTTAGTTCATTTGCAAGATAAAAAGCTCCTTTATGAAATCGACTTAATTTTCCTGTATCAGAGCGATGACCTTCAACAAAAACAACCACTGAGTAACCCTGATTTATTTGTTCTTCTACCTTACCGAGTATCGATTCATAACTACCATCCACTTCAATAAAATCTGCATATTTCAAAGCAAGTCCATATATCGGACTACCGAAATTTCGAGGATTTGTTAGTATAACAACTTTGTGATTAAGTAGCATCATTAGCATCAAATCAATATGCGATTGATGGTTTGTAATAATAATGGCTGGTTTGCTATAGTCTTCATTATCAGGATTTATGATGGTCTTTTTGGAAAGGAAATTCATGTAGATCATAAACCATGTTAAATATCTGAAAAGCTTGTGAATAAATGTTTTTTTAGAGTGCTTGGGAAGAGGAGTGATTTGTAGCAAAAGCGATAATAATGAAAGAAACAGTGATCCGCTTACAAAAACAAATAGGGCCCATAGCGAAAAAATGAAATCTAGTAACGTGACAGGTCTGTTTCTTAATCCCTTTTTATAAGCAACAAGCCACTTAAAAATTGCCGGAAGTAACGTGAAGGTTATAAATATAACCGACAATATTCCTATTATTGACATGATGGCAATAGATCTTAGAGCAGGGTGTACAGCAAAAATCAATACTCCTATTCCAAGTAATGTGGTTATTCCGGATAATATTACTGAAACCTTGTATGAACTAATATCATGAATACCATATTTATATTCGATGAGCAGCCCGCGCATGATGAATATGCTATAATCAATACCAAGTCCGAAAATGAAAGTGAGAATAATTACGTTAAAGATGTTAAACTCAATACCTAACAACCCCATTATTCCAACTGTCCATATCCAGCTGAAGACCATAGGTATCATCGTGATAATTGTTAACTCGATCCTGCCATAGGCGATGAGAAGAATAACAAAAACAAAGGATATTGAGATAATTATGAGTTTATTGAAATTATCTTTTAGTATAGTTACAAACTCACTTGTAATTATGCGTTTGTCAATAATCCATGCGCTTTTTTCATTGCTAAAAGTATCATACACTTTGTTTATATCTGCATCAGAATTATTTACTTTTATAACATTAATTATAGCAGACATGGTATCTGTTTCTATAATGAAGTTATCTAAAAAAAGTTGATTTATAATTCCGGCACTATCATGAGCAATAGTCCTGAAATCATTAACTAACCAGGTATTAAATCGGACGAAGGCATTTTTCCGGAAACCCACCTTTGTTGCTGCTGTACTTACGTCTTCAATAACCTTATCTCCATGCTTGGCCCAATAACTATTCCACCTCGCAATAGCTTCCTCCTGTTGTGTTTTAGATGGAAAAATATTATTTACAACTACTGCATTTTGTATAGTTTGCTCATCTTTAAGTTTGTTTATGAGATTTGCGGCATGAATGTTATTCTCAATTGCTTCATGTAAATCTTTCCCTGGAGAAACTAAATAAATAGTTTTTTTACTGACGTTAGTAACTGAGTTTAATCTTTGCTCAACTTGTTTTAGTTTGCTGCTCATATAGTTACTTTTCATCATATCAGCATCAAAACTGACATTCTGTGCAGTGATTGCAAATAGTATCGTTGCCAATACGATTCCCGCTTTTAAGTAACTGTTATTCGAAAACCTAAAAGCTGCGAGTTTGTCAATCCAACTAGTATAGGCTAGTTTAGAGCTCATTTTATTCTTCCCAAGAAGGTGTGGCAGGACTACTAGTGAAAAGGCTGCTGCACTTAATATGCTAATTGCAGCAAATAGACCAAGATCGTTTAGAGCTTCTGAATTAATAAAATACAATGATAAAAAGGCAGATGCAGTTGTAAGACTGCTTAATATAATTGGTGTTGACAGATTCTTAAAGATCAACTTATGCGATCCGTGTTGCCTAAAATGAGAATATATATGCAATGCATAATCAACAGATATTCCCAATAATACAGAACCAATGCCTAATGATATTGCCGAGACTTCTTTTTTCAGGATAAACAGTAAGGCCAGTGATACTAAAGCCCCAAGCATAACTGGCATAAATACAATTAAGAAAGTACGTTTTCTTCTGAAGAAAAGGGTTATTACGGTTATCAGGACAATCAATGCCAATGTGACCGTTATTATTATATCCTTTTTTATTTGATTCGCATTTCCAAGCGCTACTAAGGCATTTCCAAAATATTCTACCCTTATTTCTTTGAATTCATTTTTGGAAATGTTATTAATGATGTCATCAATACCATCGAAAAGTATATTATTACTAGATGTATTATTTGTTGATGCCGGTGTTATTAATATTATCAAATTGCGTTTGTCATTTGAAATAAAATACTTGCCGTAAACCTGAAAGTTGTTGTTAATGTTAAATGAAGTGAATTTTTGTAATGCAATTGGTGTAAGATGAAGAGGATCATTAGCAATCATCTTTTTCATGACCATTGATATTGGCGACATCAGGGTTGAAATATTAGATGCAATTGTATTGTTAATATTCTCAGTAGCAATAATTGTATCAATGATCTTGTAGTCATCTTCAGATAAAAAAATTGGTAAATTCTGATAAACCAGTTCATACACTTTGAGCATATCAGATTGATCTGGGGCAAGGTTAATAGATTGAATTAACTCAGGAACAAATCTGGTTGTTAAAGAATCGATAAAACTATCTGCAAAATCACTAAGTAATTCCGGGTTATTGATTGATGAGTCTGTTAGACTGATGTTAAAAACAACTTTGTCAAGGAATTTTGAATTTGAATAAACAAAATTCATGTTGTTTATCTTTTCAGTATCAGGTAGTATTTTCGTTATGTCCTCCGAAAGTTTAAGCCGACTGGCCATATATGCGCTCCCAGAAATGAATAGTACCAGAAGAATCAGAGAAATAATTCTGTGATTTTCAATTCGCTTATATATGGCTAAAAATAATGTGCTCATAGTTGGTCACTCATTCATTATAGGACTTAAGATTTATTTTGTTTTATCGTTGACAGTTTAATAATTATATATGATATTGCTGCTGCTATGCCGCCAAGCAATAACCCAAACAAGATACTTCCAATAATATATTGCAATATGCTGTAACCGAATTCATTAAGCGTATTATAGAATTCACCTTGCATGATCTGGTCTTTTAAATAGTACATTGTTTCGGTTGTAAACTCCATTGGATTATCCATAACTAACCCACCAACGGCATAGCTCAAATAAATAATAAATGGTATTAAGGGAGGTAAACTTATATTAGAAAAAGCAAGTACAATTATTTTGTTTAGTTTTAGAAAATGCGCCAACGTAACAGCCACGATCATTTGAAATCCCCAGATGGGTGCAATGCCCATAAAAACACCAAAGCCAATTCCGGCAGAAATTTTTGCCGGATTTTCGTTGTGCAGCATTATTTGCTCCTTGATAACTCTTGTAAACTTGTTATTAGTTAGATATTTGAAAGCTCTAATTGGGATAATATACAAGAAAGTAATTAGTACAAAAACAGTATTTAGTAAGCTAATTCTGCTAAAATCTGGTAATGGTCTGAAATGTGAAACTCGTTCTTCGGTTGGTGGGTAATAAACCTTTATTGGCATTGGAATTATTTTTATATCACTCCAGGCAGATCTGACAAGAACTTCTATTTCAAACTCATATTTAAGTGTATAGAATTTTGTGTTTTTGTATAACTTTATTGGATAAAGTCTAAATCCTGATTGAGTATCGGGTAACTTGATGTTTGTTTCTGCCCAGAACCAAAAATTCGAAAATTTGTTTGCAAATGTATTTTTTGAAGGCATCCCATCTGCAGTAATATTACGTGATCCAATAATTAAAGATTCTGGATATTTTTCCAAAGCATCAACAAAAATAGGGATGTCATCAGGAAAATGCTGACCATCAGAATCTATTGTTATAGCATAATCAAAGCCTAGTGATAGTGCTTTTTCAAATCCCTTTCTTATTGCCCACCCTTTACCAATATTTTTCTCGTAAGTAATTACATCAATGGTCTTGAACTTCTCTAAAATTGTCAATGTATCGTCTGTTGAACCATCATCTACAACTATGATATTATTTGTGTATTTGATAACCCCATTAATAACATCTTCAATAGTTGATGCATTATTATATGTGGGAATAATAACGCAAAGGTCTTGCCCATTTATAGAAATACTTTCGCGTAGAATTTGACTCATTTAAGAGTATTTTACTTAATTGACAAAGGTAGTAAAATACCTATTTGAAGTATGAATCACTATCTATTAGCTGGTTTTGACCATTCTGGAAAAGGGCATAATTAAATCCGGGTTGTAAGCAATAAGCTCCTGTTTCACCTTGTTTGTTAACCGCAATATACCCAACCTGATATTTTTTGTGTTCAGGTACCTTTTTCACAATTCGCATTACTGCTTCTTCAACTGCTTGTTGCGGAGTTCTCCCATTTCGCATTAGCTCTACAACTAAAAATGAACCTAATGTTTTCAAAACAAGTTCGCCCATTCCTGTAGCTGTGGCTGCTCCAATTTCATTGTCAACAAACAGTCCTGCTCCGATAATTGGTGAATCACCAACTCTGCCTCGTATTTTAAATCCCAATCCGCTTGTAGTGCATGCACCGGCTATATCGCCTTTGGAATCTATAGCTAGCAAGCCAATCGTATCATGAAATTTATTTGGTTCGTTCTCCCAGTTTGGTTGTGGGTTATAACCAGAAGTTACTAGTTTTTTCTTCCAGGCTTTTTCAGCTTCAGGAGTTAGTAAGTTCTGTTTCTCAAATCCATTCTCAAGTGCAAATTGTAGAGCTCCTTCTCCCGAAAGGATAACATGAGGAGTGCTATCCATTACCAACCTCGCTACTGAAATCGGATGCACAATATGTTCTAAAAAACAAACCGAACCGGCATTACCATCTGGACCCATAATTGAAGCATCAAGAGTAACATGGCCTTCTCTATCAGGGAACCCACCTAATCCAACACTCCGGTTTTTAGGATCAGCTTCGGGTATCCAAACCCCCTGTTCTACTGCATCTACAACACTGCCATTATTATTGAGGACATTCATAGCAGCAGCATTAGCCTCAATACCATGATTCCATGTAGAAATAATTACAGGGAGGCTACTGGTTTCATTACTTGCAAACGTTGATACCTCATGTGATTTAATAATATTTGGAACTAAACTTAAGGCGCCGGCCGCAGCAACTTTTTCAAGAAATCTTCTTCTATTGATCATGTGTTATTGTAGTTTTTGGTTTATAACCAGAGATACCATAATATGCTAAATAAATATAACTAAAAACAGGGACTATAAACGACATTTGAACACCAAAGCTATCAGCAACCAGTCCCATAAATAATGGTAGTATGGCACCTCCTAATATCATCATTACAAGTAAGGAAGATCCCTGGCTTGTGTGTTTCCCTAACCCTGAAATTGCCAATGTAAATATATTTGACCACATAATGGAATTAAATAATCCTATACCAATTATTGTCCATAATGCTATTTCCCCTGTATTTGTTAAAGCGATGATCAGGAATATGATGTTGACAATTGCAAACAGGAATAAGGTTTTATGTGGTAATGATTTGCCAAAATAAAAGGCGATAAGATTTATTATTAAGAAAACCAGATAAATCAGTGCTGATTCAAAGCTTGTACTCAGACCAATTATTAAAAATGCTAATGCTGATATAGAAGGCATTACTATTAACTTTACGGATTTCTTTGCTGTACTTAAAGATACTGCTCCAAGAAATCGTCCGATCATTTGACCTCCCCAATATATTGAAACATAGAGACTTGCATCGGCATCATCAAATCCACCAATTTCAGGAAGGTTTAAATAACTTATTAGCATGCTGCCAATACTTACTTCTCCGCCTACGTACATAAAAATTGCTATCATACCAAATACAAGCTGCCTATATTTTAGTGCGCCAAAACCGGGTACAACTTCACCCGGATTAGTTAATCTAGGGAGTGGTGTTAATTTAATAGCTATAGCCATCAGTAAGAAAATCAGAGCGAAAACAAGATATGGTATTTTAACAGCATCTGATCCTGCTGAATCCTTGAAGAAGGTGAAAATTAAATACCCTCCTAAAACCGGACCAATGGTTGTTCCAAGTGAGTTGAATCCTTGAGCAAGATTTAGTCGTGATGAAGCTGATTTCTCCGGTCCAAGAATAGCAACATAAGGATTTGCCGCTATTTGTAACAATGTGAATCCCAATCCCAAAACAAACAATGCAGAAAGAAAGAATCCATACATCTGAAATTGTGCTGCAGGATAAAAAAGGAGTGCTCCAATTCCTGAAATTACTAATCCAATTATTATACCTTTCTTATAACCTATTTTGCTAATCGGGTCTCCTTTCAAAACAGAAATGGTAAAATAAATAATGGACCCTATAAAATATGACATAAAAAAAGCAAACTGTATAAGCATTGCTTTTGTGTGATTCAAATCAAAGGCCTGTCTTAGATAGGGTATGAGAATGTCATTAAGTACTGTCATAAAACCCCACATAAAAAAGAGGAAAGTAAGGCTTACGAAAGCACCTGAATAGTTATTAATACGAGATGGATTGTTCATAGTTTGGTTTAACTAAATAGTTGGTAATAATAATTAGAATCTGATGTAAAAATGTTATTTCGAAAGTAGGTCTTTAACAATACCTGAAACTGTTTTATTATCAGCTTTTCCTGCAAGTTGTTTTGATGCCATCCCCATTACTCGGCCCATATCTTTCATTGTATTTGCTCCAGTTTCACTAATTATTTTTTTAACAAGCTCTAATATTTCATTTTCACTAATTTGTTCAGGCAAGTATTTTTCTATTATAGAAGACTGAAACTCTTCTTCCTCAGCAAGGTCAGCACGATTTTGTTCTTTATAAAGAATAGCCGATTCTTTTCTCTGTTTTACAAGTTTTTGCAAAAGTTTAAGTTCTACACTTTCAGGTACTTCAGAACCACTGACATCGGTGCCGGTTTTCTCCAATAATAAAGCAGCTTTTATAGCTCGTAAAGCATTGAGTTTGCGCTTATCGCGAGCAAGCATTGCCTGCTTAATGTCATCATTAATAGTTATTTCAAGACTCATATTACCACAGTTTGTGTGCAAATATAATCATATTGAGCAGAAGGAAATTTGCCCTGAATAATGTTGGAATTTGAGAGAAATACCAACACAGAATTTTTAATTCTATTTACTCAAAATAGAATCCCTAAAGAATTTGGCACGATAAAATTAGGATACAAAAATGTATATACAAATATTGATGTTCAAGGATGATTTCAAATTCTAATCTACGTTATCATGTAAAAATGAATTATCTGATTTTATGACTGGTTGGTTTTTTGAATCCTCACTTAAAGTATATCTTGAGATAACTGACTCGTCTGAAAGATTTGTTTCATCAAGTTTAACTTTTTTTCTTACAAATGCGGGCTCATTTTCATATTCAGCTACATTTTCGTGAGATCGTAAGTTAATACTAAGATTCATCAATTTATTTACTCGATCAGCAGCATTTTTGGTAATACTTTCATCAGCCGCAGCGGGCTGTTGGTCAATTTCTTCTTCTGCTTCACTTTTTGCAGATGAAATTGTATGTCCAATGCTGAGGTATGGTTTATCTGATTTTTTAATTTTAGATGAAACGTTTATTTCTTGTTTGCTAACTGAGATATCTTGTTCTTGAGGCTTTTGTTCAACATCACTCAAAGCATGCACAATTTTACTTTCATCATCCTTTGGAATTGCACTTGTTTTTGGTTCAATATTGATTCTTTCAATTTCTGTTATATCTGGTCTTAAATCAGTTTCATTATCACTTGGTATTGATGACTTTGCTGGAATTGTGCTCTTGTTAGATTGATCTCCATCACCTACGGTTCCAACAACAGCTTTTGGTTTTTCGTTTTCTTTTTTAGCTGCATCAAAACCTGTTGCAATTATTGTTATACCAATATTGTTTTCAAGTGATTCATCTTTCCCGACTCCCCAAATTGTCTCAGCTTCATTTCCGCTTTCCTTTTGTACATAATCGGTTATTTCTGTAATCTCATCCATGGTGATATCTTCTTCACCTGTTGTGATATACAAAAGGATATTTGTTGCTCCGGCAATTTCATTATCATTAAGAAGTGGAGAATTCATAGCTTCTTCAATAGCTTTTCCTGCACGATCTTGACCCTCTGCCTGAGCAGATCCCATTATAGCCTTTCCACTATCTTTGATCACGGTTCTAACATCTTCAAAATCAACGTTTACGTAACCGGTTACCGTAATAAGTTCAGCAATCCCCTTTGCAGCATTTGCTAGTACATTGTCGGCTTGGGCAAATGCTTCACCAAGTACCAGGTTGCCAAACTGTTCTCGTAACTTGTCATTACTAATAACCAGCAGGGCATCAACGTATTTTTTTATTTCATTAATACCTAATTCTGCTTGCTGCTTTCTTTTTCTGCCTTCGAATCCAAAAGGAAGTGTAACTATACCAACTGTTAGTACTTCCATTTCTCTGGCCAATTTTGCTATTATTGGCGCTGCACCGGTACCGGTACCTCCACCCATTCCTGCTGTAATGAATAGCATTTGAGTACTATCCTCACCTAGTAATTCCTTTAATTTCTCAATTGAATCTTCCGCTGCAGCCTTGCCGACCTCCGGATCTGCTCCAGCACCTAATCCACCTTTGTTGCCAATTTCAATTTTTATTGGAACAGGACTCGACTCAAGAGCCTGCACATCGGTGTTGCAAACAGCAAAATCAACACCAGTAATACCTTGTTTAAACATATGGTTTACAGCATTGGAACCACCGCCTCCAACGCCCAATACCTTTATAATAGATGGGTGTTGCTTGGGTTGAAATGTAATCATGTTAGTCATTTAAATTTGGATGTATTAAAATTAATTCATTGAAATGTGCTATTTTAAATTGAGACAAGTAGTTTTTAACAAAAAAAAGTTAATTAGATAATGATCATAAAAATGAGTGCTAAAACCACAGTTATGAAGATCATATTCTTTATTATTTTCCTCTATCGTTTGGTTTTCTGAAATTTGTAATATTAGATAAAGGATTATTTGATCATTTAAATTATACATAATGTTATTATTCTGATGTATCACTCTCAAACCATTCCTTCAAAGAATTAAGAAATCTTGATGTACCTGATTCAGAGGAATTGTCTTTTTCTTTTTTCCGTTGCTTCTTTCTACCTTTCCTTCCTGGAGCGTCATCGTCATCATTTTGTAACGCATTGTTTTCTCTTGTCTTTTCATAATCGAACCGACTTATACCTTCAATTACCAAACCCACTCCTGTTGCATACATTGGGCTTGCCATTTCATCGGTAACATCAACAGCAAGATGCTCGTTTGGATAGCCAATACGGGTTGCCATTCCGGTAGTAAATTCTGTAAGTTGGTCGACATGCTTTAGCGAAGCGCCACCACCGGTTAGCACGATACCTGCAATAAGTTTTTTCTCGAACCCGGAATTTTTTATTTCAAAAAATATTTGTTCAACAATTTCTTCCATACGGGCTTGAATAATTGATGCGAGATTCTTAAGAGTTATTTCTTTAGGTGGCCTGCCTCTTAGTCCTGGAATTGCTACTACTTCATCATCACGATTTTCACTTGCTAGTGCTGATCCGAATTTTATCTTAAGCTCCTCAGCATGTTTTTTTATAATCGTACACCCTTCTTTTACATCTTCAGTTACAATGTCGCCACCAAATGGGATAACTGCCGAGTGTCGTATGATCTTATCCTGAAAGATAGCTATATCTGTGGTTCCACCTCCTATATCAACCAAAACAACACCTGCTTCTTTCTCCTCTTCGCCAAGAACTGCTTCTGCAGATGCTATTGGTTCAAGAATTAGGTTTACCATTTCCAGATCAGCCTTTTTAATGCACTTGTAGATATTTTTTGCTGATGCAGTTTGGCCAATAATTATATGAAAGTTAGCTTCAAGATTGTTGCCTAACATACCAACTGGTTCTGTAATACCACTTTCATTATCAATAATATAATCCTGCGGAATAACGTCTATAATTTCTTCGCCTGGTGCCATACTTAACTTATACATATTTTGTGTTAAGCTGTCTATCTCCTCAACGGTTATTTCCTTGTCGTCATCATCACGAATAATATTTCCCCGGTGTTGATGACTTTTAATATGCTGACCTGCAATGCCTACATTAACATATTTTATTGCTACACCTGATTTTTCTTCAGCCTGTTTTACTGCCTTTCGAATCGACTGAACTGTGTTTTCTATATTGGCAACAACACCACGTTTAACACCGATAGATTCAGTTTTACCATATCCTAGTATTTCAATCTTACCATATTCATTTTTGCTACCTACTATACAGGCTATTTTGGTCGTGCCGATGTCGAGTCCGACAATGATTTCAGTTTCCATACAATTATTTTTTAGTACAAACTATTTGATCTTTATAAGTAAGGTTTATTGTTTTATAGATATCCCAATCATCTGTTTTAAGAGACTTTCTATAATAAGCATCCAAATTTCTAAGCTTGATTTGAGCATTGTCAAATGTTCCAAACTGAACTAGATGATTGCCTAATTCAGGAATTAGATCGTATTCACCTTTGCTGTTCACATATATCTGATTTATCTGAGCTTTAAGTAGTTCATTTTGATTGATTAGTTGGGTTAGGTAGAACAGCTCTTGTAGAAAAGAACTACTATAAATTGAATCGGTGATGTTACTATTGAAGTTGGTTATTTTATCTTTAATATAACCATTTGCGATTATTACGCGTGGAGCAAATTGACGGCTAATAGGAAATATATCACCATTATTATCGATATAAAATCCTTCATTACCACTGTCATAAATTCTGATTATCGGTTCTTTCTCTTTAATATTAATAAGTAACCTGCCATCAACTGTAAAATAACTATCTACTTCATCAATATAAGGGTTGTTGGTTAATACGTTTTCAATTTTGTCTGTTTCCAGTTTATTTATTATTAACGAATCGACAACTTCTGGATTTAGAGGCAAATTCTTAATCCTATTTAACTCATGCAATATTTCGCCAGAATTAAGAAAACCTAACTCTGAGTTTCGATAAATATTAACCTCAATATCAGAAACCTGGTTAGACTTATTATAATTGACAATAAATCCTGTTAATGTTAATAACCCGATAATAGTTAATGTAAAAAGTGATATGTAAATTATTCGTTTCAATTCATTAAAAGTTGAGTTTCAATTTCATTAGCAAGCAGCCCAATATCACCAGCACCCATTGTTACTAATACTTCCGGTTGATTTTTGAATAAGTACTCCAATATTTCTTCTTTACTCATTATTTGCCCTTTTTTATTAGTAGTCTGATTAAGTATTGTATGTGATGTTATATCTTCAATTGGTTCTTCTCTGGCAGGATAAATATCCATCAGTATTAATTCGTCAAGTTGACTTAATTCGGCTGCAAATTCGATTGCAAAGTCTCTTGTTCGGCTAAATAAATGTGGCTGAAATATCCCGGTTAATTTTTTATTGGGATATAATTTTTTAACGGCAGAAATTGTTGCTTTAATTTCTTCAGGATGATGGGCATAATCGTCAATAAAAATAGTTTTTCCATTATCAATTCTGAAATCCATTCTTCGCTCAACACCTTTAAAAGTAATTATACCTGTTCTTATGTTTTTTAGCGATAATCCAATTTCGATAGCAATTGCTGTAGCTGCTAATGTATTTTCAATGTTATGAAAACCGGGAATCTGAACTTCCACGTTTTCCATTTTTCCTATCTCTGTATCTATGTCAATAATGAATTTCCCATCTGCAATATGGATATTCGATGCGAATAATGAAGCATCATTTTTTATACCGTAAGTAACATTTTTTGCATCGATACTATCAAAAGAGCCTAATTTAGAATTATGTATCAACACTCCTTCCGGTGGTAGTTTCTTTACAAATTGTTCAAAAGTTGATTTTAAATCTTCATAATCCTTATATATGTCGAGATGGTCTTCGTCAATTGATGAAATCACTGCAATATTTGGTTTAATCTGAAGCAATGATCTGTCGTATTCATCTGCCTCAACAACCATGTATTCAGTTGATTTAGATAATATTAAGTTTGAGTTATAATTTTTGCAAATACCACCTACAAAAGCTGTCACATAAATTCCACTATTTTTAAGTAAGTGGGCCGTTAATGCTGAAATACTAGTCTTTCCGTGTGTGCCTGCAATTGCTATTGTAAAGAAGTCGCTCGTTAGTCTACCAATTATTTCTGCTCTTTTGAGAATTGGAACACCTAGGTTTTTCAAATAAATAAGTTCAATATTTTGTGAAGGAATAGCAGGTGTGTAAATTGCAATACTGATGTTTTCAGGTATCTGGTTTATGTCTGATTCAAAATGAATTGTCATCCCTTCGTTGATCAATTCTTCTGTTAATTGACTTCTCTGAATATCGTAACCAAAAATAATGGCACCTTGTTGTTTGTACCAGCGAGCAAGTGCGCTCATGCCAATACCACCAATACCAAGGAAGTACATTATTTTGTTACTGTTATTCATAATAAATTTCTATCATTTTATTAGCCTCCTTTGCAATATTGTAGGCTGCATCAGGATAACTAAAAACATCTAAATTTTTAATTATAGTTTTTTGAAGTTCGGTGTTTTCAACTAGTGACTTAATCACGTCTGGCAAACTGCTAATTGCATTTTCTTCTTTAATCATAAGAGCTGCCTCTCCATCAACTAATGTTATTGCATTTTTTGTTTGATGGTCCTCAGCAGCAGATGGTAGCGGAATAAATATAGCCGGTTTTCGTACTGCAATTATTTCGGCAATGGAAATTGCGCCAGCACGTGAAATAATAAAGTCAGCAGCAACATAAGCCATGTCCATTTTATGTATAAAATCGGTAACAACAATTTGTTTGTTTCTGTTTGCTGCATTTTCAGCTATATCTTTCGAGTTACTTCCTGTTTGCCAAATTATTTGCAGATTTAATCTAAGAAGGTGTTTGAGATTTTCAGCAACAGCAATGTTAATTTGCTTAGCCCCCTGACTACCACCAATTATTAAAAGTGTTTGTTTGCTGTGATCTAAATTGAAAAAATCAAAGGCCTCTTTTTTAGTAGGTGAGAGTTTCAAGATTTCTTTTCGGATGGGATTTCCGGTTATAATAATCTTTTCACGCGGAAAGTATCGCTCCATGTTGTGATAAGAAACACAAACTTTATTAACTCGTTTACCAAGTAATTTATTTGTTATTCCGGGAAAAGCATTTTGTTCGTGCACAAGGGTTGGAATATCTTTTTTAGAGGCTACATAAAGTAGAGGACCGCTTGCGTAACCTCCTGTACCTATTACAATATCTGGTTTAAATTTATTAATAATACGATAGGCTTTATAAATGCTTGAAATCACTTTAAGAGGAAATAATATATTCTTAGTAGTTAACTTTCTCTGAAGGCCACTAATCCACAAACCAGTAATAGGATATCCTGCTAAGGGCACTTTATCCATTTCCATTTTGCCTAGTGCTCCAACAAAGTGAATATTAGTTTCTGCTAATTTTTCTTTTAGGGCGTTAGCAATAGCTATTGCAGGAAAGATGTGACCACCTGTTCCACCACCACTAACTAATATGTTGATTTTCTTAGGCATAAGCGATTTCGCTATTTAAATTTTTGCCCTTTGTCTCTTTTTTGTCCAATTCCTTGCTTACACTTAATATTATTCCTATTGACAGGCTTGTAAACCAAATTGAAGTTCCTCCCATACTTACCAAAGGCAGTGGCTGACCCGTAACAGGTAGTAACCCAACAGCTACTCCCATGTTTATCATGGCCTGAAATACCAGACTGAAGGCAACTCCTATAGTTAGGAATGCCCCGAAGGTGCCAGGTGCTTTTGTTATTATTTTAACTGCCCTGAAAAGTAGTATCAAATAGAGAAGGACAATTAATACTCCTCCAATAAGGCCGTATTCTTCTATAATTATAGCGTATATAAAATCAGAGTATGGGTGGGGAAGGAAGTTTCGTTGAGTGCTATTTCCTGGCATTTTACCAACAATACCTCCTGTGGCAATTGCAATTTTAGCTTGTTCCACCTGAAAGCTATCACCTTTACTGCCATCAACATAATCAGTTATCCTGTTTTTCCACGTTCCAAGCCTACCCTGTTGTCCTTCAGGTAAATTGTACAATAAGGTTAAACCTATCACAAGTAAAACTAAACCTATACCAATCATTCCAAATATATAAGTTAATTTTACTCTTCCAATAAATATTAATACCAAGCTTGTTATAAAAAGCAATACTGCAGTAGAAAAATTACCCCAAAAAATTAGTCCAGTAACAATTATTACGGGTAACATAAGAGGAACAAATGCGGATTTAAAATCATGAATTTTATCCTGTTTTTTGGTTAGCATCCTCGCTAAATAAATTATTAAAGTAATTTTTGCAAGGTCGGATGTTTGAAACGAAAGGCCAAATGGAAGTGGAAGTGCTCTTTTTGCTTCGTTAAGGTTTAAACCGAAAAATAGTGTAATAAACAACAGTGGTACTGCAATATATAGGGCAATTTGAAAGATTCTGGAGTAGTATGTATATTTAATAGTATGGGCTAGATACATTAATACCAGTCCTAGGAATAATATTAAACCATGTTTGAACATATAATATTCAGTATTTCCTCCTTGATGTTTATATGCTAATGTTCCGGTTGAACTGTAAACAGCGAGAAATGAAAATAATGACAATAAAAAAACTATTGCCCAAATGACTTTATCACCCTTGATATTTTTAAATAGAAAGGCCATTATTAAAGTTCTTTTACAGCCGATTTAAATTGATTTCCACGATCTTCATAGTTTTCAAAAAGATCCATACTTGCACAAGCAGGAGATAGTAATACAACATCTCCTTTTTTTGCGATATTATATGCAGCATTAACAGCTTGAATGGCAGAATATGTATCAAGTATGATTTCCACAATATCACCAAAAGCATCATGAATGGGTTCGTTGTTGAGTCCAAGACAAACAATTGCTTTTACCTTATTTTTTGCTAGCGGTACCAGCAAACCGTAATCGTTACCTTTATCAAGGCCTCCGGCAATCCATATAATTGGTTTGTCATAGTGTTCAAGGGCATACCAGGCAGAATTTACGTTGGCAGCTTTCGAATCATTAATAAAACTGATACCATGTACACTCGACACAAATTCGAGTCGGTGTGCAACATTGTGGAAATCAGACAAACAGGTTTTAAGTGTCTCTCTTCTTATTTCCAAAAGCCTGGAAGCAACACCTGCAGCCATTGTATTATAGATGTTGTGTTTACCTTGTAATGCTAATTGTTCTAATGTCATATGTATTTGAGTTTTATTTTCTACTATTATTATTTCATTTTTATTCAGATATGCTCCCTGATTAAATTCTCTTTTAGAGAGGCTAATAGGAAACTGTTGTGCCAACACTTTTGCATGCTTTAGTTTTTCTGTTATCGCAGGATCGTCAAAGCAATAAATAAGTGCGTCCTCTGTTGTTTGATTTTGAATAATGCGGAACTTTGAATCGATATAATTGCTGAAGTTGTTGTTATATCGGTCGAGATGATCCGGTGTGATGTTCAGGATAATTGCAATGTTTGCCCGCAGGGTTACTATCCCATCCAACTGAAAACTGCTTATTTCCAATACGTAAACATCATAATCGTTTTCAGCAACCTGTTTCGCAAAACTATCGCCTATATTTCCTGCTAATCCAACATTAGTTCCACCTGCTTTTAATATATGATACAGAAGCAGAGATGTTGTTGTTTTACCATTACTGCCGGTAATACAAATAAGCTTTGCTGAGGTATATCTTGCAGCAAATTCAATTTCAGATATAATAGGAATCTTTTTAGCCCTAATAGATTCAATAATTGCAACCGTTTCCGGGATGCCAGGACTCTTAACTATTTCATCAGCAGAAAGTATCAGATTTTCGGTATGACCACCTTCTTCAAAATCAATTTCAGAATGTTTAAGAACGTTAATATATTTTTGTTTTAACTTATTATTATCACTTATAAAAACCGATATTCCTTTTTTCTTTGCTAACAATGCAGCCCCAACCCCGCTCTCGCCTCCGCCAAGTATAACTATTTGATAATGAGTAATCATGATTATTTTTCATTACCTGAGTTTAAGTGTTATAATTGTTAATACAGCCAGAAAGATCCCTACAATCAGAAATCTTTGTACGATCTTTGGTTCAGGATAACCTAGTTTTTGAAAATGATGATGAATAGGCGACATTTTGAAAATTCTAACGCCCTTACCATATTTCTTTCTAGTGTGTTTGAAGTAGCTAACCTGGATAATTACTGAAAGGCTCTCTGCCAAAAATATCCCACATAGAATCGGTATTAGAAGCTCTTTCCGGATGATAATTGCAAAAACAGCAATTATTCCTCCAAGAGCAAGGCTACCTGTATCACCCATAAAGACCTGTGCCGGATATGTGTTATACCACAAGAATCCTACAGTTGCACCAACAAATGCACTAATAAATATTGTGAGTTCACCAGCATTTGGCAAATACATAATATTCAAATAATTGGCAAAGATTATATTGCCTGAAACCCACGCTAGTATCCCAAGCGTCAACCCAATTATGGCCGACGTGCCCGTTGCCAGGCCATCCATGCCATCGGTTAAATTTGCACCATTTGATACAGCAACTATTATAAATATTACAATCGGTATAAAAATTAAATAAGCCCACGACTCATACCCTTTTCCAATCCATTTTAGTAAACTTGCATAGTCAAATTCATTGTTTTTAACAAAGGGTATTGAGGTTTTTGTTGACCTTGTTTGTTGATAGACAAATTTTGATGAAGATTCTGATTGGTCAATGGTAGTGTATACTTCAGTATCGGGTTTTATTTTTTCTCGCACTACGATATCAGAATTAAAATACATCACTAGACCAACAATTAATCCAAGAATAATTTGTCCGGCGATTTTATACTTCCCTGGTAGTCCTTCTTTTTTCTTTTTAAAAACTTTAATGTAATCATCTAAGAAGCCTATACTTCCAAGCCATATAGTTGTGAATATCATCAGAATGATATAGATGTTATTTAGTTTTGCAAAAAGAAGCACAGGTACAAGGATAGATGTGAGTATTATCAATCCTCCCATAGTTGGTGTTCCTTGTTTTTCCAGTTGTCCTTCTAATCCCAGATCACGAATAGTTTCGCCTACCTGTTTTCTATTCAAGAATGAGATCCAGCGTTTGCCAAAAACCAGGCTGATTATAAGTGAAGTAATAATTGCCAGGGCAGCCCTAAAAGACAGGTATTCGAAAACACCTGCGCCAGGTAAATTAAAGGCTTGATCTAAATATTTAAATAAGTAGTAAAACATATTATTAGTTTGTGTCCATTAGTTCTGCTATTATTCTTTTGTCATCAAAGGGGTATTTAATTCCCTTTATCTCCTGGTATTTTTCATGGCCTTTACCTGCAATTAGAATCATATCACCAGGTTGCGCTATATTAAAGGCGGTGGTTATGGCTTCATTTCTGTCAGGAATAACCATAAGCACCTTCTTTTTTGCCGGATCAATTCCTTTTCGCATATCCTCTAAAATTTTGTTTGCATCCTCATACCTTGGATTGTCAGAGGTGAGAATCACCCTATTGCTTAAAAGAGAGGCTAGTTTTGCCATTAAAGGGCGCTTACTTGTATCACGATTACCTCCGGCTCCAACAACTGTAATTAATTGTTCGTTGTGTGTTCGTATAGAGTTGATTGTTTCCAGAATGTTCTTTAGGGCATCAGGAGTATGGGCATAATCAATAATTGCAGTTATACCATGTGTTGATCTGATAATATCGAATCTTCCTTCAACGCCACTGAGCTTGCTGATGACAACAAGAATTTCTTCCTTGTTTTGTTCAAGTAGTATAGCTATGGAATAAACTGCAAGTATGTTGTACGCGTTAAAATCACCAGATAGGAGAGAGGATAATTCATTTCCATCTACTTTCAAAGTCATGCCTTCCAGATCATTCTCTATCACCTTTCCCTTAAAGGAAGCAATGTTTTTTATTCCATATGTGAATTTCTTTGCACTCGTATTTTGAATGATAACATTTCCATTCTTGTCATCAATGTTTGTCAGTGCAAACGCATTAGCAGGTAATTGATCAAAGAATTTCTTCTTCGCAGTTATATATTCCCTGAAAGTAACATGATAATCAAGATGATCATGTGTGATATTTGTGAAAACTCCACCTAAAAATTGTATACCAGTAATCCTATGCTGAACAATTGCATGTGAACTTACTTCCATGAAAACATACTCACACCCATCATCAACCATCGAGCTCAATAAATCGTTGATTTTTAAGGCATCTGGGGTTGTATGAGTAGTTTCAATATTTTGTTTGTTAACCTTATTCTGAATAGTGGACAGCATCCCGGCACTATATCCAAGCTCTGTAAACAGATTGTAAAGTAAAGTTACAATAGTCGTTTTTCCATTGGTGCCTGTTACCCCAATAACTTTGAGTTTACTAGATGGATCATCATAATAATTTGAAGCAATATAACCCAGAGATTCTGAGGTGTTGCTTACAACAACATATGTTATTTTCGGATTTACTTCGCTTGGCATTGCATTACAAACAATTGCTACGGCACCTTTATCAATGGATTTTTGAATAAAATCATGTCCGTCAACCTGAGTACCAACTATTGCAACAAATAATGATCCTGCCATAACTTTACGAGAATCAAAAGCAACTGATGTTATCTCTATATTTAGCGATCCACTGATTTCTTTTGTTCGTGAACGATATAATATGTCTTGGAGTAGTTTCAAACTTTTTCTTTAATAAGTAGCTAATTGCAGTTTTATCGAACTATAACCAGAAGCACGTTTTCCGGCCTTAATTGATTGATGTTTTACTTTCCCTCTTCCTGAAATTATTGTTTTTAGACCTGTGTTTTGCATTAAGAATACTGCATCTTTTGCTTTCATTCCAATAACATTTGGTACCAGATTCTGGCTAAAAGCAACTTCTTCAAAATTTATTTTACTTTTATCGTTGGTTGCTTTAACCCAATCGCCTATCACGGGAAACCGAATTGTGTCACCTATTTCCAGATTTGCATAAATAGATTTTACATCATTTGTCCAGATTACCTTTTTAGGAATGGGAATGTTTTGGTTATCATGTGATATTTTATTCTCTTCTACAACAAGGGATGTAGAATATAAATTATCAGCAATTTCTTTAAATACCGGTGCAGCAACACTACTCCCATAATATTTCCCAGCACTAGGGTTGTTAATTACAACGATTGCAGAATAACGAGGATTGTCAGCAGGAAAGTAACCTACAAATGACGCATTATAGTTTGTCTTATTATAACCACCTTTTGAAGCTATTTGAGCGGTACCCGTTTTGCCGGCTACTTTATATGGACTATTGCGAAATGCGTATTTGCCGGTTCCGCGTTCCACTACACCTTCTAGTAGTGATTTTGCAGAGTCAACAGTTGTTTGCGAAACAATTCTGCTATTAATAATGTCCGTACTAAATTTTTCAATAACGGCACCACCCTCTCTTATCTCTGATACAAACATGGGTTTTACCATTACTCCATTGTTTGCAATTGCATTGTAGTAAGTGAGTGTTTGTAAAGGAGTTATTGTAAGTTCATAGCCAATCGACATCCATGGTAAAGAAGTACCATACCATGTTTGTTTTTTGGATGGATGCTTTATTTTAGGGATACCTTCGCCTATTATCTTCATTCCGATAGGCTGGTTTAATGACATTGAATATAATCTGTTAATGAATTTTTCAGGATGTTCTTTGTAGGATTCGTAAATCATACGTGATATGCCAACGTTTGAAGAGTATTCGAAAGCATCTCTTACCGTTATTCTACCATTACCAATTTTATGAACATCCTTCATTTCTCTGTTATAATATCGTGTATATCCTTCACCAGTGAAAAGACTGTCGGTAAGCTTTATTTTGTCATCTTCCAAAGCAGCAAGTATTGAAGCTAATTTGAATGTAGATCCGGGTTCAATACTTTCGCCGATAGCGTAGTTATAAATTTCCTTGTATTTGGAGTCACTACTATCATATCTCAGGTTTGCAATAGAGATAATATGACCTGTATTAACTTCCATTACAACTGCACATCCCTGGAAAGCTTTATGTGCTAACAATTGTTTCAAAAGTGCATGTTCTGTTACATCCTGTATATGAATGTCAATGGTTGATACTATGTCTAATCCGTCTCTTGGTTCAATTTCATTTTCATCGTGAATTGGTATCCAATCTCCTTGGTTTATTCTACGCATAACCATTTTCCCGTTTTTACCGCTTAGCACATCAGTATATGCACCTTCGAGCCCGACAAAAAGTTTTTCTATTTCATTTACCCATCCGATAGTCCTGGCAGCCAGCTCGTTATATGGTTTAGCCCTTTTAGTTTTTTGAATAACGATTAAACCCCCTGCGTACTTTCCATTTCGTAGTATAGGTAGTTCCCTGATTTGTTTTAATTGATTGTAGGAAACCCTTCTGGCCAATAATAAATACCGATTTCCTTTATTACGTGCAGTAATAAGGGACCTCCTAAACTTTGCTGGAGGAAGGTTTAAAATGTTGGATAATCCAATGGCAATTGAATCAATTTTATTTTTGAATAGTTCATCACTTATATAAGGTGATGAGACGTCAAAACGAACTTCGAATATTGGAACAGAGGTTGCCAGAAGACTACCTTTGTTATCGAGAATATTACCACGATTGGCTTCCAGGTCAAATACTTTGAGTTCTTGAGTTTGAGCTTTAGCTTTTAACTGAACACCTTCTTTAACCTGAATGTAAATTACCTTCCCAATTACAGCTATCCCGAAAACAAGTATTACGAAATACACGAGATAAACTCTCCACAATATGTCTTTCTTAAGTTCGGTCACTTTACTTCTAATATTTTAACAGGTTGATTGTTTTTTTTAATGCCTTTTTTTTCGAGTTTTTTAGCAATTTGTGATTGCTTTTCGATCTCCATTAACATTGTTTTTACATTTATGTATTCATAGCGCAACTCTTTGAGCTCTTTCCTGAGTCTATTAATTTGCCTTATGTTATTTTCGGCGTAATAATTATTTGCGATGTAGATAAATGCAAGTAATGCTAAATACAACAGATACCTGAAGAACTTAAATGTTCCGGTTGAAATCAAATCACCACCAAGAACATCTTTTACGATTTTGCTTATAAGTCCATCGGCTTTGATAGCTTTATTTTCGGACTTAATCGTTGGATCCAATATTTTATTTGATTTAGGTGTCATTGTTATATTTTCTCTGCAATTCTAAGCTTGGCACTCCTGGCTCTGTTATTATTTTCAATCTCTATCTCGTCCGGAACTATAGGTTTTCGCGTAATGGATTTAAAGCTTACTATAGGGTTTCCATAAAAATCTTTTTTTACAATTCCGTTAAAATTTCCTGACCTAATGAAGTTTTTAACTAGCCTGTCTTCTAATGAGTGGTATGAAATCACAACAAGTCTTCCTCCTAGGATAAGAGAATCGGCTGCTTGAAGGAGCATTTCCTTTAGAACCTGCATTTCGTCGTTTACCTCAATTCGTAAGGCCTGAAAAACCTGTGCTAAGAATTTATTTTTTTTGATTTTCGGAAGACAATTCTGAATGCTCTCAATTAACTCACCAGTGGTATTGATTGGATGAGATTTACGTGCTTCTATAATTGCTCGTGAAAAACATTTACTGTTTTTAATCTCCCCATAATTCTTAAATAGCGAATGCAATTCTTCTTCAGAATATGAGTTCACGATATCTGCAGCTTTAACTTGCTGATTAAGGTTCATTCGCATGTCCAGTGGAGCGTCAAAACGTGTTGAGAACCCTCGCTCAGGAACGTCGAATTGATGAGATGATACCCCAAGATCGGCCAGAATACCATTAACTTTTGATACATTATGAAGTCTTAGGAAGTTTTTTAAAAATTGAAAATTATTATTGACGAGATAAAAACGGTCATCGGTAATTGTGTTCTTCAGAGAGTCGGAATCTTGATCAAAAGCAATTAACTTACCATTCTTAAGCTTCTGTAAAATCGCTTTCGAATGTCCACCGCCACCAAATGTAACGTCAACATAGTTCCCGTTTGGGATAATGTTAAGTCCTTCTATACTTTTTTCTAGCAGTACAGGGTTGTGATACATAGTTTCTTATTCAGTTTCAAACTCGCCCATAACTTCTTCTGCCAACTTGGCGAAGTCATCAGGATCATAGTCAACAGCCTTTTCATAGGCTGCCTTATCCCAGATCTCTACACGATTTACAACTGAAGTGAGTACAATGGCTTTACTTATTCCACTGTATGTAATCAAATCCTTTGGAATTAGTATTCTTCCAATTCCATCTAGTTCAATAGGTTTCACACCAGCCATAAACTTAGTTGCAAATTCTGCGTTCTTTTTTTTGAACATATTCAATCGACTTACCATTTTCGACTCCTCCTGCCAGGTTTCGTAAGGAAAGAGCTCGAGGCACTTTTTAAATATGCTCCGCTTAATGACCATACCTAACTTTAGGTCTTCACCAAGCTGAACTTTGTATGGCGCTGGAAACATAAACCTTCCTTTTGCATCCACTTTACATTCGTATGTGCCTAATATGTTGGTCATTAAAAACTAAGAATTATGGTGTAAATGTAAAAACTATTTACCACAATTTAACATTATTTAACACCTTTTACCACATTGTTAATAAAAGGTTACGTTTTTAACAATTTATTTTTGTTATCAATTTTACTTATTAGCAGTAAATCAGCAAGATAAACACTAAGTAGAAAATCAAATATGACTTATTAACAAATGATTAAAATGTAATATTGTTAATAAGCCTAATTGGGGATTAATTTGGATGAGTTTCAGAGATTTATTAATAGATTAAATTTTTATTTATTCTTAATCCGCAACTGATTTAAGAGTAATATTGTCATTTATTGAATGTAGGTTCCTAAGACCTCTAACAAAAAATCTAAAACAGATGAAAAAATATTTTATTCTCACACTACTTATTCTAATTATTGGTTTTGTAATTATTAATTCTGGGATCATTAAGCCAAATGATAAAATACAAAAAGCTGAAAGTAATGGAGTGACATTGGCCCCAGGTGAGTACATGGCACATCAAAGGATGTATCCTTATAATGAAATAAAGCAGGAGAATTATTTACAAGCCATGGAGCAAACTCATTCGTTTAGAAATGCTTCTGCCATATTTGATTATACTTGGGAATTTGCAGGTCCAACAAATATTGGAGGACGTATAACCGACATAGAGTCTCATCCCGATTCTCCTGAAACAATTTATTTAGGTGCTGCTACAGGCGGCGTTTGGAAATCAACTAACAATGGTTCTAGTTGGGAGTTTAAGTTTGACGGTGTTGATCTAATTTCTATTGGAGATATTGCAATTGATCCTAATAATGAAGATGTAATTTATGCAGGAACAGGGGAAGCCAATTCTTCAAGTTTTAGTTTTATTGGGAATGGAATTTATAAATCTACTGATGCAGGTGAATCATGGGAACATTCCGGATTGGAACTTTCATCATATATTGGAAGAGTAATTGTAGATTATGATAATTCGAGTAGAATATATGCAGCTGTTTGCGGAAATTTATTCACTCCCAGTGAAGAACGTGGTATTTATCGTAGTGTGGATGCTGGAGAGACTTGGAACCGAGTATTGTTCGTAAACGATACTGTTGCAGGTATTGACCTAGTACAACACCCTGATAATCCTGATATATTATATGCAGCTATGTGGGAACGGTCTAGAGGTCTGGAATATCGCCATTCATTTGGAGAAGGTTCAGGAATTTGGAAATCGACTGATGGCGGAGATACATGGAATGAAATGACAACAGGGCTGCCAATTGGCAATGTTGGAAGACCTGGACTCGCAATCGCAAAATCAAACCCCGATGTGTTATATGTTTTTTATGATATGCCATACTACCAAGTTGGTGTTTATAAAACCCAGGATGGTGGTGATACTTGGACACAAACAAATGATGGGCAGTTAGATGGAATGAATAGTTCGTTTGGTTGGTATTTCGGACAAGTTAGAGTTCATCCCCAAGATGAAAATATGGTTTGGGTAATGGGAGTTCCGGTATTTAAAACTACAAATGGTGGTGATAGCTGGCAGGAAAACACAGGATGGCCTGTGCATGTTGATAATCATGCTATGTATTTCGATGAGATAAATAACAGGATACTTCTTGGAAACGATGGTGGTCTTTATTCATCTCAAAACAATGGTGGTAGTTGGAATAAAATAAATAACCTTCCTTTTACACAATTTTATGCTATAGATATAGATTATCAAAATCCTGACAGGCTTGTAGGTGGAACACAGGATAATAATACTATAATTACTAATACTGGTGGACTTGATGATTGGTATCCAATACTAGGTGGAGATGGAATGTATTGTTTGATTGATTATTCTAACCCGGATATTATATATGCAGAGTACCAATGGGGAAATCTCTATAAATCGACAAATGGAGGAAATGATATGGATTATATTGGTTGGGTATGGAGTGACGATCGTGTTAACTGGTCTGCACCACTTGCAATGGACCCGGTTGATCCCAATGTACTGTATTTTGGAACCTACCGAGTATTTAAATCAATTAATGGCGGGTCATCGTGGAGTGATGTTAGCGGAGATATAACAAAAGGAATAGATCAATATTTCCATACCATAACAACCATTGCTGTTTCACCTGTGAATAATGATATTGTAATTGCAGGAACTGGTGATGGTTTAATTCATATTTCAACCAATGCTGGAGCTAGCTGGGAAAATATTACAAATGGTATCCCTGATAGATGGGTGACTCATGTAATAGCTGACCCTATTGATGAAAACACAATTTATGCAACAATTTCCGGATTCCGATGGGATGAACAATTACCTCATGTTTACAAATCAACAGATCTTGGGCAAACCTGGCAAAATATAAGCGGAGATCTGCCGGAGTTACCAGTAAACGACATAGTACTTGATCCAGCTGTATCTGGAAATATTTATATAGGAACAGACGCTGGTGTATTTTTCACAGACAATTGGGGACAAGAATGGTATATGCTTTCAGATGGATTGCCCAATGTTGCTGTAACAGCAATGAAAATACACCATCCCTCGCGCTCACTTGTAATAGGTACATATGGTGTTTCAATGTATCGATTAAACCTTGATGATATTGTTTCTGTTGAAAATAGCTTGAATAGTCAGTCTGACATTATTAAAGTTTTTCCAAATCCGTTTAGTACAAACTTGTCTATTACAGGAGAAATCCAGAATGGTATGGTTATTAAGGTTTATAATACATTAGGGATGTTGGTATTAAACACCAAAGATATTAATGACTCCAGATTTACAGCCCTTGATAATGGAGTATATTTTTTCAACTTTATTGATGGGAACGGAAAAATTCTTCAAACTGAGAAAATAATAAAACAGTAAAGCTATTAATTATCATTAACTCGTTTCAAACCTTGCTTTGCTTTCACTCTAATGCTGTTACGGTATTCATTAAAATCTAAATCGAGGCAAACATTATAGTAATATGTCGCCCTTGTGCTATCATGTTCAATTTCATAAATATTTCCTAGTTTAAGAGCAGCATTAGCTGCATAATATTGTGGAATTACACTTCCTGTTTCAATAGTTAAATTATAATAATTTTTTGCATCTTTCCAGTTGTTCAGACTATGAGCGATACGACCGAGCCTGTAATTTTTCTCAACTTTTTCTGCTAACGATAATTCATCATCCTTAATTGCATTTAGAATTTTTTGTGCCTCTTTATAATATCCACCATCAAATAATAGTCTGCATTTAAGCAACTCAATGTTAGGAATATCTCCATTTTTTGCAGCTTTCTCAGCACTTTTATCAGCATCAATATTGACTTTTCCGTAATTTAAAACCTGTTGCATATTCTTAAGATAACTTGCAGTATCATTATCAAGAAGTTCTGCCCACGCAATCTTTTGCCACGAATCTTTTATATAATTCTGGCCTTTAAAGTTTACTAAAAATTTATGATACTCTTTTACTGCCATACTTGTTTTTAAATTTCTAAGAAAGCATTCTCCATGCAGATAATCAAGGTAGTAAAATGGATAATAATTGATGGTTTTATCAATTGTGGCAAACAATTCCAGAGCTTCTTCATTTCTGCCATTTTTCATCATTGCATTAATTGCAAGGTATGTGTTCATTAAATTTCGACCGTAAGAATCCTTAAGTTTAGAAATTAGATAGTCTGTAAATTCAGGATCGGGATTCAGATTTAAGTTAACCATTCCCATATAGAACAATATTTCATCTTCAAGAAAATCGTAATCAGGATTGTTTTGACATACTTCATATGCCTTAATTAATTCCTTTTGTCCTTGCGCAACGGTTCCCTTTATTGAAATAAGATCTAATATCCAACTGTAAGAATCAGGAACTAATCCAATCATAATGTGCAGTACACCGAGCGTTATTGAGTTAGGTATGAAGTCAGGGAACTCACGGTTATTTTCTTCTAATAATCTGTAAGCTCTATTAATTTTTATAGCTCCTGTTGCATAGTTACCAAATTTAAGATTTGCGGTAGCCCATTGCAAATTAATATTTCCAATAAAATAGTTTTTAAATCTCGATGTGTCATTAAGCTTTTTAACCTCATTGATTCTAGTAGAGACTTTTCTCTCTATTGAGTCAAAGAGATACTCGTCTTCACTTATAGTTACTTTTAAAAAATCTATATAATTTTCAAGATATGGAATAAAGACATTTGTTGGATTGATGATTTTTTCAGCCTGAATTCTTTTCATCGCTTCATCAAATCGTAGAGATAATATGTTTGAATATGCTTCTTTGACATTCTCGTTAATCATTACATTCTGTGCAAATAAGCAGGTAACCAATAAGTTGAGGGTAATTAATACGATTAAAGATTTAGTCATGACATTTGTAAAAATATAAAAAAAAGGGGCATGAATTTCATGCCCCTCTCTTGAACTTTTATGTGCCGAATGATATCAGCTTAATCCTTTAAATGTTGGATTAGTACGAATAATTTTTAGCTCATGCTTCCTTCAACAAGTTCTGCAACTTCATTATCAACAAGTATACGTCCACAATAATCACAAACTATTATTTTTTTGTGAACACGAATATCCAATTGATGTTGAGGAGGTATTTTGTTAAAACATCCACCACAGGCATCTCTTTCAATTTGTACAACAGCTAAACCATTTCGTGCATTCATTCTAATACGTTTATACGCACTTAACAAACGGTCTTCAATGAATTTTTCGTTTTTGGCGGATTTTTCCACAAGTTTTTCTTCTTCTTTCACCGTTTCTTTAACAATGTCGTTTAACTCCTTATTCTTCGCCTCAAGATCTAAGTTTCTGTCTTTTAACTTTTCCTCAGCTGTCTGGATTTCAGTATTGATAAGCTCAATTTTATATACTGATTCCTTTATTTTTTTTTCAGCAAGTTCTATTTCCAATGCCTGAAACTCCAGCTCTTTGGTTAGTGAATCATATTCTCGGTTATTTCTAACATTCATTTGCTGTTCCTTATATTTTGTAATTAAGGCTTCACTATCCTTGATCACACCTTTTTGCTCAACAATTGAATTATTAAATTCTTCTTCTTCCTTATGGAAGTTTGCAATACGTGTATCTAATCCTGCAATTTCATCTTCAAGATCTTCCACCTCAAGTGGTAATTCTCCCCTGATGATTTTTATTTTATCTACTTGAGAGTCGATTTGTTGTAATGTATATAGTGCAATTAGTTTTTGTTCTACACTAACATCTTCATCCTTTGTAACTTTTGCCTTCGCCATAATAACTTTATTTTCAGTTTACTACAGAAAAAAAATGGGATTAGCATTTTTTTTCGAAATTTGGAGTGCAAAATTAGGAATTTTTTTCTTTAATACAGTATATAATAGTTCTTTTATGAGATGTTCTGTTTCGTAATGACCTGCATCTGCAATAGTCATATTTCCAGAATATTCAAAAAAGTCATGATATTTGACATCACCAGTTATAAAAAGATCGGCGTTGCATCTCGCTGCCTCATCAATCAAAAAGCTTCCACTACCCCCACAAACAGCAACATTCTTAACTGGTTTTTCAATTAACTGATTGTGTTTTATAAATTTTGTGCCTAGTGTTTGTTTTACCAGAGATAAATATTCTTTGATAGGTAGTGCAGATTCCAGCTCACCAATTATTCCGCTACCAATTTTAGCATTAGTATTATCTAAAGAATAGATATCATA
The DNA here is from genome assembly GCA_002686705.1 of Bacteroidota bacterium. Next base: position 45,410 of record NYYH01000041.1, read on the forward strand.
TGCAGGTTCTTCATATGGATGAGCCTTGATCATTGCATTGACAACATCAGTTAACCTATGTCTGGGAACTATTGTCTCAATACGGTATTCTTGTTCTTTATGAAGTTTATTGGTACTACCAACAAAAGGATTGCTTCCTTCCAATGCCCTGAACGTTCCTGTACCATCTGTATAATAACTGCAATTGTCATAATTTCCAATATTTCCTGCTCCAGCGTCGAACATTGCTTGCTGTACATTTTCCATATGTTTTGAAGGACAGAATGTAACTACTTTAAGAAGTACTCCCTTTTTGGGACTCAAAATCTTAGGATTTTTTATACCTAACTTGTCAGCTAGTATGCCGTTTACGCCTCCTAAGACATTATCGAGATTAGTATGAATAGCATAAATAGCTATATCCGATTTTAGAGCCATAATAACTAATCTTTCAGTTAAATTGCTGCCAGTTAGTTTTTTTAATCCTTTAAAAATAATAGGGTGATGAGAGATAATGAGACCGCAGTTTTCATTTATTGCCTCATTTATAACTTCTTCTGTAACATCAAGCGTGATGAGTGCTTTATCTATGTTTTTATTATATGAACCTATTAACAAACCTGAGTTATCATATGATTCTTGTAACGAAATAGGCGCTAGTTTTTCTAGATAATTTGTAATCTCCCGAATGAGCATAGCTTTTTGATTAAATGTTTATACATTTTATTTAAAAAAGTGTAATTTAGACAACTTTTTTGTAAAACTGGTACAAAAATATATTTTTTGGAAGAGGATTTTATTAGAAATTTTATAAATCTGAGTTGATTTTGTAGGTATGGATTTCTGGAAAGTGTTATTGATTCCTTTTGCATGTCTGTATGGATTTGTTGTACGTATTAGGCACGTACTGTTTAATGCCAATATACTCAAGTCAAGATCTTTCTCAATTCCTGTTATCGGGGTCGGTAACTTAAGTCTTGGCGGAACTGGTAAAACGCCTGTTGTTGAATATCTTATAAGGCTTCTTTCAGATGAAAGTAAACTTGCAGTTCTTAGCCGCGGATATGGACGAAATACCAAAGGCTTTTTAATAGCTAACCAATATTCAGGTCATAAAGATATTGGTGATGAGTCATTGCAGTATCACAATAAATTTACGCAAAATGTAAAAGTTGCGGTTTGTGAAGACAGGCGGGAGGGAATTACGAACTTAATGCAGGATGATGAAAAACTGGACATCATTTTATTAGATGACTCATTTCAGCATCGATATGTTAAACCAGGATTGTCTATTCTTCTTACGGATTTCCATAATCTTTATATGGAGGATTATTTATTACCTGCTGGTACTTTGCGAGATGTAGTGTCAGAGGCGAAACGAGCTGATATTATTATAGTTACTAAAACTTACAAAGTATTATCTCCCATAACACGACGAAGAATAAAGGGCATCCTAAAACCTCATGAGAATCAAAGCCTTTATTTTTCCTACCTTAGCTATGGAAACCTAATTCCTTTTCCGGGATTTGATGACCACAAGTCACCAAAAAATGTAAGTACAATTGTTTTATTTTGTGGTATTGCAAATTCTTATCCATTACAAGAGTATTTACGCGATATGTGTGTTGATCTTCTGGTTCTTGATTTTCCGGATCATCATACTTATCGTAAAAAAGATATGAACTTGATCTCGAGAACCTACGATGATGCATTTACGCGTAATAAAATTATCATTACTACTGAGAAGGATGCTATGCGTTTAATAAAATCTGATTATATTAGCATGTTAGGTAATGTGCCATTGTTTTATATTCCTATCGAAGTAAAATTTCATGGCCTTGATAATGCAAATTTCTCGAATCAAATTAAGAAATATGTTAGAGAAAATAAAAGAGACATCAGCGTATATTAATAAGCGAATAAGTGAGGTTCCATATATTGGTCTAATACTAGGTTCAGGAATCGGTGATCTTGCTAAAGAAATTGAAGCTGACATAGAGATACCATATAAGGAGATTCCAAATTTTCCGTTATCAACTGTTGACGGCCATCAGGGTCAAATGATATTCGGTAAGTTAAACGGTGTTCAAGTTGTAGCTTTGCAGGGCCGCTTTCACTTTTATGAAGGCTATAGTATGCAAGAAATTACTATGCCCGTCAGGGTGATGCAAAATTTGGGAATCAAATATTTAATTCTTTCAAATGCAAGTGGAGGTGTTAATCCTGAATTTGAGGTTGGTGATATCATGTTTATCACTGACCATATAAATTTAATGCCAAATCCTTTAATTGGAAATTATAATGAAGAAAACGGTCCCAGATTTGTCGACATGAGCGAAGCATATGACACTAAACTACTTAATACAGCAAAAAAAATAGCACGACATCATGGGATTTATTACAAAACAGGAGTTTATGCTGCTGTAAGTGGTCCAACTTACGAAACTCCTGCTGAATATAAGTACATTAGAACGTTGGGTGCTGATGCTGTTGGGATGTCTACTGTGCCAGAAGTAATTGTGGCAAGACAAATCCGATTACCTGTTTTTGCTATTTCTGTAATCTCTGATTTAGGTGTCGCTGGTAAGATAATTGAAATTTCCCATCAGGAAGTAATTGAAGCGGTTGGAAGAGTTGCTCCGAAGGTTTTAACTCTTATTAAAGATATTGTCAAGGAAATATAACTCGACTTGAAAAATTTAGGAATTGAAGAAATCGAAAATATATTTTGCATCTGATTTTCATTTAGGAATACCTGATTATAAAAGTAGCTTAATAAGAGAAAAAAAACTTGTTAACTGGCTCGACATGATATCTGGTAATGCTGATGAGATTTTCCTAATGGGGGATATTTTTGATTTTTGGTTTGAATATAAACATGTTATTCCTAAGGGATATGTGCGTTTATTAGGGAAAATAGCTGAACTCACCGATAAGGGTATTCCTGTAAATATTTTCAAGGGTAATCATGATGTATGGGCCTTTGATTATCTAAGTAAAGAGTTAAATGTTACTTTGCATCGGAAGCCTGTTATTAGAGAGTTCGATGGAAAGAAATTTTTTCTTGCGCATGGTGATGGATTGGGTCCTGGAGATAATGGCTATAAGTTTCTTAAGAAAGTGTTCGAATTTAAGCCTAATCAATTTTTATTCAGATGGTTACATCCTGATATTGGCTGCTGGCTTGGATTGTATTTCTCAAAACAAAGCCGATTGGCTAACCTTGCAAAATACAAAAAAGAGTTGCAGGAAGAAAATCATGACGAATTAAAATATGATATGCTAATGCATTATGCAAGTCGTAAATCAGATGAAAACCCAGAAATTGACTATTTTGTATTTGGACATCGACATATTCCTGTCCATGAAAAGGTTGGGGATAAAGCAGAAATGATAGTTCTGGGAGATTGGATAAATTATTTCAGCTATGGAGTATTTGAAGATGGCAAAATGAATCTGAAATATTTCAAGGATTAGCTTTATACTTATGCAAACTTCTCAATAAGTTCTACAAGACGGCTAGAGTACCCCATTTCATTATCATACCAGGCAACTACTTTAATCAACTTATTTTTATCACCAAGAACTGCAGTTAAATTAGCATCAAAAACAGCTGAATGAGTGTTGCCAATTACATCCACTGATACAATAGGATCGTTAGTATATTCAAGAATTCCATTCATAAAAGTTTCGGATGCTGTTTTAAATACATCATTTATTTCGTCAACCGAAGTTGAGTTTCTTAGTGTACAAGTCAAGTCGGTAAGCGAGCCATCAGGTACCGGAACTCTGAAACCGGCTCCACCCATATCATTTTTCAAATGTGGAAATATTTTTGTAACCGCCTTTGCCGCACCTGTAGTTGTTGGAACTATTGAATATGCTGCCGCACGACCCCTTCGCCAGTCTTTATGAGGACCGTCAACAAGATTCTGATCTTTTGTATATGAATGTATAGTTGTAATAAACCCTTTTTCAATTCCCCAGTTTTCGTCAATTATTTTTATTAATGGAGCTACGTTGTTAGTTGTACATGATGCATTTGAAATGATAACATCATCACGATTAATAATTTCATTATTAACTCCTAATACGACGTAACTTACGTCATCGAATTCACCTTTTGTTGGTGCCGATATTATTACTTTTTTTGCTCCTGATTGTTCAACATGCTTAATCGCACTAAGGCGATCAGCAAACTCGCCTGTCGACTCAATAACAATATCTATATCGAGATCCTTCCAAGGTAACTTAGCAGGATCAGGTTCGTTTAGTACTATTACTTTTTTATTATTTACGATAATGTGATTGCCGTTATGCTCAACTTTTCCTACAAACGATCTTTGCACAGAATCATATTTCAATAAATGGGCAAGATTACCGGGATCCGTTAAATCATTTATTGCAACAACCTCCATATTGGCCTTTTCCAGAATTTTTCTGAAAGTTATCCTCCCAATGCGGCCAAATCCGTTTATTGCAATCCTGATTTTTGACATTCTTAAATTTTTAGAGTCGCAAAATTAATTAAAAAGTGTTTCTATGAAAACTTGGATCGATAAATAACAATAAACAGATCCGAATGCAGGATGGACAGTTAATATTCGATTGTCCTAATTAATAATCTCAAAAAGTCTCTCAATCTTTTAAAATTGTAATAAGTTCAGTCAAGTTAACTTTTTGCTGTTCACCGGTATTCATGTTTTTAAGTGTGTAGTACCCAGATTTCATTTCTTCATCACCAATTAACAATACATTGGATATTGATTTCTTATCAGCATATTTCATTTGTTTCTTCATTTTAGCTGAATCAGGGTATAGCTCGGCACGAATACCAGCTTTTTGAATTTCGGCAAGAACAGATAATGCATAAATACCTTCAGTTCCTCCAAAATTAACTAGCATTACTTGAGTTGTGCTTTGTATTTGTTCTTTAAAAAGTTGCTTCTCTTTCATTACATCATAAATACGGTCGGCACCAAATGATATTCCAACACCTGAAGTATCTGGTAATCCAAATATACCAGTCAAGTCATCATATCGCCCTCCACCACAAATACTTCCAATCTCAACATCATCGGCAACAACTTCAATTATTGCACCAGTATAATAATTTAAACCACGAGCTAATGACAGATCTATTACAACTTTGGCGGAAAGTTTAAGGTCTTCAATAAGATTAATGATAGTTTGTAATTCCGTAATTCCTTGAGTACCATCTTCGTTATCAACTAATAATTCCTTAAGGTTGTTAATTTTTGTAATATTACTGCCAGCCAAATTTATAATTGGTTTAATAAATTCAATTTTTTCCTGTGTTAAACCCTTCCTAAGTAATTCTTCATTAACCTTATTAATTCCTATTTTGCCTAGTTTATCGATAGCAGTTGTGATTTCAACAAGTTTATCCGGAGCATCAATAATTTGTGCAATAGCGCTTAATATTTTTCTGTTATTTAGTTTAATTGTAGCCTTAATATTAAGTTTTTCAAATACTTCATCAATAATTCTAATCAGCTCAACTTCGTTAAGCAAGGAGTTAGAACCTATTACATCAATATCGCATTGATAAAACTCTCTGTAACGTCCTTTCTGAGGTTTGTCGGCACGCCAAACTGGTTGAATCTGATATCGTTTAAACGGAAAAGTAATGTCATTTCTGTTTTGTACAACGTACCGCGCAAATGGAACTGTAAGGTCATACCGTAATCCTTTTTCAGCAATTTCGGAGGTTAATTTGATCGAATTTATTGTTGAAAGTAATTCTGGATTTACATTTTTAAGAAAATCTCCTGAATTAAGAACCTTAAATATTAACCTGTCTCCCTCTTCACCATATTTTCCAGTTAGAGATGATAGGTTCTCCATTGCAGGAGTCTCAATTGGTTCATAACCGTATTTTTGAAATATCGTTCTTATTGTATCAAAAATATAGTTCCGTCTCATCATCTGTTCTGGTGAGAAGTCTCTGGTTCCTTTTGGTATTGATGGTTTTTGTACCATAGATTAATTCATAAGATTGGCTGCAAAAGTACAAATTTCAATAGTTTTGGGAAGCAGATTGATAAAAAGAAATTTGATCAGTGAGTTATATCAGGAGTAATAATAATATCCTCCAGTTTGCGCTTTGGCACATAATGAGTGCCATCATTACCTTCATAGTAATTTACAGATTCGGTGTCATTAGGTGTTGTTAATCGAATTTTTTGATTTGGATAACCAATAGCAATAACTTGTATAATTTCAAGGTTGGATGAAAGGTTAAAATGTTTCGCTATAACAGGTCTGTTAACTGATCTCAATATACATCCGCCTAACTTTTTCTCAACGGCACCAAGAAGTATTGTTTGAGCAGCTATTCCTGAATCAATCTCAGCTTGTTTGTTGAGGTTCTTGTCATTTAACATAATTATATACGCAGGAGGTTGTTCTTTTTTTTCGGGGCCATCCCAATCCTTTAGAAATTTTGCCCACTTTAAGTGACTTTCAACCAGATTAACATCATCTTCGTTTGTAACTAGTAAGTATTTCAGCGGTTGCTGGTTTTTTGATGAGGGGGTAATTCTTGCAATATCAATTAGGTCGGTCAGCTGCCTTACTGACACTTTCTTACTATTGTGATATTTGCGATAGCTTCTATTAAGTAATACAAGGTCCTTAATCATATTAACTATTGTTAATTATTTCGTTAAGTTTTTCGGTGGCATTTTTCCAGCTATAGCTGTTATGCACAAAATTATATCCGTTTTCAGCAACAGTATTATAGAAATTTTCGTTTTTCAACAGTTCAATAATTTGATTAGCAAGTTCAGAAGAGGTTGTACCTATTAATATTTCCGATCCTTCTTTAGCCTGAAGAGCATCATTGGCAAGAGGCGTGGTTATTGAGGGTATTTTCATTGACATTGCTTCAAGAAGTTTATTTTGAAGCCCGGTTCCGATGCACATGGGGGCAATAAATATACGAGCTGAAGAATAAGCATCTCTTATGTCATCCATCCATCCGGTTACTTTAACTTGTTTTGATTGTAGAGATTTTACTTTTTTTGCCGGACTTGCACCTGCGAGTAATACTCTAGTATTTGGAATCTTTTTCCATACAGTTGGCATTATTTCTTTAATTAAGTACTCAGCTGCATCAACATTTGGTGGGTATGCCATATTACCAGTAAATAATACATCAAAAGTTTTTTCCTTGTTTATTGGTTTAAAATAGGAATGATCAACACCGTTTGGAATAACATGAATTTCTTCTTTGTTTTTATGTGGAATAAGATCTTTATCAGGCACTGAGATTATGGTTTTATTATCGAAGTAATCAAATACTTCTCTTTCATAAACTAGAAGCCTCTTGTATTCAATTTTAAAGAAAGGTAGAGTAAATAAAGAAGCCTTTTTGATCCTGCGTTTTATTCCATGCGAGAGAACATCCTGATAATCAAGTGTTTTCTTAATATTTATGTTTTTTACATATTCTGCGGTTCTTATAAACTGGCAATAAATGTGATCCGGTTTATAAGTGGATATTAACCTCCTTATTTCTTTGGCTGCCTTTTTGTTGTAAAAATAGCCGGCTTGAATAGGGATATTATCAAAAAATGCGACTGCCATATTCCAAAATCGAAGATGTACAGGGAGGTCTAAAAAATTAATGGAATGGCAATATGGTTGTAGTTTGCTAAAAGCTTTCTGTTTATCAAGATTTTTGTTAGGGTTTAAGGCACAAAGTATAAGTTCATTCTTTTTTGCGAGTTCTTTTATTTGATTAAAAGCACGCAGTTTGTCACCTTTTTCTAACGGATATGGCACTCTTGAAAGAAGGACAAAGATTCTCATATTTACCAAAAGTTAGTAACCTGATAACAGTGCAAATATAATCGAGTTTGGTTTAAATGTTTTCATTATTAGCAAAAGTATAGCCCTCACATAATTTTGTGATAGAAGTTTAACAAACGATCAACTAACTTACTATTATCGTGTTCTTCTAAAATTAATGAACGAGCATTTTTTCCTATGGTGTCGCACTTATCTTTGTTTGTGTATAGTTCTTTAATTGCTTCTACTGTAGATTTGGCATCATCGGCTATCATTATGTTTTCATTTTCTGTATAGTTAATACCTTCGGCACCGATTGTTGTAGATATTACTGCCTTACCAAGTGCCATGCTCTCTATTATTTTTATTCGAATACCACTTCCAGAAAATAATGGTGCTATTGAAATAGACTTTGATTTGATAAATGAATATGCGTCAGGAACTTCTCCAACTACTACTACATTATTTTGGTTTAATTCCTTCAGCCAATTGGGCATTTCTCTTCCCGCCAAATAGAGTTTTAATTGTGGTAATTCTCTATTTACCTTTGGCCAAACTTGATCAAGAAACCACTTAATACCTTCCTGATTTGGAATCCAATTCATGGCACCAATATGAAACAAAGCATGTTCACACTCACTATCTTCGTTTTTCAAGTTTGATGTATCCACTCCGAAGGATATTGTTAATACCGGATTAGTGGATGTTTGCGTAAAAAAATGCTCATCCTTTGATGATATAGGGATTATTCCATCATATTTATTAAGAATATTCTTCTCGTAATTTTCTAGAGTTTTAGCCAGATGTTTAAGATATGCTTTTTTGAAGGGATTTCTTGTTATAGATGCAACTCGTGTCCATATTAAATATTCGATGTTATGTGCTCTTAGTACAATAGGGGCTTTAGAAAATTCCCTGATTGTATCAATATAAGGTGACATAAACAAAGTCTCAATCTGAACAATATCAAATTTTTGATTTAGCAAGACCTCTTTTAATTTTTCTCTAAAATTATCAGAAATAAACCTTTCTACATGATAAGATTTTCCTGTAAATAAGTTTAAAAATGCGGGAATTGGTTTCAGACTTAAATCAATATAGACAAGCTCTATATTTGTTTGTTTTTTATAATCCTCAGGAATATCTGAAATGTCAACATTGTATTTGTTTGTGTTTATTGCCAGTACCTTAACTTTATGACCAGCAGCCACAACTCCTTCAATAAGGTTATTCATAGCAATGGGACCTCCCTCGTGAGGTGGCCATGGAGATTTATTACAGATAAACAAGATATTTAACTTGTTATGCATCAATTTGTTTTCTTTTAAAATCAAACTTTTTAAAGAATTTAGTCCAACTATCTGTATCCATTAACTGAGCATCTGTAGTTGCTTTATAAGTAAGGAATAGCCCTAGTGGCAGAACTATTATGGTTGAGAGCCATAAACCAAATTCAACATTCCATTCACCCGTTTTAACTGCTTTTTCACCTGTCATTGACACAACATGATAAAGTACGAAAAAAATCACTGAAACAACAACAGGAAGCCCTAAACCACCTTTTCGAATTATCGCACCAAGGGGTGCGCCAATAAAAAAGAATATAAAACAAGCGATAGATAATTTGAACTTTTGATGCCACGCAACTTCATGTTTTGTAATTATTTGCTGACGGGTTTGTAGTTCTCTCTCATAGTCAATAATTTTCTTTTTGGCAGTACGTGCCGCCCGTTGGGCATTCTCAATGATAGCAAGTTTATCATTCGTTTCGAAGTTGTAAATTACAGGGAGTACAATTGTGTCAATAAGTAGTTGGCTGGCCGAGTCAATTATTACAGTTTCAGACGTGTCTATTTTTGCTAGATGCGGATATCCTCTAAAAAAATTTTCCTTATAACGGTTCTCAGACTTTATATACTTTTTGCTTAGGGAGTCAATTGATTTGTTCAACTGTTTAATATTAAGCATTGAATAGTGCGATTTGAAAAGATCCTCGTTAGTATGGCTAAGTTGAAATTGAGATAAGTCGAAGTTTAGAATCTGTTTTTTAAATTTTGTTGATTCAAACGGTCTGCTTTCTCTATATCTTGAAACATTAATAATTTCACTATAACGGTTTCCATTGTAAAGTGTGAAAATGAGACTTTTCTCGTTGGGAGATAGCTGCATAGTCCCTCTTTCAGCAGTTGTGACTGTTAAGTTTCCACGATTTTTTGAGTGATTGTATATTTTAACATCAAATATCGTCTTGTTATCTTTTGCTTTTTTACCAACTCTTATCACAAAACCTTCAAGACCATGATAATATATTCCTTCGTTAATATTAAATGCCAACTTTTGCTGTCGTACATCATAAAGTAACGAGCCAAATTTCAGATTGGCAACCGGCAAGACATAATTAGAGAAAAGAAATGCCATAACACTAATAATTACGGAAAGTATCACTAGTGGTCTCATCGCTTTTCGTAATGAAATACCGGCAGCTTTCATTGCTACAAGTTCATAATGTTCGCCCATATTACCAAAGGTCATTAGGGAGGAGAGTAGTACAGCAAGTGGGAGTGCAAGTGGAACAAAAGTTGACGAAGCATAAAACATAAGTTTTGCTATGATATACCATTCTAATCCTTTGCCTACAAGATCATCTATATATTTCCACAAAAACTGTAATAATAATATGAATAGAGAAACAAAAAAAGTAAACACAAATGGTCCAAGGTAGGATTTTAACATATAAATGTTTAATTTTTTCATTGCAGTTAATTAGTACTAAAGTATACTTTTATTCACCATTTCTTGTTCAATTTTCAAACGCAAAGATACATATACTGAGCTATTATAAAACTGCTTACTGCCGAATTTAGTATTCTGAACAATTCGCTAATGAACAGTAAATTATGAGCTGAAATAAATTATTGTATTCACCGTGCAACCTTTTCAGGTTATTAAGTTATCTTTGTATTAAGAATTAATATCAAGTTATTAATAATTTGAAGTTACCCCATTTTTTAAGTGAAGCCAAATTCTAATTGCTCTATATCTCTATCAGGAGGCCTGGCCGCCGTTATTTT
>NYYH01000042.1 GCA_002686705.1 Bacteroidota bacterium
TTTTATTTGTCTTATCTCCAAGTTATAGCTGTCCTTTTTTTTATTAGATTTGAGCTGCTAAATAATTACATAATATTTAACTAAAAACATAGTTATATGGTTATGACCAGCAATTAAAAAAAAGAAAAGGTTAAAGACCATCCATCACTTGGAGATAAGACAAATAAAAATCTAAAAGTAGTTGAGAAGATAATTGGAAGTAACCGGGATAAAGCTAATAGCACTAAAAGTCTTGCAAACTCTTTAATTTTCGTAAGACAATAACTAACTAACTAACTAAAAAACTAAGGCTATGAAAAATGTAATTTATGGAGGTTTATTCCTTGCCATGGCAGGAATAATGTTGTTTGCGTGTAATAAGGAAGATGATTCTACAGATAAATATAAAGTATCTGACTTTGAGGGTGTAGGAATAGAACATAATAAACTTTTAGATGAAACATTTGTTTATCTATCAGAAAATTATAATACTATAAGCTCCATGAAAGAGATAAATAATTTTATAGCTGAAAAAGCGCGTTCTTACACGTGGACCTCGCAAGAAGATATTAATACGGGGTGTATGCTAATGACTAGCATATTTTGTGATACAAAAGCATGGGTAGAGTCTGTAGATTCAAATAAATTCCTTGAACCATTTTCTGGAGAACAATTGAAATGTTTGAATGGATTATTTGAAATTTTATCAGATACATCTAATTCGACAGAACAAAAAATTTCCAATATTGAAGAATTGGAAATTCAAATTGGATTAACAGAATCATTTACTAATAGTGACCTGTATGTGCTTTATAGCACTACTTGTACAGCCAGACACTCTTTGTTATATTGGCAAGAAAACTTTTTAAAATGGATAGCTCTAAGGGAAGGTTCGCTAAGAGAAATAAATTATCATGTAGGTGATTCAGCTTATGGAGGAATGGTATTTAATGTTGATGGAGATCCTGAGGATGGAGAATGGCTCAAAATTGTTACTACTTATGACATGGCTGACTCTGCAACCTATGATGAAGCAGTGTTAATGTGTAATAATCTCATGACTGGTTGGTACCTGCCATCATTAAGTGAATGGAAATCAATAGATAATAATGTTGGCCCAAAAAGTGATTTAGGAAATGTTGCCGGGTTGACTAATGCGATCTATTGGTCTTCTAATGAAGACGGAACCATGTATGCGTGGGGGTACGACCCTACTCCTGGATCGAATCAGCTTCCCCCCCTGGCTAAGACCAGCTTACACTACGTTCGTCCTATCAATAAAGTTTGGTGGGCTGGTGATGGCAACGCAAATATTGGGGGCAAAATAGCTGGAGCAGATGCGGCTGGAGCGGCTACAGGTGCTGCGGGTACTGCACTTGTAAATGTTATTCCGGGGGTTGGCCAAGCTGCTTATGGAGCCACAACAATATTGATGGGAGTGGGCAGTTCTGTAGGAACCATGGTATCGGGTTGGTTTGATTGGCTTTAACAATCTTGATAATTGGCAAACACCTCAACATCAAACACTCTTAATGATAAGATGTATATTAAGAAAGTAACCATTGTCAATTAATTTTGATTGCAAAGCCCTTGATAACATATGATTTTATTTTTTATGATTTAGAATAAATCTATATTTGTTAAAATATTTATCAATTTAGAGCAAGCAAATAAGAGTCTCAAATAATAATTTAATATCCTAATAACTAAAAACTCAATTATGAAAACTAATAATTTACTAACTGCATTATTACTAATAACAGTTATATTTCTATCACAAATAGGCTGTAATAAAAACAATGACTCAGATGATGATACAGGTAACGGCGGGCTTGGTGTTGAAGCGCCATCTACATGGGTTAGTGTTCTTATAGCAGAAAATGCGCCACCTGCCCTACATGATGACCAGGTTACCTATGTTGAAAAGATAGTGAAACTTGCTCCAAACCTTGAACAAATACACCTGCGTTCAAAGAATCAAACTGCACTATCCAATCAGCAGTTTGCAAATCTCATAAGTCTGTTACGAAATAAATATGGTTCAACACTAGAAATAGGATTTCATCCAGATAACTCTAAAACTAGTTGTGAATTATGGGGATGTGGAAGTAATGACTGCACATGGCAGTGTGTTCTAAATGAAAGTATTATACTTATGAATACTATCAACGATATTGTTCATAAATCAGGGGAAACGGGTTTTACAATTTTCTCAATTGAACAGAGTTACGTTGAAGATGTAGCAAATTCACTCGCTGAGATAAAGCATTGCCTTTCCGGGTCTGCAAGTGCATTGCCTAATGTAACACCTGCTTCTCCAGCTGTAAAATTTGGCAATGTTTTGCCCAGCTATGGTTCCTCTGATATATATGGTTCTGATGGATATGATTACGGATATCCACAATACTATAACCTGGGAAGACATCTCACTGACGATGCATGTGCATTACTCCAAAAGCAAGGAAGTGATTCCCCCTATTTTCCAGATTATAGCGCCGCAAATTGTCTTCAATCTCCATGCCCAGCTACATCAGGCCATATATTTGTTGTTGATGTAGATACAGAAGGTGCATATTCAGATCCAAAAATTCCATGCTTGAATAATACTAACATACAAAATGCTTACAACACTCTTTCCGGTGGAACTGCGGGTGCAAATCCAACGCTAGCATCTGCTTGCTTAGCATACCTTATGACACAGTATCCCCCAATTACTGGAACTGTTCCACTTAATGGTGCTGAAGTTTTTATAACCTTATCAGGTGAACCGTCATTTCTTGGAGGCTCTGGGTGGACATTGGACTCCATCAATAATTTCCATAATCAGTTAAATACAAACTTTAGCACACTTAAGACTCTTGTGCCATCTTTATTCCCTTCGGGAGGAACTGACCCTAGTGCGTTAAAGTATGCGATTTGGAATTATGATGATATTCTTAATAATATTACCTTACCTTAAACAGGATGTTTAAATTTTAGCTCCCCCAGTTATCTCTATCTAGGCTGCGATATTGTATGGCTTCTGCCAAATGGTCATTTTTAATGTCATGACTAGCGTCAAGATCAGCTATTGTTCTGGATACTTTTATTATGCGGTCATATGCTCTTGCTGAAAGGTTTAATTTTTCCATAGCTAATTTGAGGAGAGTTTGACCATTACTATTTAGCATGCAATAGTTTGCAATATCTTTACTGCTCATCTGAGAGTTGCAATAAATATTACCTGCTTTCTCAAATCTATCTTTCTGAATATTTCTTGCTAATATTACTCTAGGTCGTATCTTATCGCTAGACTCACCAGATGATTTTGTTGACAGATCATCAAATGCTACAGGTGTTACCTCTATATGTAGATCTATTCTATCCATTAATGGCCCTGATATTTTATTGAGATAATTTTTAACATTACCAGGTGAGCATACACAATCTTTATCAGGATGATTATAATATCCGCAAGGACATGGATTCATTGCAGCAACTAACATAAAACTGGCAGGATAATCAACTGTTGTGCGGGCTCTAGATATGGTAACAACTCTATCTTCCATGGGCTGACGCATTACCTCCAGTACCGTTCTTTTAAATTCAGGTAGTAGTATTTGAAAACCTAACAACTGGTAATGTTGGTACAAATGGTGAAACTGAATGGGAGCATGTTATGATGAAGATGGTACCTGACGCTAGTGGTACTACAATTAATCTGGTTGACAGAGAACCTCTCACTATTTCGCAAAGTATTGATTTAGCAGGTACAAATGTTGAAGAATGGGATGATTTGGGTGTGGCAATAATTATTCAGGATTTTGCAAGCAAAGAAGTTCATCAATCAGGATATGCTGTTGAAAATGGAGTTTTTGCGACTGATGCATCCCTGACCGAACTTAATGTTGATGGAGAATTAATTGACGGCTTTGATCCTGCTGTTCTTGAATATTTTGTTGAGTTGCCTGAGGGCACAACCGAAGTACCTATTGTTACCGGTGTATCTACTGATCCAAATGCTATTGTAATAGTAGTCCCTGCAATAGAATTACCTGGCACAACCACTGTTGATGTTTTTGCTGAGGATTTACAAACATATGTTACTTATAGCATCGACTTTACAGTTCTTACAGGAATCGGTGATAATTATGCTGATAAGATTCAGGTTTATCCAAATCCATCCAAAGGGTTGATTCATATTAATGGTGCTAATAATGCAGAAATTTCTGTTTATAATACTGTCGGGATTCTTGTTGCTGAATACAACAATTTTACTGAAGGAACCATCGATTTATCTACACAGGCTAATGGTATTTACTTTGTAAAAGTAAGTACTGACAGCTTTGTTGCTACTAAGAGAATTACTTTAAACCGCTAGAAAATTTAGTATAATAAAAAAACCAGGCTAATTAAGTCCGGTTTTTTTATACCCATATAACTAAGAATTTATAAGATTAAGTCACTATCAATTACTCGACAAACTACTGAAATTGGATAAACTTCTAATTTGTCTTAGTTTCCATTATCTCCAATGCCTTTGGACATATTGAGGGGTTGACTCAACGTAAAGCTGCTAGCTCTAGTGAAGCGGCGGAGACCTCCAAAGAGTTAGTGCTACATGCAGAACAGTTGAGTGGCATGGTAGCAGAGTTTCAGCTTCCCAGCGAAGAAGCGGTTATCCCTGACGCTGTATAGCTTGTTGACGACAATGTTCTATCACACTATCAGTGATCTCTCCATCGTGCCCCATAATAGCTGCTAGCTTCACCCCATGTTTCTTAGATAGGTGATCGATCTCAATCACTTTATTTAAGTCGATGGTGCGACCTAGAGTAAAACACTCGAAGCGCCCCTCTAGTGCCAGCAGGGCGGTCTCTGCTAGACAGGCGTAGACCACGTTACCTGGAAGACCTATATCACATCCCACTTTTACATCTCCTGGTAGCTCCACTTCACCACTGGCGATCACCAGTACGTCGGGTCTCTTGAGGGCATCCTCCTTGGTAACATCAAAGGGTCGACTGACGTCGCAGATCACCGCCCCACTCTTCACCTTCTCAATATCGATGATCTTTTTTCCTTGTGCCGAGGTAGTGGTGACAATTAGATCGCAGCTCTGGGAGAGTTGGTCGGGATTAGTATCCACCTCCACATGACACTGGGGAGCGATTATTTTAATCTCCTCGATCATCTCCGCCAGTTTATAGGGTTTGGGCGCCACAATCACCAACTCGCGCCAGGATTTTGCCAGCATTTTGGCGGTCACCTGACCAATGCTTCCAGTGGCCCCCACCACCATGGCCTTCCCTTGGTAGATACCATTTTCCTTGCTGACAAAGTTCATCTTATCTACAGCTAGCGAAGCGGCCCAGAGGGTTGAGGCTGAGGAGAGAGCATTGCCCGTGGTGACTGGAATGGGACTCATGCGAGAGACGCTGATACCAGCGTCCCCCACTATCTTGGTATAGGCTCCTAAGCCGATTAGTTTGGCAACTTCATCCTGGGCCTTGCCCGCTACCTTGGCCAGCTTGACGTAGATAGATTCTGGCTTGGCCTTCATGAGTTTTTTGGGAGTATCCATAATAGAGTAGATGATCCCCCTCGATCTCCTTGCCGGTTGCTTCACTCACTACGCCGGTGATCTTGCCATACTTGGTCCCCGGTAAATAGGTCACCAGATTTTCCACTGCATTTTTTAGGATAGTGCCACTTTTCTTGAGCGGTTGGAGAGTGCTGTGGATAAAGAGATCCTCCACCTGCAGCGGATGGATCACAAAGGCGAACTTATCCACCTTCTGCACACTCTCTTGAAATTTATGATAGGTTGGTTTGAGTTGATACCGGTCAATCCACTCAAATACCTCTTTATAGCTGATGGGATCTAATTTCTTACTCGCTAGTTGAAAGATCGCTTCAAGCAGAGAAAAGGAGATGTCGGGCAGATCGATCAATTCTGGCATGGCGTTGATGACACTCTTGACTCCTCGCTGCTCACCTCTTCAGTGGATAATCCACCTGCTATATTTTTAAGCTCTTTCTCTGCTATACGCTTCTTTTTCTTACCCATTATCTTGCACGATCCTAAACACAAGCATGAGTAAAAAACCGCCGAAAAGCATGGACTTAATCCATAGATTTTTTGGCTTGTTTTCTTCATCTGATGCACTTTCATGGGC
The DNA here is from genome assembly GCA_002686705.1 of Bacteroidota bacterium. Next base: position 6,138 of record NYYH01000042.1, read on the forward strand.
TTGCGGAATAAGCTCTTCAACCGCTAAAAAGAGGAAAGCTGCTGCAGCAAAAGTAAGCAACGCACTCATGAAACCAGGGCTTTGATTGCTACTGGCAAAAAAGCCGGCAATACCGCCTACAATGAGGCTTAAAGTGGTCAACAAAGTAAGGGCGATCAAATAGACTGTGCTTATTTTACTTTTAAATGTGTTTGCTGTTGAAAGCATAAGAAAAAACGAACCAATGGAAATTACTACTACAATGAGCATCCCTATGCTTTCATTGAGCCGATAGGTGGCGATACTTAAAAAACCATCTACCAAAAAATCAATTGCTACAGCACCAAGGAGAGCTAGATTGAGCGATGAAGAACGCGCTCCTTGCATTTTTCTGCTGACTATTTGCAAGATGAACATAACCACCGTGCCAGCTACAAAACCAACAATTGGTTGCCACACGAGTTTTGTTTTGAGTGCCTCTGGAATGAGTTCAGAACTCATCGCTAAAATCAAAATCCCTGCAATAAAATGGTTGATGCCTTTTTTAAGAATTGCAGGAACTGCCACAAAAGAGCCTACAAAACCACCTAAAGAAGCAAAGCCAAAAACAATGAGCATCACATAAAATGAGTCAAGAAAATCCATCAGTTAGCACCTCAACATTTTTCCAGCTTAGCGCTCTTAACTGCTTGAAAGCAAACGGTCAGAAACAATACTGTTTGTTGTAGCTGTAAAACTACAAAAAAAAGAAAGACCAACCTTTAAATCCTTTTTAGGGCTGTGTTAGCTTAAAAAAATGGGCTGGTCTGAGATCGTTAAATTTTTTATCGCGCTGATAGTCATTACTAATCCCATTGCTGCAGTTGCCCTTTTTTTGAGCTTAACAAAAAACCGAAGCATGGCTCAAAAGCATTCTATTGCGGTTACTGCTGGGGTCGCTTCGTTGATAATCATGATTATCGTAACCTGGGCAGGCGTGCCAATCCTCAATTTTTTTGGCATTACCCTTCCAGCCTTTGAAACTGCTGGGGGCGTTATCATCCTCATCATTGGTCTTTCTATGCTCCATTCGAAAACAAGCAGAGTGCAGCACGCACCTGAAGATCATGATGAGGAAAAAGCCAAAGATAATCCTGGCATCGTTCCCATTGCGATTCCTTTTATTGCCGGTCCCGGCACCATGACGGTCATTATTGTTGAAGCACACAAATTTAATTCAGCTGGCAATCACGGCATTATGACTGCTGTTGCCGCAGTCATAACGCTTATCGCTCTTATTTGTCTTTATTTTTCAAGCCAAATTGGCCGCTTCGTCGGCGAGTCTGGCATGCGCATTATTGTACGCGTCATGGGGTGCTTTTGCAGCGCCCGGCGAATCGCCCAGGGGTGATAGAGATTGCTTAGCAGTATACCATCGGTCACCGCTGACTCTCTCGCCATACTAATCATCTTCTCGGTATCGGGATGCCGGTATCTTTTGTTGCTAAAGGTGAAATCCTGGGGTAGACCCGAGATGGCGATGATATCTGCCTCGCCATCATATTTCTCAATCAGCCGTTGGTACTCCTCCAGATCGTAATCGGTGCCGTAGTGTTCGATCTCCATCTCTACATCATTGAAACTGATAGTGCGGTTAAAGTTTTTGTTGGAGTCTCCGGTGGAGATGTTTATGATTTTCATTTTCGATCGAGAATTAAATAAACGTAACGAAATCGAAACTTCAGAAATTGTAAGAGTGCAATAGAAAAGTTGAGATCTTATCTATATTCTAACAATCATTTTATACCAAATAAGTTTCTGTTTTTTGATTTTCAATACCTAACAATCCCATTATAATAAACAGTGTGGTAAGTATTTAAGTCATGAGTAACATTATTCGACCTTAATAAACTTACGATGGTAAACAGCATTATTGGTTTTAACCAAAACGATATAAGTACCAGCGTCAAGATTATCTACTTCTAATGAGATTTTATTAGTTTTATTCTTTGAGTCATCAAACTTCATAACAGTTTTTCCAGAAATATCCATAATTAGAATCTCTCTGATCTCAATATTATCATCCATTTTCATGTTCAAAATATCTGCTACAGGAATAGGATATACTTGTAATTTCTCCTGGGTGACATTATCATCAATACCGACAGGCCCTCTAACTATTTGTATATCTAACAGGTAAGTTCCTGTTTCTCCTAAGAAATATGGGGAAACAAGAAATTTAACAACCCCTCCATTATAGACTTTTATATCTCCATACATGACATCATCATAGGCTGAGGACCAGTAAGCACCTGGTTTATATGACCATAGCACATCGTTGGTGTAAGATTGTCCGTTACCACTATTGTATGAATCATGCACTCGTACAGTTAAAGTATAATCATAACCTGTAGGCAGATTAATGCTGTAAAAATCATAATCGCTTCCGTTATGGGAATTTGATCCGGTGGTATATACAGATGCATTATTTCCTGAAAAGTTTACCGCCAGAGCCTCAGCACTATTTTCATCATCATTAGGTTCATAAATATCTGCCGACTCACCCGAAGTTTGAACAATAACTTGAATGGGGTTAGAATATGATGATGAGCCTGAAAGACTCCAGTTTCCACCATCGGGTTTGTGTTGCATTGCAAGCAGGTAACTTCCCGGTTCAACACTAACCCCACTAGTGCTAAAGGTTACATCTTCATAGTAATATCCTGATTGAAGAGCTGCTCCACCTTTTTGTTCAATTGTTTCAACAAAATAACCCTCCAAATCATATAGTGAGATATCAAATGTTCCATAGAATGTAGATCCTCCATGATTTACAATATCAACTACAACATCAAATGCTTGAGAAATTGTAATTGTTGTTCCAACGCTAACATTGAATGAGGAGTATAGTTCAATATCACTTTCATTAGCAACTGTAAAAGGTATCATATTTTAATAACTACCATCACCTACCTGAACCCATTCTTCTCCGGATGGTCTGTAATAGATGCCAATATAATATGATCCTGGAAGGATTGTAGACATTCCACTTGTTGAAAAAGTATAAGTATTATAATAACCACTAGAAAGCGACCCACTAACAATTTCAACATTATCGATAGCATTCATATTGTTATCGAAAACATATGCTGCAAAATCTCCGGTAAAATTGCTATTACCAGTATTAGCAATCTTAGTTTGTACGCTAAATGCCTGTAAAAAGCTTATGGGATTAGGCGAGGCAACAACATTATCGTAAAGAGCCAGTTCATATGTAGAGGTAGTAGTTTCGGGTACCATTTCAAAAATAGCCTGATGGCCCGAATTATATCCACCAGTACCTCCGCCGGTACCTGTTCCACCCGGATCGAGTGCATCGATGTGAAAGTACCCATCGTAATAACCTCCCCAACCCCAGTTAAAATGAAAATAGTCGCCAGCATCATAGCCATCACACACAAACGCATGTCCTCCACCCGATCCAAAACCAGCATAAACAATTGGTCTGCCAGCATCCAAGTCAGCTCTAACCATATCAGTCCACTGACTTGTAGAATAATTTTCTCTTTTTTCACCATGAAGTGAACTGCTATAACCAAAATAGTTTTTGAACGCACTTTCAGAACAAACTGGGGAGTCATCTTCAATTACCCAAGCACCACTAACGTCAGGACTGTAATTCATATCAACACTTACACCGCAATGATACATTAATGTAGCAATAGCATTATTAGAGCTGTTAATAGAATTTGGCATTGATGACCATTGATATGTTGTACTTCCGAAATTGGCTGAAAGTGTACCATAAGTCTGATGATTATAAGAATGCATTCCAGACCCTTGTGCCGGGTGATTCCAAAATTTCATTACCTGTGCCATAGCTGTAGCCACACATCCTGTAACAGATCCTCCCGGGCATTGATCGTTATAATAAGGACTTTGGTTCCATGTTGTTGAACATAAAGGACCAGCAGTTGTGTTATCTACAGATTGGTTAATAATTATACCATTAATTAACTCTTTCCACATCTCTTCAACATAGGTTTCTGGTTCAAGATCATTTTCTATGGCGTAGTTTATTTGATTTTTGTAACCTTCAATCCATTTCTTAAAACTATACGGCAGATCACTTATATCAAAGTGACCTGAATTTGTGTAACCAAGTATTGGGATTGCCACATCATCTCCCGAAACTATTATTATGCCATTATCATCACCTATGTCATAAATATATAATAATGGTGTAGGTTCTAATATATCAGGATTGAAGGCTGAACTAATAGTCGTATTGTAGGTGTGTACAAGGTTTAGTTTTACATTTCCTATGTAATCCTGCATCTTTAGTAGGTGATTTACTGCAACCTTCTGTGCTGTCTCATTATCAACCTTATCTGCAAAAGAAAAGTTGAAAATTGCTGTAATAAGTAGTAAAGTAGTAAAGACTTTTTTCATGTTTCCGAGTTTTATTAGTAATGATTTAAGGTAAAATTAATACATTGGGTAAGAAAAAGCAAATTGAATGAATATTTGTGCTTGTCTCTCGAATATTTGAAGTGCTCATTTTAACATATTTTCATTAAGTTTGTAAGCACTTTATGGTGATAACAGGCTAATGGATTTTACCGTTTTGCCAATTGCCTGCAGTGTACTGGATAAAGGATTCTAAGACGGTTGTATGTATTCAAAAGACTATTCTTCCCGTAAAAATATAATAATTGGGATTTTCATCTTGGTTGCTTTGTTGTTTATCATCCGCTTTTTTTATCTACAAGTAATTGATAACAGTTACAAACTCAGTGCTGATAATATTGTGTTACGCAATGTACGCGAATATCCACCAAGGGGACTCGTTTATGACAGAAATGGCAAACTTCTTGTTTTTAATGAAGCGGCTTACGATTTGATGATTATTCCAAATCAGATGAAGAATATTGACACCTCTTTATTTTGTGAACTCATCGATATTGATAAAATAACTTTTGAAAAAAAGATTAATAATGCAAAACAATATTCATATTACAAGCCTTCAACATTTCTGAAACAGATCTCAAAAAAAGACATTGGTAAGATTCAAGAAAAATTATACGCATTCAAAGGTTTTTATATTCAAACGCGTACTCTAAGACAATATCCTCTTCCCATTGCCGGGCATATGTTAGGAAGTATTGGTGAAGTTAACAAAAATGAAATCAACAAGGATAATTTTTATCGACCTGGTGATTACATAGGCAAGTCAGGTATAGAAAGATATTATGAAAAATATTTACGTGGAAAAAGTGGAATGAGTATTGTTGAAGTTGATGTTCATAACAGGGTAAAAGGAAAATATAGTAATGGGAATTTTGACACTCTTGCGGTTGCAGGTAAAGATATTTATCTTGGTATTGATGCACATCTTCAGCAGTTTGGAGAACAGCTCATGCAAAACAAAAAGGGCAGTATTGTTGCTATTGATCCTCAAACCGGTGAAATATTATCATTAATCAGTAGCCCAGGATATAACCCTAATCTACTAGTAGGTAGAGAAAGATCACCTAATTATGCCAAACTGCTTAGTGATACTTTAGTGCCATTAATGAACAGGGCTACAATGGGAACTTATCCACCAGGATCAACTTTCAAAATGGTTAATGCACTTATTGGATTACAAGAGAAAACTGCCTACAATGAGTCTAAATACAGCTGTCAGGGTTTGTTATCAACTCCAATAAAATGCACTCATGACCATAAATCACCCTTAAATTTAATGGAGGCTATTGAACAATCTTGTAATCCGTATTTTTGGAATACTTTTAAGAGCATCTTAGAAAATCCAAAATACACTAACTCACAAGAAGGTTATGAACAATGGTATAATAACGTTGTAAGCTTTGGGTTTGGAAGAAAATTCAATACCGATATTCCTTTCGAGGTAAGTGGCAACATTCCTGACAATGAATATTTTGATCGTTTATATAGAGGACATTGGAATGCCCTTACAGTAAGATCTCTTAGTATTGGACAAGGCGAAATACTTGTAACACCTATTCAATTAGCCAATATGGCTGTAATTATTGCAAATAAGGGCTACTATTATCCACCACATTTATTGATAGATATGGAGGATGAAAAACATTCAATGCAAGAGTTTAAAGTAAAGCAAACATCAACAATTGATCCTGACAATTTTAATCTTGTTCGTGATGCAATGCTTAATGTGTTTGAAGCCGAACACGGGACCGCTAGGTGGTTTGTTCTGGATAGCATTCAGCAGTGCGGTAAAACAGGAACAGTTCAAAATCCACACGGTGATGATCATTCTATTTTTATTGCTTTTGCACCTATGGAGAATCCCAAAATAGCTATATCGGTAATAGTTGAAAATTCAGGTTTTGGTTCAACATGGGCAGCACCAATTGCAAGTCTTATGATTGAAAAATATTTATTAGGAGAAGTTGGCAGAACGATTTTAGAAAAAAGAATTAAGGAAGGTGATTTGATTCACAAAATTGAGAATTAAGATTGAGTGTGAGTAAGAGGGAAAAAATATCAGGTAGTATTGACTGGGTAACAGTAACAATATACATTATTTTGGTTACACTGGGATGGTTTAGTGTTTTCACAGCTTCTGCAGGTGAAGATGTTACAACCCTATTCGACTTGAGCACACGATATGGAAAACAAATTTTGTGGATTGGTCTTGCAGTGGTTTTAGCATTAGTTATATTGGTTATTGATGCTAAATTTTTCAGCACTTTTTCCTTTGTTTTTTATTTTGGAATGTTGATTTTGCTTATTGGCGTACTATTCTTTGGAAGTGTGGTTGCAGGGTCTAAGTCATGGTTTAAAATTGGTGAGTTTGCAATCCAACCTGCCGAATTTGCAAAATTTGCAACGGCACTTGCAATGGCAAAATACCTGAGTATTCTTAATATTGATATGGGTAGGTTAAAAACAAAGTTGTTGTCTCTTTCTATTTTGGCTATACCTGCATTACTTATTCTACTTCAAAACGATACGGGATCGGCAATAGTGTATTTTTCTTTTGTGATCGTATTATTCAGAGAAGGTTTTTCAGGATTACTATTAATTGTCGGAATAATAATGACACTCCTTTTTCTTGTTACCTTACTAATCAGCGAAGTATATGTTATTGCAGCTTTAGTTGTTTTTACTTTTTTGATTTTGATATTTATTCGTTCCGTTCGTAAGCACTGGAAGGCAGTAATTGGGATATTAGTCCTGTCAACAGCATTTGTATATAGTGTCAATTACTCTTTCGAGAACGTACTGGAACCTCATCAAAAAAAACGTATCAACGTACTTCTTGGACTTGAAGAAGACCTTCGAGGAGCAGGTTATAACGTTAATCAGTCAAAAATTGCCATTGGATCAGGTGGGCTGGCTGGCAAAGGTTTTCGCCAAGGTGTATTAACCCGATACAATTTTGTTCCTGAGCAAAGTACTGACTTTATTTTTTGTACTGTTGGAGAAGAATGGGGTTTTATAGGGGTAACAACGGTTATATTATTGTTTCTTGCTTTACTAATACGCATTATACTTCTTGCCGAAAGACAACGATCGAAATTTAGTAGAATTTACGGATATGGGGTAGCCTCAATCTTATTTTTTCATTTTGCTATTAATATAGGTATGACTGTGGGGCTTGCCCCAGTTGTCGGAATTCCCTTACCTTTTTTTAGCTATGGGGGATCATCATTATGGGCGTTTACTGTATTACTTTTTATTTTTATAAAACAAGATGCGAATAGACTGAACGTTCTGTAACAGGTTTAAACAGAACGATACATACTATTCCATTCCTTTTATCTCCTAATTATCATAACTTTGCTTCCTAATAATAAATTCATTTAGATAACGATTTAAACATGAAATGAGCATAAATAAATTTAAACATTATTTTCCAACCAGAATGATTAAATTTATTACGCGAATTCCTGAATGTGAAGAATTTTTTATTTTCTTCATTTTCAATTAAATAAAAAATTTAAACAGATGAAATACCCATGAGCTAAAAATAGCACACCAACCGAGAATGAATATTGTGGGTAACTTTGTGACATTGTCTCATAAAGTTAACATAAAATGGAAAAAGAAGAAATTTCATTCGTACAGGTTGTAAAAGTTGGCTGCGGTATAGATGTTCATAAAGATCTTATCACGGCCACAATACGAAAAAGCAATGATAAACTGGAGACCAGGGAGTTCAATGCTTACACAAGTTCTTTGAAAAGTTTGAGAGATTGGTGCAAAAAAGAAAAAGTCACACATGTAGCAATGGAAAGTACTGGTGTTTACTGGAAGCCTGTTTTTAATGTTTTAGAAACAGATTTAGAAGTAATCCTAGTCAATGCCCGACATGTTAAGAATGTACCCGGGCATAAAACTGACAAGAAAGACAGCCGATGGCTTAGCAAGCTATTATTAAGCGGTTTACTTAAGGGCAGTTTTATACCTCCTGTTGAGATTAGAGAACTTCGCGATTTGGTACGTTACAAGAGAAAAGTTGTAGCACAAGCTTCAAGTGAGAAGAACCGCATTATTAAAATACTTGAAGATGCTAACATAAAATTGTCTAGTGTATTAACTAATGTCAACGGTGTTGTTGGAGCTAAAATCATCAATAGTATTATTGCAGGAAAAACAGATATTGATGAACTAATGAAGTTTTATCATGGAAAGATAAAAGTTAGCAGAAAAGAATTCCGCCTTGCATTGGAAGGCAGAATAACCAAACATCACCGTTTTATGCTTCAATTACATAAAGACAGCATTGCAGACAAAGAGCGGCTTATAGAGCGTATTGAATCGGAAATCGATGAAGCTACAAAAGCCTACCAGGTTGAAGTTGATTTTTTACAAACCATCGATGGGGTAGGAAAAGCAAGTGCTATTAGCATTATTAGTGAGATTGGTGTTGATATGACAAGATTTCCTGATGAAACACATTTAAGCAGTTGGGCTGGAGTGAGTCCTGGTAACAATGAAACAGGTGGAAAAAAAAGTAGCAAGGACAGTTCACGGAAACAAATACTTGCAAAGCACGCTGGTTGAATGTGGTTGGGCGGCAACCAGAAAAAAAGACGGTTTTTTAAAACGCAAATATGAGGGTCTAGTTACAAGACGTGGTAAAAAGAAAGCACTTGTTGCCGTGGGGCACAAAATAATTATTGCTGCATATCATGTCATAAAAAACAAAGAGCCATATAAAGAACCAAAACTGCACAACAACACTAAGCGTAAAAAGAAACAAATCAAGAATTACTTAAATAAGTTAAAAGATCTTGGTTATGACTTTAGCGCAGAAGATAATTTAATAAAAGGTCGTTTTTTTACTGAGAAGCCTAGCATCTCGCAGATGAAATTGACTTAGTCAGAAGAAATCTGGCACTCAAGTTTAAGCACCAACCGTTGTTACCATTTCTTTTTTTAAGAAGGGAGTACGCACATGAAAATTTAATCTCTTAAACTTGATTTTTTAATTAATTGAAATTAAAACATTTAACGAATTATATACACATGAAAAACTTTAAATTCAGTAGAATGTTTCAACATATCCTTAA
>NYYH01000043.1 GCA_002686705.1 Bacteroidota bacterium
AAACCTATGGAGTTGCATCAATTTCTACAATATCAAATGGAGTACCAGTTAAATAATTGATGTTAGAATAGAAAAATTTCAAAAGGAAATATGACAAAATAAAATGATTTTTAAAATACATTTAAGAAATGAACTGCACATTAATTGGATAGTATTATCATGCATTTTATTAGTACAAATTAACTCATTCTCCCAGCCCAATAAACGAACAAACCAATGGTTTTTTGCCAGGAATGTTGGTGTTGATTTTAATTCCGGCGAACCGGTTGAAGGTTATCCTTGCCCTATAACTGGTACACCTTTGGGAGATACTTCTTCCATGTGTGATACAAATGGCAACCTGCTTTTCTACTCTGATGGCAAAAATGTTTATAATAAAAATCATGAAATAATGGAAAACAGCTATGCTGGTCCTGATTATAATCAAGGAGTTCAAGCTGCGCTTTGCATTCCTAAACCCGGTTCTGATAGTTTATTCTATGTTTTCACAGCTAATACGTTTATCCAACAATATAATCAACCACTAAATTTTTACCATACAATTGATATGTCGCTTAACGATGGATTGGGTGGAATTCTAAATACTGATACTTTGCCCGGTGCATGGGATGCATCAGAGCAATTAAATGCATCTTATTTTAAAGATAAAACAGGTTACTGGATAGTAATGAGAAAATACAAGGAGCACCAATATGCCGCTTACAAAGTTACATCTGTAGGAGTTAATCCCAGCCCTGTATTAAGTGATGCACCAAATAGGTATCTCCCCAATGCTAACTACGGGTATATGAAATTTACTTATGATAAAAAATACCTGGTATTCTTTTACAACTATGCTACTGGTTACTTTCAAGATATTGAAATATGTAAATTCAATAATAATACTGGTGAAATTGAGTTTTTGTATTCTTTTCAACTAATTGAACTTTTCCCTAATAATCCTCCACCTTACCAAACAATGAATGGTGAATTCTCACCCGACTCAAAATATATGTACGTGGCTGGCCATTTACAAGCTGCGGATAGTACACACATATATNAATTCGATATGCAGTATATTGAGGATAAAGATTTGTTAAAACAATCTGCAGTTAAGATTGGCGAACCAATTGGCTTTAACCTACAACTGGCATCAAATGGTCGTATATATTGCTTCTCTAATAGTATTCCTGGACCAGAAGATAATACAGTAAGTGTAATTAACAACCCCGGTAAGCCGGGTTTAGAGTGTAATTACCAGGAGAACGTATTATTTATCAATAACGGAGATGTTGTAAGAGCATTTGTAAACTTCGCAACCGATTTTCTTTTTAGATTTGATTTTGATGGCATATGCGAAAGCGATACTTTTTCCTTCGATCCCTGGTTCTTCCCCGAACCTGTATCTTTCCAATGGAATTTTGGTGATCCCGCCTCAGGCACAAATAACACTTCTTTTACATCCAATCCTACACATGTGTTTACTGATGGAGGTAACTACGAAGTTTGGGTACGTGTTGTCTACCCAAGTGGCAGAATAGAAGAAACTTCGAGAGAGGTGGAAGTTGAATATTCACCTGAGCCAGATTTAGGTCTGGATACTACAATTTGTTATAGCCGGGATATTGTTCTGGATGCCGAATGTGGCCCTCATTTCTACCAATGGAGTACAGGGCAATTTGGAATAAGCCAGATTATAGTCTCCGATACCGGATGGTACTGGGTAAAGGTAACCAGTGATGCAGGATGCTTTGAGTACGATTCCATACATATTGGAAAATATGCGGCAGCAATTGCAGATACAGCAAACCTTATAATCAGTCCAACAACATGTGGTGGCAGCACGGGTGCAATCCGGGATCTGATAATTAGTGGAATACCTCCATACTCATATCAATGGGTTGATGATTTGGGAAACCCTATCGCTAACACTCTTGATTTGTATAATTTATCTGTTGGCAACTATACACTGCAAGTTACTGATGGTAATAATTGCACAACAGAATTTAGCCCGTTTTCAATAATTGATGCTGGTGATGTATTGGTTGCAAGTGTAAGTTATACTAATGAACACTGCGATCAGCAGGATGGTAGCATTATCGTTACAGCCACCTCAGGTTTAGGAGATATGTTGTATTATTCAATTGATAATGGGACTAACTACGTTCAAAATCTTGGAGTTTTTACAGGATTATCATCAGGAACTTATGCTGTAAGAGTTCACGATTCTACAATGTGTGAAGATGCTTATGATAACAATCCTATTATTATTGAAAATACTCAAGGGCCTCAAATCACTGATGTTCAAATAACTCCTGCTACAGTAGGCCAAAATAACGGTGCTATCAATATTATTGCACTGGGTAATGGCGATACTTTGTTCTACTCAAACAATGATGGCATTACTTTTCAAATTAATGATGGACTGTTTTCAAACCTGTTAGCTGGCTTCTACACTTGTATCGTTATGGATGAATTTGGATGCGATACAACCTTCATTGTAGAAGTAACGGAAGATTTTATTGTTAGTCTAAAGGCTGTTGCCGGTGATGATGAAGTTTGCCCGGGCATTTCAGCGTATGTACCATTAACAGTAACTAATTTTAATGATGTTGCCAGTTTTAATACATCATTATTATTTGATGTAAGTACATTAACCTGTATGGGGTTTGCCAATGCTCACCCATTGTTGGAGGATTCATTAGAAGTGTTCTTGTTTCCAATAGAAGGAAGAATAGAACTCATCTGGGCATCATCAGCTATAACCCTACCTGAGAATACTATACTGGCAGACCTTGTGTTTCAAACCGCCGATCCGGGAGGAAGTCTGATTGAGTGGGATGGCACGCCGGGAGCAAGTATATTTTTAAATTCCACAGGACTTGCAATTCCTGTAGATTACATGGTTGGAGAAGTTAGAATTTATGATGAAGTATATTTTACACTTGCCAGTATTGCTGAAGCATGTCAGGGAGAAACAATAATGTTGTATCCAAACCTGTGGTCGAGTAACGGGCCTGTTTCTCATTTATGGAACTATCCTAATGGAGATACCAGCACAGCTAAGTTTATTGAAATAGGTAACGCACAACTAAACCAATCAGGAACATATTCAGTAACAGTTACAGATACTGCAAACTGCAGTTCAGATGCAATTGTTGATGTGTTCATATATCCAACCCCATTCCCTGAATTCGCAGTACAAGACACAATATTCACCGATGATCCAATGGACCTTGATGCAGGAGCAGGATTTATACATTATTTATGGAATACAGGNGATACAACACANATNATNTGGGTNGAAGNAAAAGGNTGGTATTCTNCNGAAGTNGAATCACCTGAAGGATGTATTGGANTNGACTCTTCNTATGTNNTATTTTCAACANCACCTGANCTNATCAAGATATACTTCCCNAATGCNTTNACNCCNAATGGAGANGGNTTAAATGATGAATTTAAACCNGTTACANNTANNGAAGNNNTAGANCATTTNTCATTATCAATNTTTAATNGNTGGGGNGCNATGATCTATCAAACAAACGATATANCCCNGGGTTGGGATGGAACGTACAATGGTGAGCTNTGCCAACCNGGNNCNTANGTNTATAANATTGCNTACANCACTTTTNTCCCANCAACTNCNGCNNCTGAAGTTAANNNGGGNACNGTNATGTTGGTGAGGTAGTAATGCCTCGGGATTTGCCAACGGTACAGGTTGCAGGCCTAACATCATTTTAGGGAGGTGTGAATGCACTCTAAACATTAGAATGCGAGTTAACTTTAGACAAGCTCATCATATTCAGCCAATTATCTGATTCAAATCTTAAGTCCTCTTATCAGCATAGTTTTTGCCGGCCGATAAAGCTTTTAGATTGAGGTTTATAATGTCCTTACCTTTTTTTGCAAAAATTGATTCTATTGCTTTTTCTAATGATTCGAATTTTATTCCCAGATATGGTGAAGCAGCTCCAAGAACAACAATATTTGCAGCTTTTATTGTGCCCTTTTCCTTGGCAACTTTTTCGGCATCAATAGTAACATTTCTTGGTACATCCCATACTGCTTTAAGGATATCTTCAATCGGAGGATAGTTTAGTGTGTTAATAACAGGATTTATACTTGTAACCAATCGCCCTTCATTTTTATTAAGCATGTTAACATATCTGAGCGATTCCATTGGCTCAACTGAAATTATCAAATCGACTTTGCCTTCTGGAATAAGATCTGATGCGATTGGCTTGGATGAAATGCGAAGATTTGATTGTATGTCTCCACCTCGCTGACTCATGCCATGTACTTCAGCCTGTTTTAATTGTAACCCTTCCATTAATGCTGCAGTGCCAATCACAGTTGCGATAGTTAATATTCCTTGTCCACCAACTCCAGCTATAATTATATCCTTTTTCATGTGTATATAATTCGTTAAATGTTTTAATTTCAATTAATTAAAAAATCAAGTTTAAGAGATTAAATTTTCATGTGCGTACTCCCTTCTTAAAAAAAGAAATGGTAACAACGGTTGGTGCTTAAACTTGAGTGCCAGATTTCTTCTGACTAAGTCAATTTCATCTGCGAGATGCTAGGCTTCTCAGTAAAAAAACGACCTTTTATTAAATTATCTTCTGCGCTAAAGTCATAACCAAGATCTTTTAACTTATTTAAGTAATTCTTGATTTGTTTCTTTTTACGCTTAGTGTTGTTGTGCAGTTTTGGTTCTTTATATGGCTCTTTGTTTTTTATGACATGATATGCAGCAATAATTATTTTGTGCCCCACGGCAACAAGTGCTTTCTTTTTACCACGTCTTGTAACTAGACCCTCATATTTGCGTTTTAAAAAACCGTCTTTTTTTCTGGTTGCCGCCCAACCACATTCAACCAGCGTGCTTTGCAAGTATTTGTTTCCGTGAACTGTCCTTGCTACTTTTTTTTTCCACCTGTTTCATTGTTACCAGGACTCACTCCAGCCCAACTGCTTAAATGTGTTTCATCAGGAAATCTTGTCATATCAACACCAATCTCACTAATAATGCTAATAGCACTTGCTTTTCCTACCCCATCGATGGTTTGTAAAAAATCAACTTCAACCTGGTAGGCTTTTGTAGCTTCATCGATTTCCGATTCAATACGCTCTATAAGCCGCTCTTTGTCTGCAATGCTGTCTTTATGTAATTGAAGCATAAAACGGTGATGTTTGGTTATTCTGCCTTCCAATGCAAGGCGGAATTCTTTTCTGCTAACTTTTATCTTTCCATGATAAAACTTCATTAGTTCATCAATATCTGTTTTTCCTGCAATAATACTATTGATGATTTTAGCTCCAACAACACCGTTGACATTAGTTAATACACTAGACAATTTTATGTTAGCATCTTCAAGTATTTTAATAATGCGGTTCTTCTCACTTGAAGCTTGTGCTACAACTTTTCTCTTGTAACGTACCAAATCGCGAAGTTCTCTAATCTCAACAGGAGGTATAAAACTGCCCTTAAGTAAACCGCTTAATAATAGCTTGCTAAGCCATCGGCTGTCTTTCTTGTCAGTTTTATGCCCGGGTACATTCTTAACATGTCGGGCATTGACTAGGATTACTTCTAAATCTGTTTCTAAAACATTAAAAACAGGCTTCCAGTAAACACCAGTACTTTCCATTGCTACATGTGTGACTTTTTCTTTTTTGCACCAATCTCTCAAACTTTTCAAAGAACTTGTGTAAGCATTGAACTCCCTGGTCTCCAGTTTATCATTGCTTTTTCGTATTGTGGCCGTGATAAGATCTTTATGAACATCTATACCGCAGCCAACTTTTACAACCTGTACGAATGAAATTTCTTCTTTTTCCATTTTATGTTAACTTTATGAGACAATGTCACAAAGTTACCCACAATATTCATTCTCGGTTGGTGTGCTATTTTTAGCTCATGGGTATTTCATCTGTTTAATATATTGTTATCACTAATTTGTAAAGATACTCCAATGCAAAAAAATTGTCAAGTAAATTTTCGTCAATAATTTGTTGTCTTTTAATTAAATTAGTTACTACCAATTTAATTCATGAATTTTAAAGTTTGTGGAACTATAAGATTCAATCACTTGTTTTCTAGAAGCTTCGGCTTCTGTCTTTGTTTTAAATCCGTTTGAT
>NYYH01000044.1 GCA_002686705.1 Bacteroidota bacterium
CTCTGGAGGCATAACTCTCTAAGTTTGGTCTGAGAGAGTTTTAACTCAGCACTCTTCTCTTCACTCAAAAACCACCGCTCCCTGAACCCAAGATTCTCTCATCCACTTCTGAGGAACTCGAAGACAGAATGCGTTACGTAGTTTTTATCGAAATCAGTCTTTTAGAAAAGAATCCCAGAAATTCTCAACCGATCCATCTTTTATCGCATAGGGGGCAATATGACTTGAAGCACTTCAAGCACATGATATAGGTTTGGATAAGCGGTCATGTAATAATTCATATTCATGAAAGAATAAAATAAAAAAAATTCAACGACTTTTCTCACACTTGAAACTGTGATCAGATGGGTATATTAAAATTGTAAGCAGATTTTTCAATGTCAAATGGCTTCCTGAGATTGGAGTCAAGACAAGCAAGAAGAGTTTTCACTCCCTGAGACATTCTTTTGCGAATGAGTTGAAACAAGCAGGAGTCAATGAGCAAGTGGCTTCAGAATTACTCGGTCATGAATCTCAGAGTATCACTTATGGAAGATTTGGGGGAAAAATTGAAGTTAGTAATATATTCTTAGTTTTGAGGTAAGTATTTACTAAAAAATTTCACTAATATCCTTAATCATTGGAGATAATTTATGATCAAAATTAATTTAATTGCAATATCAATATTTGCTCTAATTTTCTGTAGTTGTTCAAAGTCTATAAGTGTTTCTGCTTTAAATGGAAATGCAAAGGATCTTTATAGCGAAGCTGAAAAACTTGATGAAGAAGGCAAAAAGGCTGAAGCAGTAAAAATTATTTTAATGTTAGAGGACCTTCACCCAAAAGATGAAGATTTAGGAATTCTAAAGAAAAAAGTATTTAACAATGTTTCCGATGCTCAAAAATCATCATTGGAACGAAATGAGTTTTTAGGATTTAACAAAGGTTATCGTTCATATGATGAANAATCTGGAATCTTTGAAAAGATCATATGGTATATACCTGATAGATTTTTTGATCTTATTGATATAGTTTCAATAGAAGTTAATGTTGGCCCACAATTGGGTGTAGGTTTTTGGGCAACAAGAGCAGTTCAGGCAAAAGTTTTTGCTGGAGGCACATTAGGGGGAGGATATTATCAGAAGAAACAAATTGGATATAGAGCCGAAACAAGTTTTGAATATGGATTAGGACCTGTTGGAATATCAACAGTTGCAGGTGCAAGGGTAGGAACAGGAGGTTTTGATTCAACACTTTCTAATGAATTTTTAGCTCAGCCATCGGATAAAATACATCAAGAATATAGAGATTATTGGGGCGTAGGTGGCAAATTTGGCATTTTTTATATTGGTGCTGAAGCAGAAATACACCCATTGGAGGTTGCTGATTTTTTTGCTGGAATATTCATGTTTGATCTATTAAATGACGATCTTGCAACAACAAATAGATTGAAGTATAGTTCCCGCCAAAGCGATCTTATAGAGCAATATCAAGATATGTTGAGGGAATTAGATGATGAAGAAATAGAGGAATATAATAAAAAATTTAAATCACTATTATGAATAAATATTTTATAAAAAATTGTATCATACTAATAACATTTTTATTTTTTTCATCTTGTGCAAGAAAATATGATATCCTTAAAACTGGAAATACTAAAAATAAAGACAATAAAAAAATAGGAGAAGTAATATTTTCTAATAATGCTGATAGGATTCTCTGTTATTCTACAATTATTTTTTATGGAGGTTATTGCTGGTTAATTGGCTATGGAGAGTCAAATTTAAATAATATTAACGAAGTGAAGCAATTTGTATATGATGAAAAAAAATTAGATGAGATTATTCTTAAACGAAGTAAAAATAAAATCTTNATGGATTTTAAAAACAAAATCTCACTTATTGATTATAAATTAGCCTCTAAAGAAAAAAATAATAATAATTTAGATTATTTTGAANCAAATGCAGTAGTTCTTCCAATAGTAACACTTGGNACCATTACTGTTACNCAAAAAACGATTATTTACAATGAACTNTTTGATGTAATCACTCAAGATTTTAATGTTGTTTCACAAGAAGAATACGAAAAAGCGGAAAATAGAGCATTTGAAGAACTTGATTATGAACAATGCACTGAGGATCAATGCATAAAATTAATTCAAGAGATCTTACAAGTAGAAAATATGTTTCAATTACAATTGATCCGCGAAAACGAAAATACTCAAATATCCCTAAATTACATTGATTTAGACAGAAAAATTAATACTTCAGATTTTTGTGAAAATTGTAATACTAANGATTTAGTTAATTTAATCCAAGAAAACTATAAAAATTTAAAAAGAAAATTAAACTAAATAATNTTNCCCGANCATTAATTTATTATAGTCATTTATCATTCTATTTTTTTGTCATCNAAAAATTTAANTTTTAGCCCATTGAATAGGAAAAATATATTNCNCTCTAAATCTTTAAGAATAAGAATTTTTTTCTTTAAATTTCCTCTTCGTNCTCTTTTTTGATTCTNTNAGAATTTTCTTCACATTTTCAAAACCCTCAAAAGTATGCTCTTTCTTTAACCCATAGATCCCAACATTCTCTCCTTCCATGACATTTACCCCCACTCCTCTTTTAGACCAACGAAACCGATTTCTTCTACAAGCTTCATTCCAAAGATCATGAAGATTATTCTCAATTTCATCAGACGAGACAGAATCATTTTCACATAGATACACAACATGAGAATGAATGTGATAAGAAGGACCATCAGAGAATTTGATTTCGTTTCTTCTATAGTTACTGACATGCCCTAACTTGCTCTTCAATTTTCCCTTCCACAGTTCCATTTTCCTAAAAAATCTCATATAACAGAAAAGAAGAGGGGGGGGGGTCAACATGACTTGAAGCATTTCAAGCACATAGGATAGGTTTGGATAAGCGGTCATGAAATAGAGGAGATACCTTTTCTGTCAAACAGTTGGAGTTCTGATGTCTCTCCTCTGTTGTGTCTGTTTTAAGATACTCTCCTATTTTTGAGGTCTAAAGATTTTTAGGAAATCTACAAACAGAAGATCAAGTACGGGTGAAGAAGAGGGAGAAATAGGTTTATCGGAGGATTTATTGGAATCTTACGGAGATTCGTGGGGTTTTGCGGATGAGGGGTGTTGATANTGGGGNTTGGAGGAACTTGAAGGGTTTCNGGGATTGGGGTAGGTTAGGTTTGATGNAAAATTCCAAAAACAGTCTTTCAATGAAATTTACATTCACTGTATTCCTTTTATTAATTTGTCTTTCTGTATCTATTTTTGGTCAATCAGAAAAACCTCAGACAATTATTGTTCCAACTGGGAGTCTTGGGGAAATAAGTGAAACAAGGATAAAGATTCTTGAGAAAACACTAGAATCTAAATTAGATGACTTTTTTGCGGTTGTGCCTAAACAATTATTTGAAGAGGCACAAGAAAAGGCATTTCAAGAATTAGATTATGATGAATGTACTGAAGACCAATGCATAATGATGATTCAAGAAATGTTACAAATAGAAAACGCATTTCAACTTAAGCTAATTGCAGAGGAAGGTGATACTCAAATTTCATTGACTTGGACAGATTTAGATCAAAAAAGAGTTGAAGAAGACTTTTGTGAAGGTTGTAAAACAAAACAACTAAGAAATTCTATTTTTACTTTGGTAGATAAATTATTAAGTGTAAATGAACAAAATAACATCGTAACTATCAAAGATAATGAAGGTGTACTCTACAGTTTTATATATAAGGGTAAGTTGATGTGGTCAAAAAAAGGAGATGATGAGAAAGATGAAAAGTACGTTGGAGAAATCTTCAATGACAAACCACATGGTAAGGGGATGATAATTACACCTGATGATTTAAAAAGATATGTTGGGAATTTCAAAAATGGTCTTCCTCATGGTATTGGGATTCGGATAGAAAGAAATGGTGAAAAATATGATGGTGAATGGAAGAAAGGTGTTTTCTGGGAAGGAACAGCATTTGATAGTTCAGATAATATACTTGGGAAAAAGGTTAATGGTAATTGGGAATGATTCCGTATTTTAAGTTAATTTCATATTTCTTAACACCAGATCGGGATTGAAGGATTTCATCAACTCCAAGAAAATCTCATCTCAGGCAAATACCTCTGGAGGCATAACTCTGTGAGTTTGTTCTGGGATAGTCTTAATTCAGTACTCTTTTACTAACACAAAAACCACCCCTCCCTGAACCCAAGAGTATCTCATCCACTTCTGAGTAACTCGAAGACAGAATGCGTTCCGCAGAGTCATTTCATCATTTTTTATCGAAATTAGTCTTTTTGAAGAGAATCCCAGAAATTCTCTACCGAGCCATCTTTTATCGCAAAGGGGCAATATACCTTGAAGCACTTCAAGCACATGTGATAGATGTGGATAAGCGATTCTGAAATGAGGTGTATATGCCAACTGAAAAATTCATCTGCCCAGCATGCAACAGCAGGAACCAGCCTGTTATTGCTCATATCAGCCCAATACATCCAAATACAATTACAGAATTAGCGATGTGCCCTGATTGCAATGCAAACATTCCTGCTCATATTGCATACAGATGCAAAGGTTTAGGAATAAAGAAGGCAAGAGAGGAGTGGAAGGAATATATATAAATAAAAAAAATGTAAGGAATAAGAATTCTATAGTTTAATTTTCTCTTATTAACTTAGCCTATCGTCTGTAATTTTTATTGATCGACCTTCATTTGATGAGATTTCAGCAGCTAGTGACATTTGTAAAATCTCTTTTCCCTGTTCCCCAGTTAGCATAGGTGTTTTGCCGGTTAGTAAACAATCAATATAATGTTTTGTTGAATTTATGAAACTGTTTTCCCAGCCTGAAGGAACATTATTGTAATTTATATATGTTCCATTTTTATAAAGAACTAAAGATGGGGTAGTACCAAGTGATCCATGACCATGGTTAATCCATAAAACTCCATCAGTTCCAGTTATTTCCACTCTATCATCCTGAGCATAATGTTTTGTCATTATTTCAAGGTTTGGTGAATATACTATCTCAAGATTACCAATTCTATTTTCAGAAAATTTAAAACTTATAATAGCAGGAGCATCGAATAAAAAGTTTTCTGAAGCTTTTGTGTGACTAATCCATGCGTGAATCTCTTCAGCTTGACCCATAAAATACCAAGCCAAGGCAAATTTATGGTGCCCATCATCAAAAACCAATGGGCCTCCCCCTGTCTCAACTGTTCTTTGCCTCCAATCAGAAGCGTCTTGAGGAACATCCCAAGCTGTAGAGCTAAAACCAGGATTACTTTTTATCCTTATAGAGAGTGGTCTTCCTATTTCTCCATCATCTATTAGTTTTTTAGCTTTTATTACAGGAGGATAAAATATAAAATTTTCAAAAATCTTTAAAGATACATTAGCATTATTTGCTTCTGAGATTAACATTGATGCTTCAGTAGTGTTTAGACACATAGGTTTTTGAAGGCTTATCGCTTTTTTTCGTAAAATAGCTTCGAGAGCTACATTAAGATGCAAATGATGAGGAACTAATATCTCAACTAAATCTATCTCATCCATTTTCAACATATCTTTATAATCTTCAAAAACATTTATATTTGATAAATTCCAGTCAATTATCTTTTGATTGGCTCGTTTGATATTAGAATCACAAACAGCAATTATATCTGTAGAAGGATTATTAATGTATTCAATTATGTGCAGGTCAGATATTCTCCCGGTACCAATAATTCCAACTTTAAGTGGTTCTTTATAAATTTTTTTCATATATACTCTTTAAATTTAAACTTATATCTTTGGCTATATTTACTATGATATCAGAAAGATAATTGATCTTATCATGTTTAATTCTTTTCGTTGGACCAGAAATACCAATTGCTGAAACTCTGTCTTGATAGATATGGTAAATAGGTGCTGCAATGCATCGAATTCCCTCTTCATATTCTTCATCATCAATGCTGTAACCATGTGTCTTAACTTGTTCAATTTCAGAGGATAGTACAGTAATATCCTTTGTTAAATTCTTATTTTTTGAATAATAATCATATAAATTTATATGATTATATGTAATTAGAATTTTTCCAAGAGCAGTAGAATGTAGAGGTGCTAAAGTACCAATAGGATGATCAACTTTTAGACTTAAATTAGTATCATGCTTATCAAAGTATAAAGCTCTTTGTTCACAAAGAACTGCTATATGTGCACATTCTCCGGTTTTATTTACTAGGTCAATCAGTGAAGCTTTTGAAAATTGTGATAAATCAAAAACTATCCTTGTTAGATTTGTTAAAGAAAATAACTTTGAACCAATCACATATTTTCTTGAATCATTTTTTTTTCGAATAAATTCTTGTTTCTCTAAGGTCTTTATAATCCTTGAAGCACTAGATTTGTCAGTACTTAAACAATTGGATAGCTCTGTAGTTCCAATACCTATATCAGACTCCGAGATGATTTTAAGAGCCTTTAGCCCTTTAGATAATGTTTTGATTTCTGTCATTTGTATCAAATAGCTCAACAAAATTACAATATTACAATAAAATAAACAAAAACTCAAAAAAAAGTTGACCTATTGTAGAATATCAGATATTAAACGAATATACTGATGTCAGCTGCTCTCGTTGGCATGTTATTTTTTTAAACTCGTTATAGGAGTAAGTATGTTTAATTTGACAAAAAAATTGTTAATTATGTTAAATATTATATTTTTGTTTTCTGTTCAAATTTTATCGGCTGGCGGTGAAGTGACTATAAGTCATTATTTTTCAGGTGAATTAGGAAAAGCAAATTTCATGAAAGGTGTTAAGAAATTTGAAGCTAGTTCAGGTATTAAGATGAAAGATAGTCCTGTTGGTCATGAAGACTTTAAAACAGATATTTTAGTAAGAGCTGCCGGTAAAAATCTCCCTGATGTATTCAGTTATTGGGCAGGAGCAAGAGTTCAGTTCATAGTTGATTCAAATAGTTTATTGCCTATAGATGATATGTGGAATAGTAGCGGTCTTGATAGGGTTGTTGCTAAATCAGTAGCTAATTCAGCTACTATGTATAATGGAAACCGATATCTTGTGCCTCTTAATTATCATTATTCTGGAATGTTTTATAACAAAAGTGTTTTTAGAGATGCTGGCATTAGTAAAATGCCAAATAATTGGGATGAATTTTTAAGTCTTTGTGCAAAGTTGAAAAGCAAAGGCATTACTCCAATTGCACTTGGTTCAAAAAACAGATGGCCTGCTCAATTTTGGTTCGATTATCTAATTCTAAGAACAGTAGGTCCTGATTACAGGAACAATTTAATGACTGGTAAAGCAGCTTACGATGATTATGCTGTTAAACATGCAATGTCCATATGGAAAGATTTAGTAGATAAAGGGTATTTTACAAATAATTCCAATGCAGATACATGGACAGATGCTTCAGATAAAGTTGCCAGGGGAAAAGCTGGGATGACTTTAATGGGCACATGGATTACTGGATATTGGAATGGAATGGACTTAAAGCCAGGAGTTGACTATGATTTTTTTCCATTCCCCATTATGTCAACAGGCATTCCAAATGCTGTAGTGGGTCCAGTTGATGGCTTAGTGGTTTCTGCAAATGCAAAAAATCCAAGTGGTGCAAAGAAATTCCTATCTTTTATGATGTCAAATCCTGATGTCCAAGCACAATGGACAGATGGTCAAGGCGCACTATCTGCGAACACAAAAGTAGATCCAACAAAATACAATTCGGTAATGCAAAGAGCATTAAGAACTGTTGCAAATGCAGAAGTATATGCATTCAATTATGATTTAGCGACACCTCCACCAGTTGCAGAAGTTGGACTATCTATGTTTACTGAGTTTATGGATAATCCAGCTGATTATGTATCAATACTATCAAATGCACAAAGAAATGCTTCTAGAGAATTTAAAAATTAATCAATAACTTTTACTAAGCGCCGTCATTATTTTGGCGGCGTTTATTTTTATGAAAAATAAAATATATTGGCGAGTATTATTTTTATCACCTCCTCTTTTTGTTTTCAGTGTATTTGTTCTGTTCCCACTATTAAATTCATTTTATTATAGCTTTACTGATTGGAACGGTTTTAATTTTGACTATAATTTTATAGGTTTTGAAAATTATACTAGAATTGCATCGGATAATCTTTTTCAAAATGCAATTATAAATACTATTATTTGGCTTTTATCAGCAATAATAATACCTACAATTTTGGGTCTATGGCTTGCCCTACTTATAGATAGTAAAGTTCGTGGGACAAATATTTTTAAATCTATATTTTATTTACCTATTTGTCTTTCAGCTGTAGTCGTCGGTCAAATATGGATATGGATTTATCAACAGGAATGGGGGCTTTTAAATACAGCTATAAACTATTTAAGTGAGAACAATTTTGAATATGCTTGGTTAGCAAAACCAGAAACCTCATTATACTCAGTTATTATTTCTTGGTCTTGGCAACAAACAGCTATTTCAATGATCATTTATTTGGCGGGCTTGACTTCTATTCCAAAAAATCTATTAGAGGCTTCTCAAATTGAAGGTGCTAATATTTTTCAGCAAACTATTTATATTGTGGTTCCATTATTGATTCCAGCTACAATAATTGTAATTGCTTTAAGCATGATAAATTCATTAAAAGGATTCGATATACTTTACATTATGACAGAAGGAGGACCTTTTCATAGTTCGGATACTCTTGCTATGCATATGTATAATGAATCATTTAGAAAATATAGAATGGGTTATGGAAGTGCAATTTCAGTAGTACTATTTATAATTGCAGTTGCTATAATTGGTATTTATTTTAAACAATTAAGAAAG
This sequence comes from Bacteroidota bacterium, assembly GCA_002686705.1. The sequence goes on from NYYH01000044.1 coordinate 8,838, forward strand.
TTAGAAGAAATATATGATTGATCTTAATACATCAATTTATAACTCTTCTATAAATAAATTATGGTTGACAATTATTTTTATTACTCTAATTATTTTAGCGGCAATATTTGTTGCACCAACTATAGGTGTTATTTTATCATCTTTAAAGACAAAACGCGAAATCGCTTTTGGATTATTATGGACGATACCAACAAAAATATATCTTGAAAATTATATAAAAATTCTATCTGATCCAGCCGTTCATCAATATTTTATAAATACTATTTATGTGACGATACCGGCAACAATAGGCTCAATATGTTTAGGTACATTATCTGGATATGTTTTTGCAAATATGCCATTCCGCGGTAGTAATACAATATTTTTAATTATTGTTTCAGGAATGTTTTTCCCACCACAGGTAATTCTGGTTCCATTATTCAGATTATTTAATTGGATGAACCTCTTAGATACTTTATGGCCAATGATAATAGTTCACATAGCAATGGGAATTCCAATATGTACACTTATGCTTAGAAACTTTTTCACGACTATTCCAAAAGAATTATATCAATCAGCTAGAGTAGATGGTGCAAATGAATGGCAGATACTGATTAAAATATTTATACCTATTTGTATTCCTGCATTAGCAGTTTTAGGTACACTACAATTCACATGGATATGGAATGATTTTTTATGGCCACTAATTTTTACACAAAGTGATGATAAGAGGACAATTATGTTAGGATTAGTATCAATGAAAGGTCAATATTCCGTTGCTTGGGGAATTCAAGGAGCACTTTCAATTATTGCAAGTTTGCCGACTTTGATTGTATTCCTATTTTTTCAAAGATATTTTATTAAAGGAATGACTATGGGGGCTGTAAAAGGTTAAATTTTCATGACAAAATTATTTTTTAAGAAAAATTATGAATTTAGAAAAAAATAAAATCATTGAACGTGCAAGATGTATTGCTGAGTCAGGAGGATTATTATCTGCACTCGAAAACAAAAAAATCTCACCCAAAATAAGTTGTAGTCTTTCAGAAGGAATTGTCTTAGGTTTGCTCAAGCAAAATGTTTGTAAATATCTTGTAATCTTTGGACACGGTTCAACCGATCTTGGTGAAGTATTAAGAATATATGATGAAGCAGGTGTTACATCAACATTCAATTTTCGTAACGAAATTGCAATGGCACATGCTGCAACAACTTTAAGATGGCAATATGACGAAAGAGCTGCATTGATTACATCAATTGGACCTGGTGCTATGCAAGCATTTGCTGGTTCTCTCACAAGTGCATCCAATGGAGTAGGTGTTTATCATATATATGGCGATGAAACAACTTATGGTGAAGGCTATAATATGCAACAAGTTCCTAAGCCTGAACAGGAATTGTTTGGTCGTTTAACTGCTTTGATGGGACAATCTTATGTTTTACATACTCCTTCAGCTTTAAAAGCTGCTTTGAAGCGTGGATCGCTCAGAATAAATCATCCATACAAATCCGGTCCATTTTATATTTTATTACCTATTAACACACAACCAATAAGAATTGACTCCTTAAACTTAGACGCTTTACCGGTTTGTCAACAAATACCAAAAACTACTGTAGCTGACGAAATTCATATTAATGAAACAATTGATCTAATACAAAATTCTGAAAAGATTATAATTAAAGCTGGAGGAGGTTCTAGAAAATTTTCAGAAGTTCTAAAATTATTTGCGGAGTTATGTGATATCCCTGTTGTGCTTTCACCTGGTTCCACTGGAGTACTTCCAGATAAGCACTCTTTAAATATGCATGTAGGAGGTAGTAAAGGGTCAATAAGTGGCAACTTTGCTATGGCAAATGCAGACTTGTTGATTGTTATTGGTTCTCGAGCAGTATGTCAGTCAGATTGTTCTGGGACAGGATATGAAAAAGTTCAGAATGTAATAAATATTAATGGGGACTTAGATGATATTACTCATTACAATAAATCAATATTATTGCCAGGTGATATAGGTATTATATTAAAAAATTTAATCAAAAAAATAAAATCAAAAAAATTGAATAAAATCAAAAATAAAAATGCTTGGATTATCGCATGTTTAAAAAAGAAAAATGAATGGAATGATTTTAAACAAAATAGAATTTCTCCTCTCACCCTATATGATGAAATATGGGATGATAACATATTAACTCAACCAGCAGCTATTAAAATAGTTGCTGATTTTGCCAATACTATAAAAGCAGTTAAATATTTTGATGCTGGGGATGTTCAAGCAAACGGATTTCAGATAATTGAAGATGATAATCCCTTCCAAACACTAACAGACTCAGGCGCATCTTATATGGGATTTGCTCCTAGTTCATTAAATGCTAATGCAATTAGTGATAATAATAAATATGCTATTTGTTTTTGCGGTGATGGCTCTTTTATTATGAATCCACAAATACTTGTTGATGCAGTTGAACACAAAGTCAACGGAATGTTAGTTATTTTTGATAACAGAAGAATGGGCGCTATAAGTGCTCTTCAAAATGCTCAGTACGGAAATGATTTCAAAACAAATGATTCTGTAAAAGTTGATTATGTAAAAATGGCAAAATCTGTTGCAGGTGTAAATGCATATTTTGGTGGTAAATCAAAAGAAGAATTAGTAAATGTACTCAATAAAGCTAAAACTTATAATGGTCTTTCTGTAATACATATACCAGTCTATTTTGGAAATGATCCAAGAGGAGGAATGGGGGCTTATGGAGCCTGGAATGTAGGTAGTTGGTGTGAAAATGTTCAAGAAAATTATTTAAATCAACATTTATGATAAAAAATTAAAACATGTCTCAAGGTATTAAAAAAGGTTTAACAAATTACGGAGATCAAGATTTTTCTAAATACTTAAGGAACTCTTTTGCAAAGTCTATGGGTTATTCAGAAAATATTTTATCCCGTCCAGTCATTGGAATTTCATATCCTCCCAGTGGTTTTAATAACTGTCATAGACATTTCCCAGAACTTCTTGATGCCGTAAAGCGTGGTGTACTTACTGCTGGAGGATTGCCACTTGAATTTCCAACCATTTCTTTGGGTGAAGTATTTTTAAGCCCTACTAGTTTGAAGTTCAGAAATCTTATGTCCATGGATGTTGAAGAGATGATTCGAGCACAACCCATGGATACTGTCATTTTAATGGGAGGCTGTGACAAAACAATTCCAGCACAACTGATGGGTGCAGCATCAGCTGGAAAACCCACTGTTCAGTTGGTAGCTGGTCCAATGATGACTGGTTCTTATGAAGGAGTGCGGCTTGGAGCTTGTACTGATTGTAGAAGGTTTTGGGGACTGTATAGGTCAGGGGAAATTACAAAAAATCAAATTGATAATATTGAAGATAGGTTAGCTACTACTGCTGGAACATGTCCAGTAATGGGTACTGCAAGTACAATGGCCTGTGTTGCGGAAACTTTAGGAATTACACTTCCAGGAACAGCAACAATACCTGCAGTTCATGCAGACAGGATACGTGCAGCTGAGGCAACAGGGGAAATAGCAGTTAAACTTTTACAAAATCAAATCACACCACTAAAACTAATAACTAAAAAATCTGTAGAAAATGCACTTAGAGTTGTTTTAGCTATAGGTGGTTCTACTAATGCGATAATTCACATCACTGCAATTGCAGGTAGGTTAGGAATCAAAGTTTCATTAGAAACTCTCAATAAGCTTAGTGATACTACTCCAGTGTTGGTCAATCTGAAACCAACAGGCCAACACTATATGGAAGATTTCTTTTCTGCAGGTGGTCTAGGTGCTGTTTTAAGGCAAATCAAGCCTCTCCTTCATTTGGAGTGTATAAATATTTTTGGACAAACTCTTGAAGAACGATTAAAAGATGAAAAAAATTATACGGACCATTCAGTAATTAGTTCTTTTGATGATCCTATTGAGCCTGAAGGAGGTCTAGTGGCGCTATTTGGAACTCTAGCTCCTAGTGGAGCAATACTTAAAAGATCAGCTGCAGATAAGAGCTTATTTGAAAAGAAAGGAAGAGCAATTGTTTTTAATTCATTAGAGGATTTATCCAACAGAATTGATGATCCAGAACTCAATGTTTCCAAGAATGATTTTCTAATTTTACAAAATGCAGGTCCAAAAAGTGTTTCAGGAATGCCAGAATCTGGTTACTTACCAATTCCAAAGAAATTATCAAAAAATGGCGTAAAAGATATGGTGAGGATTTCAGATGCAAGAATGAGTGGAACAGCCTTTGGAACTGTGATTCTTCACGTTTCACCTGAATCTGCTGTCGGAGGACCTTTAGGATTAGTAAGGAATGGAGATGAGATTCAGTTAAGTGTCAAAGAGAGGAAGCTTGATTTATTGGTTCCCCATGAAGCCTTAGAACGTCGTCGTCAAGAAAAACTCAATATAGAATCCGAAATAAATATTCCTTCTCGTGGTTATGCTAAACTATATTTCGAACATGTTTTACAGGCTGAAAAAGGATGCGATTTTGATTTTCTTCAATTCAACTAATTCTAAATTTAGCAGTTCATCAAGCGACATAAGAAATCTTTCATTTTTTTACAATGGACCTTGATCTTACTGGAAGGGTTGCAATCGTTACAGGAGGCAGTGATGGTCTTGGAAAATCAACAGCAAAGAGATTAGCTCTTGAGGGAGCCAAAGTGGTTATTTGTGCACGTAGAGAAGAAAATCTTATGAACTCTGCAAGGGACCTTTGTGAAGAGACTGATGGAAACGTTATTGGGATAAAGGCAGATGTCTCTTCAAGAGATGATTGTTCAAATTTGATCGAAGAGACAATTAAGCGTCTAGGGAGAATTGATATTCTTGTCAACAATGCTGGTAGTTCATTATCAAAGGGACTTGAAGAGTTGAATGATGAGCTATGGTATCAGGATCTTGATTTAATATTGATGGCTGCAGTTCGAATGAGCAGAGGTGTAATCCCCTATATGAGAAAACAGGGAGGGGGTTCTATTGTCAATGCTACGACTGGTGCTGGTAAGGTTCCAGAATCCTCAAGGTTACCTACGAGTGTTTCTCGAGCTGCAGGTCTTAATCTAACAAAATCCATGGCTAATGAATTCGCTAAGGACAAAATAAGGATTAACGCCATATGTATAGGAAAGATCAAAAGTGCACAGTAGGAACGTAGAAGCAAAGGGGGAGATCTTAAAAAACTATACTCTGATCTTGGAAAAACGATTCCCTTGGGTCGTGTGGGTGAGGCTGAAGAATATGCTGATTTGGCAGCATTTTTATGTTCAGCACGAGCATCCTATATAACTGGAGCAGCAATTAATCTAGATGGAGGACTTTGTCCCTCAATATGATAGCAATAATGTATCTTCTGTAACTATTTGCGCGCAGCTGAAACGCAGCTGGAAATTTGGAAACCATTGGAATTCATTGGAAATGAGTGGAAAATCAACACATCCTAAGCTGTTGAAAAAATTAGATAAAGTATTGAAATAATTTATCTTTATACAAACTCAATTTAACTATCCACTACCTTCGGGACGAAGAGGCCGGAGGTTCAAATCCTCTCATCTCACCCAACAACTTCTATCTCATTGAAAAATCTATTCTTCTTGATTTCCATTTCCACCATTTCAGCAGACAACTCGATTGACTTACACAAGATACTCACAAAGTAAGCTTTGT
>NYYH01000045.1 GCA_002686705.1 Bacteroidota bacterium
CTTAGGTCATAACCCGATTTGGGATCATCAGGCAAACTGTGCATTCCCAAGTGCGACCCAAAACGAAATCAACCTCCAAGATGCCAATAATCTCTTGAAGAATGGTGTTGATGTTGTCTCAGAAGGTGCAAACATGCCAACCGTTCCTGATGGTGTAAATGCATTTGTCGAGGCAGGTATTTTATATGGACCTGGCAAAGCTGCCAACGCTGGTGGTGTAGCTGTCTCTGGTCTCGAGATGTCGCAGAACAGCCTCAGATTATCATGGACACGTGAAGAAGTTGATAATCATCTTAAGCGCATTATGAGGGATATCCATACAGCATGTAAGGAAGCTTCAGACCAATTTGGAACACCAGGAAATTACGTCAATGGTGCAAATATCGCTGGTTTCCTAAAAGTTGCAAACAGCATGATGGACCAAGGTATAGTATAGATTTTACCTTAACCTTGATCAAAGTGCACGGAAAGTTATTTCTACCCGTGCACTTTATCATTTTTGTGTGAGATACTTCTAAAATACTAAATAATGTAAAAGCAGATTTGTGAAACACTGTTTTTCTGTGGATGTGGAGGATTGGTATCAGGTTGAAAATCTTGCTGAAGCTATTCCAAGATCCACATGGAATCAGCGGGAAAGCAGGATAGTTCAAAATGTTGAGCGATTAATAATGCTTTTAGATAATGCAGATGTGAAAGTAACTTTCTTTATTGTCGGTCATGTTGCCAGAGATTTTCCTGAGCTGATAAAGAAAATTGCCGACAATGGACATGAAATAGCTTCACATGGTGAAGATCATAGATCGTTGCTAACCCATACACCATCAACCTTTAGAAGCACGATTGATAATCTGAAAAAGTATCTCGAAGATTTGACTGGTAAGCAGGTGATTGGATATCGTGCGCCCAGTTTTACAATAGTAAGGGAAACATGGTGGGCACTTGATATCCTTGCCGAGTGTGGATATTTATATGACAGCAGCGTTTTCCCATTTAAGCGGTCACGATATGGAGTGAAAGATGCCCAAAGAGATCCGCATTTAATTTTACTTAATAATAATTTACTGTGCCTGAACCAATTTCCTAGATTGGGTAATACAAAATCTTGATAGTTCGTATATTCGGTTCATTCATCTATTTTTTAAAACTAATCGCAATTAATAAAATATTGTCTCGTCCTGAAATAGGTTTACACAAAAACAAGATTATGACAGATAAAAGTAAACTATTCTCAGGATTTACGAAGAGCTCATATCACAGATCGCCAAGTATTCGTTTTACCACTGAGCTAAAACACAAAATGATACTTGATTATCTCAATTCTGATCTTACAAAAAGAGATATATGGGAAAAGTATACTGGAAGACAAACAGAGCATGGTAAGATACTAAGTTGGATGCGAGAATTAGGTTATGATGATAGTGTTCCACAAAGAATAACTAGCTTTGTATCAAATCCATTACTAATGAAAAAGAAAGAACTTGCACCTGATGAAGACTCATTTGAGACAATACAATTAAAAAAAAGAATTGCGGAGTTAGAGCAGCAAGTTAGTGATTCAGAAATGAGAGCAGCTGCTTTTTCAACTATGGTTGATTTAGCGGAAAAGGAGTTTAATATTTCAATCAGAAAAAAGTACAATACCAAGCCATTGAAGAAATAAAAGAGAATTATCCACGCATAGGACTTGCCAAATTATGTGGATGGTTTGGTATTACCAGGCAAGCTTACTATCAGAATAGCTGGAGAGCTTCTGATGTAAGTATTGAAGAAAGTTTAGTTCTGAATGAAGTCCGTAAAATACGTAAGCTTCATAAGAGAATGGGAACCAGAAAACTTTATGATAAATTGCAACCATTTATACTAGAACATCAAATAAAAATGGGAAGGGATGCTTTATTTAACCTGCTTTCTGCTAATTATTTATTAGTAAGAAAACGAAAACGGAGAATAAAAACAACCCAATCTTTCCATTGGTTAAGAAAGTATCCTAACCTAATAAGAGAATTTATTCCAAGTGCCATTAACCAGCTATGGGTTAGTGATATTACTTATTGGAATATAGAAAAAGGCTTTGTATATATCAGTCTTATAACGGATGCATATTCTCGCAAAATTGTCGGTTATCATGTTGCATCATCGTTAGAGAGTATTGAGACCATGCAGGCACTGAAGATGGCTCTTACAAGCCTAAATGGCGAGCTGAAGAACCACGTTCAACTGGTTCATCACTCTGATCGTGGCCTACAATATTGTTCTCATACTTATGTGAAACTTTTGAAGGACAATAATATCAGAATCAGTATGACTGAGAATGGAGATCCTTTAGAAAATGTAATTGCTGAACGAGTAAATGGAATTCTAAAGGATGAATACTTATCTGATTATTCTATAGAAACGATTAATGAAGCAAAAGAAGTCCTTGATTTTGCGGTTAAACTTTATAATCAGGACAGACCTCATAATAGCATTAGTAACTTCTATCCAGATCAGGTACACAAACTCAATCTCAAAGCAGAACGGCTTTGGAAAAATTATTACAAGAAAAATAGTACTATTGTAAACCAGTTACAGGACTAAAATGTATGTGTAAATTAATAATAGGATTTAATTATAAACATGTAAACTTATTTTAGGACGAGTCATATGTCTAACTCCCCTCTTTGGAGGGGTTGGGGGTGGGTTCTCTACCTGGATAATTCCTATCTTTATTAACATCTTCCCAATCCAGAATCCAACCTTCAATACTACGTAATACATTCAACATGTCATTTCTTACTTCTTCATCGTCAAAGCGCAGAAAACTCACCCCCAAAGCCTCAATTTCGCGTTGTCTAATTTCATCCGACTTAAAAGCCTCTTCTGAATAATGACTAATTCCATCTATCTCTATCGCCAGCATTAAATCCTTGCAATAAAAATCAACAATGTAATTATATATTGGTCGCTGACGATCAAAATCATAGCCACACATTCCTTTATGTTTAAGCTCACTCCAAAGCAGAACCTCTGCAAAGGTCATGTTTTTTCGTAGAGCCTTTGCTAATGGTTTAAGTTTGCGATTGTATGGCAATATTTTTCTTTTCATTTATTAATATAAGTAGTATAAAGACTCACCCCTTGCCCCTCCGAGGAGGGGAACGTAATAATTACATGTAATTTCTCACTCATCAATTAGTTTCAAATCGTTTACTCACTTTATTAAAGACGACTCCTTCTCTGTCAAAGAGTTGATTAATCAAACCAGACTCAGCCATTTTATCGGGTGTACCCACTTTAAAATAATTTTCTTTACCGAGGAGCCATAAGCTGGTTGCATATCTAAGTGCAAGTTCAGTATCATGCGTTGTTAATAATATTGTTTTATTATGCTTTAAAATAAGTTCATTCAGGAGATTCATAATTATAACCCTGCCGGGTGAGTCAATAAATGCATTAGGTTCATCAAGTAATATTATTGGTGTATCCTGAGCAATAGCCCTTGCTAAGAGAACTTTTTGCTTTTCTCCATCACTTAAACTATGGAAATAACGGTATATTAATTCGTTAGCTCCAACAACATTGAGCGCATTGATTATCTTTTTATTTTCAACTGCAGTTAACTTGCCGGTAAAGGACCCATAAGGATATCTTCCTGTACCAACTATATCGTATGAACTAAGATATTTGTCATCTATTTTGTCGGTTAACACGACAGCAACCAACCTTGCAATTTCCTTTCGTGATAGATTTTTAAGATTTGTACCATTATAATAAATATCACCATCTAATACAGGAATTATTCCAACCAGCGATTTGAGCAAAGTAGACTTACCGGCTCCATTAGGCCCCAATAATGTGATGAGTTCACCAATACCAACCTTAAAGTTTAAATTTTGATGTAAAGAAATTGTTCTACTATGTGAAAGACGATATCCTGTGCTGAGGTTCTCTATACTAAGAATGCTATTATCTTTGGCTTTTACATCCTGATCCATTAAATTTTTAGAGGTTTCAAATTTCAAACTATCCATTAGTCATCCTCCTTCCTTTAATTATGACCCAAATAACAATTGGTGCTCCAACAATAGAAGTTACAGCATTAATGGGAAGCGATGCATCATACCCTGGTAATTTGGAAATAAAATTACATCCTAAGGTTAGAGCTGCTCCTATTAGAACAACTGCAGGCAACAAAACTCCGTGGTTCGAAGTACGGAAAAAAGTCCTTGCAATATGTGGTACTGCTAAACCAACAAAAGCTATTGGACCTGTAAATGCTGTCCCTAGCGCAATTAAAAAACCCGATATTAGTATAAATATGCTTTGTAGTAATCTAACACTAAATCCAGAGCTAATTGCATATTGTTGGCCTAATAATAAGGCATTTAAAGGTTTTACATATACCATTGTTACAACAAAAACCACAAATGTTACAATAAATATCATGAGAGATTGTGTAATGCTGGTCTTTGAAAAACTACCAAGCCCCCAAAGAATAAATGCATGTAAATCTTCTGAACTACTAAAAAACTGAAGTGTTCCCACAATTGCTGAAACAAGATATCCAATCATTATTCCTATTATGAGAATTGTTACTGCATTTCCTACTTTTCCTGAAACAAAAATAATAATCAGTAGTACGGCCAATGCTCCTGCAAAAGCAGCTAAAACAATTGCCATATCACCTAATATCATTGAAATGCTGCTAAGTTGCACTCCTACTACTCCGCCCAACAAAACCATTAATGCAACACCAAGACTAGCCCCCGCACTAATGCCCAATACTGAAGGTCCTGCTAAAGGATTGCTAAATGTAGTTTGCAATAATAATCCAGCAATACTTAGCCCAATGCCAACAGCCATAGCAGTTATAGCTTGCGGCAACCTGTATTGAAGTATAATTATTTTTGAGGTCTGACTAGTGTTGCCATTCATCATTAATGTTTCCCAAACTTCAATCCAGCTAATATTTACAGATCCATACCAAAGATTAATAAGAAATAGCACTACAATAAGAATTGGTAATATCACAAATATTAATCTTCTATGTTTGTTTGAATTCATCTATTATTTAATCGTTGTAAAGATGATAATATTTAGGATTATAGTCAGGAATCAAGTCAGGATGAAATGCATGAATCAAATCAGCAAGTAACAGATGTGGTTCGAGAGTGCCAGTTTCAAAATAACTTGATTCTTTAGAGTCACAGAATATTACTTTTTTATCAGTAAAAGCTTTAAAATTATTGTAAAGACCATTTTCGGCAACCATCTTATCATACGAAAACCCATCCGTGTATGTACCAACTATTCTCCAAAAATCTGCATTATGTGCTTTATTATAGACGACTTCGAAATCAAGATTTATACTTCCGGTATTCTGATTATCCTTCCATAAGTAATCGGCTCCGGCATCGTGAAATAATTGGGCTATATAACTTTTTCCTCCCGAAACAAACCACTGCCCACTGTAATATTTATCAGAAAACACAGTAGGTTTACTTTCAGCTGCTAAAGCAAGTTCTCTATACTTATTGTACTTACTTACAATCGTATCGAAAATTGTATTCGCTTGAGCCTCTTTGTTAAAAAATAAAGCCGTGAACTTAATCCATTCAGCTCTTCCGAGAGGATTTGATTCCATAAAATCAAAAAACGGAATCATAGTTATTTCGGTTGCTGCTAGTGGATGTTTCTCAGCCATATTGTATGGAGAATAAAAAATAATGTTCGGATTTACTTCAAGGGTTTTCTCTAGGTAGAAAATACCATTACCAGCCAAATTCACAATCTCCCCACTTTCATATCGCTCTTGTACAGTAGGATTACGAATATATTCTGATTCAGATATGGCAATTACTCTGTCAAGAATATTCAGCTTACTAAAGGCATTAAGTTGAGTTGCTGAAAAAACTGCTACACTGTCCAATGGAGTTATTAAGAAATCATTGGAAGGCTTGTAACTATTCTGGTAGGTTGAATCTGTAAAAAAGTATGTAGCTAATACTTCATCATTGTTTCGAGGATTATAAATCATGAGTTTTTTAATGTTATCAACTTCATAAATATCAAATCCATTAGCATAGTTTACATAAGAGACAAGTTCAGCTCCGCTGCGGTTATCAAATAATTGACTTAATGATAAAGTGTTCTTTTGTTGAGAACAGGAATTAATCTGAATGACAGCCATCATCAAAAATGAAAGGATCAAGATTTTTATAACTACTCTCACAATAAACATTGACTAAAATTTTGCTATGCAAAAGTAATTAATTGTAGAGCTTTATTAGCACATCATAATAAACACATCGATCAAATTACTAATTTTGACATCTTCATTCTAAAATCTGACTTATGTTAAGACAAATTATTTTAGCTTCTGGTTTTATTATTGCAGCCGCATTTATTTTTACATCATGTGAAACTGAAACCTCGCAACAAATAAAAATTGCAATCTCTAAAGAAAAGTCTGAAAAAAGCACTACTAAATATGCCAATTGGTTATTGCGCCATAATGATCAAATAGTATATTATAATCTCTACCCTTTAGGAATTGATTCAGCAGTGAAGTTGTTAAAAACTTGTAATGGCCTGTTGCTTACCGGTGGTGAGGATGTTTTCCCAGGAAATTATGGCAAGATTAACGACACTGCCCGATGTGGGAGCTTTGACAGATATCGTGACAGCCTTGAATTTGCATTAATTGAGAATGCAATCACAAGCAAAATGCCTATTTTTGGTGTTTGCCGAGGAGAACAGATTTTGAATATCTCGCAAGGAGGAACTCTTTATATTGATATTCCTACTGACTATGATACAACCGTTAAACATAGAAATCAGGATTGGAGCAGAGCATACCATCCCATTAGGCTTGTAAACAATACCAGCATATTTGATATTTGTAAAGGCAACATGGGAGGTGATGTGGTTACTAATCATCACCAGGGGATTGAAAAACTTGGAGAAGGGCTACTTATTTCTGCTTTCGCAGAAGACAATTTTCCAGAAGCGATTGAGTGGATTGATACTACCGGTCATGCGTTCTTAATGGCTGTTCAATGGCATCCAGAAGCTATGGATACATTACATCCTTTGTCGGCACCTTTGGCGCGTAAATTTCTACTTGAAGCCTCTAAATACAATGCTAACAACTAACAAATTATTTGTATACTAATGTATCAAACTGGAGGCGATCAACAAACTATTTTAATCACAGGAAGTACGGGTTTTGTTTGCAAATACTTTGTTAGTAAATTGTTGTTATATTCAGATTTCAATATTGTTGTTACTTACATAAACACAACAGGAAGCTATGAAGATAATGATAGGTTAACTTTTGAAAAAGCTGATTTATTAAAACCTGAATCATTTGAGGCTATATTTAATAACTACAAACCAAATCATATTATTCATTTAGCAGCTATGGCCCGTCTTTCGGAAGGAGAGAAACACCCTGTAAAAGCAACTAGAACAAACTTTTTAGCAACAGTTTTCTTAGCCAAGCTTTGCATGAAGTACAATGTAGAATCATTTCTTTTCACCTCATCAAATCTGGCTCAAAATGCAATTTCTGTTGTTGGTATTTGTAAGCTTTTAGTTGAACAGTATTTTCAAAAAATAAACTCACAAACTACAAAGTTCATAAGTTTAAGAATGCCTAACGTGATTGATAGTAACGGTGCCGTTACTTTAATTTTTAAGAAACAAATTGAAAATAATCAACCCATAACAATTACTCATCCTGATATGAGTAGGATGTTTGTTACAGGTGAACGTGCAGCAGATTTTTTGTATTTTCTTCTTAATGAGGGTCTAAACAATGGTGTTTATGTGTCGTATGACAAGCCGTTGAAAATTGTGGATCTCGCTAAAAATATGATAGAAAAATCAGGAAAGGATATTGAGATAGTTTATTTTGGAATGAAGCCGGGTGAAAAACTCTCAGAGAAAAGTTTCACTAGCGACCAAACTATTAAAACCGAATTGCCAGGACTTGGGATGCTTAAAAATTACAAATTCGATAAAAAAATAACAGCATCTGCAATCAATTTTCTTAACAATTGGGAAGAAATAAGATTGGATAAAGACATTCAGAATATATTTGTAGAATTATGTTGAAAAAATCTATTATCATACTACTCATTCTTTTCGTTGGTATAATATCATCTGCTAAAGCTGCATGGTTATTAATACCTATGGATGAAACTCAAAAAAATCACTTAAAAGCCTATGGTGTTGCATATTGGATTCTAAACAAAGGTGCTGAAGTTGAATGGTTATTAAATTACAGAGGGGGTAGTTATCTTATTAAATACCATCAGCTATTTGAGGATGAATGTATTATAAGGGGAGTTACATCGCAGGTTATTACTGATGTGCAGGCATCTTCTATAAAGCAGCAAATATTGCAGCCTGATGTGAATATGGATATTATCGAATTGCATAAGGCGCCTCGAATTGCTGTGTATTCCCCAAAGAATAAACAGCCGTGGGACGATGCTGTTACCCTTGCTCTCACATATGCTGAAATTCCATACGATGTGGTTTATGACCATGAAGTTATGAGTGGAATGTTGCCAACTTACGACTGGTTACACCTTCATCACGAAGATTTTACAGGTCAATATGGAAAATTCTGGGCACATTATCGAAACTATCCCTGGTACAGAGAAGATGTTGCTGTGAATGAAAAGATTGCTTCTGAATTAGGTTTTGAGAAAGTTTCAGAACTAAAACTGGCCGTTACAAAAAAGATTCGTGATTTTGTATTAGGGGGTGGGTATTTATTCGCGATGTGCTCAGCAACTGATAGTTACGATGTTGCACTTGCCGCTGATAATATTGATATTTGTGACGTAATGTTCGATGGTGATCCAATGGATGCCAGCGCTCAGGAAAAGCTAGATTACGACAATTGTATGGTTTTTAAAGATTTCACAATTGTTAGAAATCCCGCTAAGTATGAGATATCAAATATAGATGTAACAGAAACAAGACCAAGAAGCATACGTGAAGGAAATGACTTTTTTATGCTTTTTGATTTTTCAGCAAAATGGGATCACATTCCTACTATTCTCTGCCAAAACCATCAACGTTTGATTAAAGGCTTTATGGGACAAACAACAGCATTTAATAATGATCTAATACAATCAAATGTTGTAATTATGGGTGAAAACAAAGCTGCTAACGAAGCGCGATATATACATGGTGAGTATGGTAACGGATTCTGGACGTTCTACGGTGGCCATGATCCAGAAGATTATCAACATCGTATTGGTGATCCTCAAACCGATCTAAACCTCCATCCTAACTCACCTGGTTATCGGCTGATTCTCAATAATGTATTGTTTCCAGCTGCAAAGAAGAAGAAGAGGAAAACATAGGAGAACACTATATGCAACTTAATACATCCACTACCCCATCAATGAGTGCAATGCATTCATTCTACCCGATAATTGTGCTGACTGGTTTTGTTCAAATGATCATTCCATCAACTATTCATATGTTAATGAATCATTTTCATCTCAAAACAGGTGAAGTTGCTATACTTCCCCTTATCTATTTCACAGGAATGATGATTGGTGCTTTAGCCATAACTGCTCTAATAAAAAGATTTAGTGTAAAGCGACTTATGATTTCAGGGGCAATTATTGTTTCGATATCACTAATAGCTGTCTCTCAAAGTCAATTGTTCTTCTTACTTGTATTTTTATATATTTTCATCGGTTTTGGAAATGCTATTATGGTTACTCTTCCTGGTATTTATGCTACTAATCGTTATAGTGAGAAAAGTGCACAACTTCAATCGATGATTTTAGTTTTATAGCATTGGGCTTTGTAATTGGTCCTGTTTTTCCAGGATTAATATCTTATTTTCATTTGTCATGGTGATGGTGTTTTGCGTTACCTGGACTATTGATATTTCCCGCATTGATACCAATAATACTTACAAAACACGCACCGATAGACAAAGCTGAACAATTAAATTTCCGTATTATTAAAGAAATTATTGCATTTGATAAGAGATTCTTTCTTGGTCTGGTAATTGCGGTTGTTATTTCATCAGGCTCCGGTTCTGGTTTCCTAACATGGCTCATTACGTTCCTTGAAGTACAAAGAGAAACATCAGTTGGAGTAGCTCATCTAATACTGGCATCCATGGGTATCGCCGCATTTTTCGGCAGATTAATTTGGTCAAGAGTAGGGCCAAAAATTACAGTTTATCGTACTTTACTTCTTATTGTACCGATTTCTGTGGCCCTTGTATTTATAGCACCTCTGTCCAAAATAGTAATGATGAATATTATACTGTTTTTTATAGCAATGATTTTTGTGTCGGGAGTAACCCCACTATTACTTTCTACTGCTACAGTTTATCCTAAATCACATTCTTCAAGCGCATATACAATATTATTTATCTTTATGTCATTAGGAGGAATGTTAATACCATTTGGCATCGGGCATGTATTCCAACAGGAAGGACCTGTAATAGGGATGAGCTCAATTTCTTTGTTATTCATAATCGTAATAGGCATGATACTTCTTATCCGAAAAGAAATACAGATTAAAAAGCATCAGCGTAAGAATCCACAACCTTAAAAAGTTGTGAAATTTTGTATCACTTGATATGCTTGTATAATCGTTATTGAAATTAGAAATTAAATTCTCACAATTATTCCTATTTTTACCGCAATTATTCAAATAGCACTTGTAAATGATTAAGATATTTAGATCAACCGCATTACTTTCTCTGCTGATGGCAGCATTGTTTCCCCAAGCTCAAACAACTAGTAAAATGCCTCTTGAAATTGCAAGAGCATTCCAGAATGGTACACGTTCGAACGATGGAAACCCGGGACCAAATTACTGGCAAAATTCATCTAATTACACAATAAAGGCGGAACTTTTGACGGAGGACAGCAAACTAGTAGGAAGCGAATCAATAATTTACTATAACAATAGCCCTGATACACTAAATAGGATTGTTATGCGATTATATCCCGATTTTTATAAAAAGGGAAATACACGCTCTTGGTCCATTGGTGAAGATGATTTAACTGATGGTACATTGATAAATAAATTGAACATTAATGGCAAAGCTATTGATATTAACAATAGAAGAAAAGTTAGACGTTCATCAACCAACATGTTTATTTCTCTTGAGGACAAGCTTGTTCCTGGTGATTCATTACAATTAGATTGTAACTGGGAATTCAACATTCCACGTAAGCGGTGGGTAAGGATGGGAAACTATGGTAACGACAGATTCTTTATTGCTTATTGGTATCCGCAAATTGCTGTATATGATGACATTGATGGGTGGGACAGGATAGAGTATACTGGAATGGTTGAATATTACAACGATTTCAATAACTATGATGTTACAATAAGTACACCTCCAGGATTTACGGTTTGGGCCACAGGTGAGCTTGAAAACATAAACGAGTTATACTCAAAAAAAGTTATAGATAATTACAATAAAGCCAAAAAGACAGAAGAGGTTGTAAATATATTCTCAATATCTGACCTAAAAAACAATAAGGTTCTTAAAAATAGTACATCAAATAAATGGCATTTTATTGCGAACAATGTTCCTGATTTTTCTTTTGGGGTAACAAAATATTCAAACTGGGATGGCACTTCAAGTATTGCAGATCCAAACACCGGAAGACGTGTTTTTATTGATGCTGTTTACCCTGACTCAGTTGATTCTTTTGATGAGGCTGCAAGATTCGCAAGAGAAAGTGTAAAGTTCATGGTTGATAGTTTACCAGGATACCCATTCCCATATTCCCATATAACCTCTTTCTGCAATGGCAGAAAAGGTGGAGGGATGGAGTCTCCAATGATGGTGAATGAGGGCGACCCATCAAATAGAAGCCGGGCAATTGGGCTTATTTTTCACGAAATAACACATAGTTATTTTCCTTTTTTTATGGGTATCAATGAGAGGAAGTACGCATGGATGGATGAAGGCTGGGCATCATGGCTAACTTATGGCATATTAGATCAAATGGATCCTGATTACAATTATTTTGAGAGAATCAGCAATAGTTTTAGTAGGTTGAGTGGTAACGAAAAAGAAATCCCTTTAATGTATCCATCCTATCAAATTGGAGATTATAATGCGTATCGCGTTCATGCATACAATCGATCAGCAATGGCTTATGCATTTTTACGTAACGCACTCGGAGATAGTCTTTTCAAAGTAGCTTTACGTAGTTTTATATATCGATGGAATGGTAAACATCCTATTCCATACGACTTTTTTAACACATTTGAAAACGTATCAGGACAGGATCTGGATTGGTATATTCAACCTTGGTTTTTTGAAAGAACTTACGCTGATCTTGGAATAAAAAAGGTAACACTTGATAATAAAATTGTAATTGAGAATAAAGGAGGATTGCCTTTGCCAGTGTTTATTGAATGTCATTATACTGATAGCACAATTACATCCTTTAGTTATAATACTGGAATATGGAGGAGAGGTGATCATGCAATTGTTATTCAGGCTGATACAGAAAAGAAAATTCAAAGAATTGTACTTGGAAATAAAGATATTCCAGATGTAATAGTTGAAAATAATGAAATAGTTATATTGGAATAAGTGCAACCGTAACATTATTACCTTTGTCAGAACATACACATAATAAAAAATAAATATGAAACGAATTCTAATACTTCTCTTCCTGATTGGAATAACAATAAACTCATTTGCTCAGATAGCACCTGATAAATATTATGTTCAATTTACTGACAAGAATGATTCTCCTTATTCGATTGATAATCCAGGTGAATTTTTAACTCAGCGTGCTCTCGATCGCAGAGCGAACCAGGGAATTGTTATTAGCGAGAATGATATTCCCGTTAATCCACAATATCTTCAAGGAGTAGCTGCAATTGGTGTTGAGATGCTAAACCCAACTCGCTGGTTAAATGGAGTAACAGTTTTTACTGAAGACCCGGCACTTATTGCTCAAATTGAGGCATTACCTTATGTTAGTGGTACTCTCAAGTTTAATTATTCAAAAAAATACACTAGTGACAAATTTAGTGAAATCCTTGATGATTCAGGAAATGCTAACTCTAAACTCAAAGGCAAGAATTCTATAAGTTCATTGGATTATGGTTTAGCATTCGGGCAAATAGATCAACTTAATGGTATTCCATTACACGATGATGGTTACCAAGGTCAGGGAAAGGTAATTGCCGTGCTGGATGCTGGTTTTACAGGTGCTAACGTTCATCCTGTATTTGACTACTTATGGGAGAATGGTAAAATATTAGGCACCAAAGATTTTGTTTATATGGGAGGTAGTGTATTTGATGGCCACGAACACGGCAAAATGGTACTCTCATGTATGGGAGCAAACTTGCCAGGTGAAATGATTGGTACTGCACCAGAAGCTGATTACTGGTTATTAAGATCTGAAGAGGGGCCACATGAAAATATAATTGAAGAATATAATTGGGTTTCGGCAGCTGAATTTGCCGATAGTGTTGGAGCTGATGTTATTAATAGCTCTTTGAGTTACGCCACATTCGATTTACCACAATGGGATTACACACCTGCGGATATGGATGGTAATACTGCTATCGCAACAAGAGGTGCTGATATAGCTGCTTCTAAAGGTATTCTTGTTTGTAACAGTGCTGGCAACTCAGGTGCTTGGATAGGATCACCCGGTGATGCTGATAGTGTGTTTACAGTTGGCGCGGTTTACTTAAATGATCAAAGAGCTGATTTCAGTTCTATTGGTCCAACAGCCGATGGTAGAATTAAACCAACAGCAATGTCATGTGGTGCTGGAGCAACAATTGCCGTTGATAATTATGGTATTTCAACAAATGGATATGGAACTTCCTTTTCGTCACCAATAATGGCAGGAATGGTAGCCTGCCTCTGGCAGTCCCACCCTCAAATGACCGTTATGGAAGTTTATGAGGCTATTAAAGAAAGTGGCTCTTATGCTGACGATCCTGATAACCTTATGGGATGGGGAATACCAGACTTTTATGGAGCTGATTCTATATTGACTTCAATTGAGCCTCCTTCATATGGGGATAAACTAGTAACTGTTAGTCCTAACCCATTTAGTAAACGATTAAAAGTTGATATAAACATAGATACTGCCGAAAATATTAGTGTTGAAATTTTCAATCTGGCCGGAGAAATTGTTCTAAACAGACGGTATGATGTTTCAATATTTGACAAAAGTATCGAATTAACTACTGGACTTGGTTCTCTTCCTCAAGGACTATACTTTCTTAAAGTAGTAACAAATATTCGCACTTCAGTCGTAAAGATCATAAAAGACTGATTTGAATGTTCCCAAGTTAATTTAATAATAGGTTATCAACAAAAGTTAGTATTTATCAACAAAAATTGACGGTTTTTACAGTCATAAAGTTTAATTTCTAACTTTGGCCTAATTAATTTAGACACAATTCATAATTAAATAATCTTGAAATAATTATTGGTTAAAACTTTGAAATAAACATGCAGGAGACAGAGAAACAAGAAAGAAGGGATGATCTTTTTTCAAAAGTTGTAAGAGCTGGAAAACGCACATATTTTTTCGATGTTAAAGCAACACGTGCAAATCAGCAATATTTAACTATAACCGAAAGTAAAAGAAGGTTTAACGAAGAGCAGGGAAAGTTCTATTATGAAAAACATAAAGTTTTTCTTTATGGTGAAGATTTTGAAAAGTTTAAAGATGGATTAAATGCTGCCATTGATTTTATTGAAACGGGAGAAGAGAATGAGGAGAAACCAGTTGAAGAAAATGAACCTAAAGATGAAATAAGCAGTACTGTTGATGTTAACTTTGAGGATCTTGGTGAAGAAGGTGATAGTTAACCTCTTCCAACGACTGGCTAACCTGAGTTGTTAATAAATTTATCTCACTATTTGGACACGAAATATCTTAAATAGTAATTTTGTTAGTGATGATTGGCTTCTAAAACGAATTACAAATTATTATGGGAAAGACTATTGCTATAACCAATCAAAAAGGAGGTGTTGGTAAAACAACAACAGCTATTAACCTTGCTGCTAGTCTAGCAATACTGGAGTACAAAACACTTATAGTAGATGCCGACCCACAAGCAAATGCCACTTCTGGTATTGGTTTTGATCCCAAACAAATACAAGCAAGTATTTATGAGTGTATCATAGATGATCTTAATGTTGAAAATGTAATTCTGCAGACCAAAACTCCCAACCTCGATTTACTACCAGCACATATAGACCTTGTTGGTGCCGAAATTGAAATAATAAATATTCCTGAAAGAGAAAAACTAATGCGGGAGGTGTTGAATAAAGTTAAATCAAAATATGATTTTATTATAATCGACTGTTCACCTTCATTAGGGCTTATTACCGTAAATGCACTCACAGCTGCCGACTCTGTAATAATACCAGTTCAATGCGAATATTTTGCGTTAGAAGGACTAGGTAAGCTGTTAAATACAATAAAAATTGTTCAATCAAGGCTAAATGAGAATCTCGATATAGAAGGAATATTGCTAACAATGTTCGATATAAGACTGAGGCTTTCCAAACAAGTTGTTGAGGAAGTAAAAACTCACTTCCAACAAATGGTATTTAATACAATAATTAATAGAAATACAAAATTAGGAGAAGCGCCGAGCTTTGGCGACTCAATTATTATGCATGATGCGAACAGTACTGGTGCTATAAACTATCTCAACCTTGCGCGAGAACTGTTGCAGAAGAACGATTTGACTGTAATGAATAACGCTGATAAAATAATTGATGAGTAAAAATAAACGGCAAGCCCTGGGAAGAGGCCTCGACTCCATACTGTCAAGTCCTGACACTGATATCACTTCTGAAGATATTTCGGGTAAATTTGTAGCTGGCGCAATTGCAAGAATCGAGTTGGGTAAAATTGAAACCAATCCATTCCAACCACGTACCAATTTTGACGAGATGACGTTAAGAGAATTAGCTGAATCTATCAAAAGTCAGGGAATAATTCAGCCCATTACTGTACGAAAAATGGGTTACGACAAATATCAGATTATTGCCGGAGAGCGTCGTTTACGTGCATCTCAAATGGCAGGCATTAAGCATATGCCGGCATTTATAAGAGTTGCTAACGATGAGCAGATGCTGGAATTAGCTCTTATCGAGAATATACATCGCGAAGATCTCAACGCCCTTGAAATTGCCATTAGCTATCAGCGTCTTATTGATGAGATAAAACTTACTCAGGAAAAATTAAGTGAAAAGATAGGAAAGAGTCGATCATCGATATCGAATTTCTTACGTTTACTTAAGCTCCCTCCAAACGTTCAGGTCGCTCTGCGAGATAATTTTATAACTATGGGACATGCACGTGCCTTGATTACTCTTCCAACCAGAACTATTCAGGAAAAAATTCTTAAGGTTATTATCAGTAAAGGATTAAACGTACGACAAACTGAAGAACTAGTTAGGAAAACCTCATCACCAAAATCAGATAAACAAAAGGTGCCAGCAACAAAAATTCCTGAAAGATTTAAAAATGCACCTGCAATACTTAGCCAGAAATTAGGGACAAAGGTAAACCTCAGACGTAACAATAATGGCGAAGGGGCAATCGTTATAAGCTTTAAAAACGATGAAGACCTTGATAAAATAATTTCGATAATCGGGGATCAATAATATTCACATTTTGAAAAAGTTGATAAACAGAGTGCTTTCCTGCTTGGCTATTCTGGCAATTTCAGTTTGCTTAACAACAGAAATATACGGTCAGAAAATTGACAAAAAAGACTCCACAGTAGTTGTTAAACATTCTCCTAGAAAAGCTACCTTACTAGCACTTGTTCCTGGACTTGGGCAAATTTACAACAAGAAATATTGGAAATTACCCATAGTCTATGCAGGTTTTGCTGCCACAGGGTATTTTGCAATTTGGAACAGAGGGGAATATCTAAAATACAACAACGCATATATCGCTAATATTAACAATACTAATAATATACTTGTAGTAAGATATGATCCTGAGAAAGGTGTATATGTAAGTAACTTAAACGAAAGGTTAACTGAAAATGAACTAGCCGATAAATATGATTCTGATCAACTTCAATCATTCCGAGATTACTATCGGCGCAATATGGAGCTTTCATTTATACTAATGGGAGTATGGTATATACTCCAAATTCTTGATGCAACAGTTGATGCGCATCTATATTACTGGGAGGTTAACGAAAACCTTTCAGTAAAAGTAGAACCTGTATTTCAACAATCGATTACTCCAACTCCTTTGATGTTGCCTCATAACAATATTAATCATAACGGATTAAAACTAACAGTAAAATTCTAACTCTCACTAATAATGAACATAATTATCTCAGGCTATGGCAAAATGGGCAAAGAAATTGAAAAAGTTTGCCTTAAAAGAAATCATAAGATTATTGCAAAAATTGATAATGAAGCTGACTGGCAAAATATTTCAGACATTGATCATTCGTCATCAGTTGTTATCGATTTTAGCATGCCCGATGTTGCAATAAATATATTTTTACAATGCTTTAAATTGGGATTACCTATTGTTACCGGTACAACCGGTTGGTACGATAAATTTGATCAAATTTCTGAGCAATGCAAATTACATAATGGCACTTTTTTTTATGCTCCAAATTTTAGTATTGGGGTTAACATTTTCTTTAAAGCTAACACATATTTAGCTAAATTAATGTCGGGGATGATTGACTATAAAGCCAAAATAAACGAAACGCATCATATTCATAAACTTGATGCCCCGAGTGGAACTGCAATAGCTGCTGCTGAAGGAATAATTAAGGAACACAAGAGGTTGACAACATGGTTGTTAAATGAGGATGGAACTGAAAAACAATTGCCAATATTTTCATTTAGAGAAGGTGAAATAACAGGACAACATGAAGTAGTCTATGAATCAGATGAAGATAAAATTACACTAAAGCATGAAGCAAAAAACCGGGATGGATTTGCACTGGGAGCTGTGTTAGCTGCAGAGTATATTTTCGGGAAGAAAGGTGTGTTTAATATGGCTGACTTGATGAGACAAATGTTATGAAATGGACATTACTTATAATATTGGTCTTTGTAATGATTTTATGCAATTCTTGCTCTACCTCAAAAAAGACAGCTCAAAATAAAGATAAAGAGGAGGATATTTGCGAATCTATGACGTTTAATACCCGTCCGGTTAACAACATTTCTACCGATTATTACACAATCGATTCACTTTTCATTATCGATAATTGTCTTAATATTTGGGCTTCATTTAGTGGAGGATGTAGTGCCTTTGAATTTAAACTATTCTATAGCAATAGGGTGATGGAGTCGATGCCACCAAAAACAAGCTTGCTTCTACAGCTTACTGATAATGACCCATGCAGGGCAATTGTTCAACAAAAGTTGTTTTTTAACCTTAGCTTTTTTGATGAGTACTTGAATAAAAATGGGATAATACTTAAATTAGCTGGTACTGATAAAAGTGTGTCGTATAGTAGATAAAGTACTTAATCTATTTATCTGATTATTGTTGTTTTATACTTAACCCCTATAAAGCAATTCGTCTTTTTGTTATCACATTTTAAATTATATATTTGTAGGGAATAAGTGATCTTTAACTAAAATCAAATATTATGAAAGCTCTATTCACAGTAATATTTATCGTTAGTTTATCTTTTCATTCCTCAGCACAATGGCTCCCTTTATCATCAGGTACTGATAGTGATCTGCATTCTATACATTTTATAGATGATAACAACGGTTGGGTAGCTGGATTTGACAACTTCATCAACAAAACATATGATGGTGGTGAAACCTGGGCAAATACTGGTTCTCATGGCTGGTCAACAAATAGGTGGTATAGTATCTTTGCCATAAATTCTGATGAAATCTATGCATGTGGAAGTACTTTTAATGTTGATAGATGGCAAAGTAACTATGCAAGAACAGTTAATGGTGGTAGTTCATGGGATTTTCAATCCAGTTGGGGAAGTGCTTACGGATCGGGTAAACATGTATTTTTCTTAAACGAAGATCTAGGTTGGAAAGTTGGCTTCAATACTCCGAGCGGTCGTTTATGGAGAACAACAGATGGAATAAACGGATGGGATTTATATATCAAGGTAGACCACAACCCATATTCAGTTTACTTTATTGATGAAAATGTTGGGTGGATTAGTTGTGATGATGGTTTCGTTTTAACTTCCACTAACGGCGGCGATACATGGAGCGAGATTGCAACTGGTGTAACAGAAACTTTGAATTCAATATTTTTTATTAATCCTTCCATAGGATGGGCTGTTGGCGATGATTCTGATATTGGTGTAATAATTAAAACTACCAATGGTGGAACAACGTGGTATCAAGTTAATCACCCAGCTACAATGACATTGTATACTGTCCAATTTGTTAACGATAACATTGGCTGGGCCTGTGGATCAAAACTAGATAGTGGAGAAGAACGAGGTGTGATACTATATACAAATGATGGCGGTGAGAACTGGACAGAGCAGTACGTGTGTGATCAACTATCAACTTTATTCTCTTTGTTTTTTATTGACGGGCTTACTGGATGGGCTGTTGGTTATGATGGGATAATTGTAAAGACGATCAATGCGGGTGGAACTTCATTTGAGGGAATTGCTGAATCTTCTGATAAATATATGGCATCATATAGTTTTCCAAATCCGAGCTCTAATACTGCAACTATTGAATATAAGTTAAAAACAACCAGAAATAGTTTCTATTACTATTTATAACCACCTTGGCAATAAAGTTGATTATGTTCAACAAAAGCAATCATCCGGAAATCAGCGAGTAGGGATAAATGTTGAGGTGATGGCTTCAGGCATATATTCTTATAAGCTAGTAGCTGGTGAGTATGTGTCATCGGGAAAGATTGTTGTTTCCAGGTAAAATAAACAGTAATTTTCATAAAACTCAGTATCCAATTTTTTATACTTTTGCACGCTTAATTTATTATGATAAATTAACTAATACACAAGTTAATTGAAAGTATCTTGCAATCGCTAAATCTTTAATAGAATAACCATGTTAGAATTGATAATTTTACTGCCTTTATCATTTACTATACCTACAATATTTGCCTGGAAATTATTTGAAAAAGCAGGCCGTAATGGCTGGGAAACACTTATTCCATTTTACAATCTGTATGTTTTTTTAGGAATTATTAAAAAACCTTGGTGGTGGATGTTGCTACTGTTTTTCCCTTTCCTAAATGTTTTTATGTTTATGCTCATGCTGGTTGAATTAGTTAAATGTTTCAACAAATTTTCGTTAGGGCAACAGTTTTTAAGTGTGTTATTTCCATTTATTTACCTCCCCTATTTGGGCATGCAAAGCGATGAAGTTTTTATTGACCCAGCTGATAGACCTAAGATAAAAAAATCATTTGCGAGAGAGTGGGTAGATGCCATCATATTTGCAGTTGTGGCCGCAACAATTATCCGAACATTTTTGTTGGAGGCATATACAATTCCAACTTCCTCAATGGAAAAATCATTATTAGTAGGTGATTATCTTTTTGTAAGCAAAATAACCTATGGTCCGAAAGCGCCAAATACACCTTTGTCATTCCCATTTGTACATCATACGTTACCTGGAACTGACGACATTAAATCTTATGTTGAATGGATGAAGTTGCCATACTACCGTTTTGCAGGTTTAAAAGATGTTGATCATAATGATGCAGTCGTTTTTAATTACCCTGCTGGTGATACGGTTTCTACAAGGTTTCAGAGTAATGTGAGCTATTATGCACTTATTAAAAAATACGGAAGAAATAGAGTTTGGACTGATAAACGCAATTTTGGAGAAATTGTCGTCCGGCCTGTTGACAAGCGTGAAAATTACGTTAAAAGATGTATTGGTTTGCCTGGAGATACACTTAGCATAATAAATCGACAAGTGTATTTAAATAGTGTACCAGCTATTAATCCGGAGAAACTACAGTATCAATACAAAGTAACTACGAACGGCAGTAGTATTAATCCCAAAATCTTAGACAAATTTGACATTACTGAAACTTTTAGAGGCAACAAACCTGGACAGTTTACATTTGTACTCACTGAGAAAGCGAAAACAGAACTTGAAAAGTTACCGATTGTTAAATCTATTGAAGTGTTTAATGATGAGGCAGGACTTTGGAAACCAGAGATTTTTCCATACGATTCTGCTTATAAATGGAATCGCGATAATTTTGGACCAATATACATACCTAAGAAAAATATACCCATAAATCTTACGATTGAAAACCTTCCAAAATATGAACGGTTGATAAGAAACTATGAGGGTAACGAACTTGCTGTTATTGATGGAAAAATAGTAATTAATGGTGAGGAAACTTTATCCTACACTCCAAGGTTTAACTATTACTGGATGATGGGTGATAACCGCCATAATTCAGCTGACTCACGCTATTGGGGTTTTGTCCCAGAAGATCATATAGTTGGTAGAGCTGAGTTTATTTGGCTATCATTAGATCAGAATAAATCTCTCTTTAACGGTAAAATTAGATGGAATAGGTTATTCTCATTGGTTGACTAAAATCCTCCAATAATTGGTCAACAAAACATGGTTATAAATTGAAAGACAATTATTTTGATAGCAGTACTTTAGGCTATTTTCGTAAGTAAAGGAAAATATTAACTTTGCGCCATACTCTTAATAATAAAAGCTTAACTAACGAATGAGCGAAGAATACGATTGGATTGATGACACAAACCTTAGCGAACTTGTTAACAGATTCGAAAAGATGCTCAAAGCTGATATGCAATTCTTTTTTGATGTTAATGAATTCGAAATAGTAATTGACTATTTTATTGATTTTCAAGATTCTGACAAAGCAAGATTAGCTATTGATTCGGCATTACAGCAACATCCTTCATACACAGGATTTAAAATAAGAGCTGCAAAATTACTAGCTCAAAATGGCAAACATTACGAAGCCTTAGAAAAGTTGAATCAGATTGAATTAATCGAACCCCCGAATGATGAGCTGTATATTTCAAAAGGAGAGATATATAGTATTATGAGTAAGTACGAACTCTCTATTGAACAATATAAAAAAGCAATACCATACTCTGAAAATCCTGAAGATATTTATTCAGTAATTGCATTCGAGTATGAAAACTTAAATGACTATCCTAATGCAATTAAAAATCTGAAAAAGGCATTGGCATTAAAACCTAACTCAGAAAATATTATTCATGAAATTGCATTTTTCTTCGACATCACCGACCGTGAAAAAGATGCTATTACTTTTTTTAGAGAGTTTTTAGATTCAAACCCTTTCTCAAAAGTGGCATGGTTCAATCTTGGCATTTTTTACAACCAGCTTGAATTGTATGAAAAAGCTATTGAAGCATACGAATATACATTGGCTATTGACGAAGAATTTTCATCTGCGTATTTCAATATTGCCAATTCCTTATCAGGATTAAGCAGATATGAGGAAGCCATTAAGTATTACAGGGAAACCTTTAAATATGAAGCCCCTGAACCTATAACTCATTATTATATCGGTGAGTCTTATGAAAACATGAACGATATAAAAAATGCAATGCACCATTTTAATAAGGCTCTCGAAATTGATGATAAGTTATCAAATGCTTGGGCTGGACTAGGAAGGCTTTTCGCAGCTCAAGACAGTGATGTTACTGCTGTAAATTACTATAAAAAAGCCGTTGAATTAATGCCTTCCAATACTGAATTTAGATTTGATCTTGCAATGATTTATCTGAAAAATGGACAGTACGATGATGCATCAGAAATGTTTGAAGTAGTTGTTAAACAAGATATTAACCATATTGAAGCATGGATTAATTACTCGTCATGTGCATATAGCAATGATGATACAGAAACTGCTATTGAGATAATTGAGGAAGCTATTGATAGTAATAAAGATAGTGCTTTACTTTGGTACCGACTTGCAGGATATCTCCATGTATCAGGAAAAGTTCAACAAGCCTACTTTTACATTGAAACGGCGTTAAAACTTAATTATGAACAGCATAAGGAGCTATTAGATCTGATTCCAACAATTCATAATGACAGCAGGTTTATTGAGCTACTTGGAGTTTACAAAAGTTCTCAGTAAATGGTTGACCAAAATAGTATAGAAAACATATTCAAAAAGCAGACTAGTTACTTTTCCACAGGCCAAACCCGCAATGTTCACACCCGAATAAAAAACCTTAAACTATTAAGATCGGCTATACTTAGCCATGAAGAAGAAATTACTGAAGCTTTATTTCAAGATCTTGGTAAGTCAAAATTTGAGGCTTATGCTACTGAAACAGGTTATATTCTTGATGANATACGATATCATATAAAGCACTTAAAATGTTGGGTAAAGCCAAAAAGATCTTCAACACCACTGACAAATTTCCCCGCATCAAGTTATACATTGGATGAACCCAGAGGAACAGTATTAATATTATCACCATGGAATTATCCGTTTCAATTGATGGTTGCACCACTCATTGGAGCTATTTCGGCTGGTAACACAGCAATATTAAAACCATCGGAAATTTCAGTTGCTACTTCAAGTATTCTTAAAAGAATAATAAATAAAACTTTTGATTCAGGGTTTATACATGTTATTGAAGGTGATTCAACTATTTCACAATCGTTATTAAAATTAGATTTTGATTACATTTTTTTTACTGGCAGTCAGAATGTGGGTAAAATTGTAATGCAGGAAGCTGCAAAAAAACTTACTCCTGTAACTTTAGAACTTGGTGGAAAAAGCCCTTGCATTGTTGATGAAGGAGTTAACTTAAAATTAGTTGCCAGACGTATAGCTTGGGGGAAATTACTAAATTCAGGGCAAACTTGTATTGCTCCTGATTATCTTCTTGTTAATTCAAAAATTAAGGATGGGTTACTTAAAGAATTAAAAAATGTAATAATAGATTTTTACGGTAAAGATGCTTCCAAGAGTCCGGATTATCCGCGTATTATCAATGAGGAAAATATTGAAAGACTTGCATTACTAATTGAGAATACAAATATTTACTATGGTGGGAATTATAATAAAGTTGACAGGTATTTTGAACCCACTATTGTTGATCAGGTAAAGTTAGAAATGCCAATTATGAAACAGGAAATCTTTGGTCCTATTCTTCCTGTTATTACATTTGACGAATTATCTGAAGTTATTGGTATTGTTAATTCTTTACCTAAACCACTGGCTCTTTATTTCTTTTCAAGAAACAAGAGAAAACAAAGTAAGATTGTCGAAAATATTGCAGCAGGCGCCGTAAATATTAATGATACAATAATGCACTACTCTAATAACAAACTTCCAATGGGTGGAGTTGGCAACAGCGGTATGGGAAGTTATCACGGACGTTTTTCTTTCGAGACATTCTCTCACCAGAAACCTGTTGTTTATAAAAGTAACTGGTTAGATATTCGCATTCGATATGCACCTTATGGTAATAAGTTGAGATGGTTGAAATGGTTGTTAAGATAATTCTTTCAATCAACTCCAATTTAAACTAGCGTGCGAATTTTCGCGTGCTTTTGGAAATAAATTGTAACTCTGTCACTCGAAGAATTCTTGCACCAGTAATAGTATTATTGAAGTGGCTTGTGAGATAACACGATCCTAGCGCGCGAATCTTTCGCGTGCTCACGAAATTACATTGACATGTCTCGTCCTGAAATAGGTTTACACAAAGTAAACTTAAGATGAAAAGATTCGATAAGACTTATTTAAGCAAATGGCAAAATCGTTACAGCGAAGAATTTAAACTTATGGTATGTAATGATTTTTTAACTGGGAGCTCAAAAAGAAGACAAGTTGAAAGAAGATACAAAATTGGCAATTCCAGGCTTACTTATTGGTTAAAAGAGTATGGATACTCAATTAAACCAGAACCACAATTAGTATTTTTACCTACTATGTCAGATTCATCCAAATCAAATCTTTCACAAAAAGAAATAGACAAGCTAAAACGAGAGCTTGAAGATGCCAAACTATTGGCAGAAGCATATAGGAAAATGATAGAAACAGCTGAAAATGAGTTAAAAATTTCTATCAGAAAAAAGTCCAATACCAAGTAATTGAACAAATGAGATTGCAATATCGACATGTTGGTTTAAGTCGTTTTTGTAAATTACTTGGTATAACCAGGCAAGCCTATTACCAACATTTTTGGCGGTCTGAAGATAAAAGTGTTGAACATCAATTGGTTCTCCAGAAAGTAAAAGAAATTCGAAAAAAGCATCAACATATGGGAGCAAGAAAATTGTATGAAAAACTTCAACCATTTTTACTGGATCATCAAATAAAACTAGGTAGAGATGCTTTATTTGATTTATTATCAGTAAATTATATGTTAGTACGTAGAAGGAGAAGAAAGGTGCATACAACCCATTCTTTTCATTGGTTACGAAAATATCCAAACTTGATAAGGGATTTTACACCAACAGCTCCAAATCGATTATGGGTAAGCGATATAACCTATTGGCAAATAGAAACCGGATATGTTTATATTAGTTTTATTACTGATGCTTATTCCCATAAAATAGTTGGTTTTCATGTTGCTAAAACATTAGAGAGTGTTGAAACAATACAGGCTCTCAAAATGGCTTTATCCGACTTGTTACCTGATAATCATTATCAGCTTATTCATCACTCGGACAGAGGGGTGCAATACTGTCATCATAAATATGTAAAGCTATTGCAGAATAATGACATCAAAATAAGCATGACAGAAAATGGAGATCCACTTGAAAATCCAATAGCTGAAAGAGTTAATGGTATAATTAAGGAAGAATATCTTCTAGATTATAATGTAAAGAATATAAAAGAGGCTAAAAAAGTACTTGACTATGTTGTAAGGCTTTATAATGAAGATCGCCCTCATAACAGCATTAGTAATCTTTTACCTAATCAAGTGCATAAGGAAAATATAAAAACAGAAAGATTATGGAAAAGTTATTACAAAAAGAACCCTATAACTGTAAATCAATTTTAGGATTAAAAATTAATTGTAAATTTATATCAGGATTTAGTAAATAACCTGTAAACTTTTTTTAGGACGATACAGTCGTTAGTCTTTGGTCGTTGGTTTTTGGTCGTTGGTAACAATAGTAATTCTATTAATGATTAATATTGAA
>NYYH01000046.1 GCA_002686705.1 Bacteroidota bacterium
ATTTTTGTAAAAACGGAAACATGTTTGGATATTCCTAATTCTTTAAAAATCAATCCAAGTCTTAATTCACTTTCTCCATAAGCAGCAGCAGTATCATATTGATCAACCCCTGCTTCATGGGCGTGTTTTATGATTTTCAGTACTTCTTTTCTTGATGGCTGACCTTTTTGGTTGGCAATTCCATAGGGCAATCCAAATTGAACGGTTCCCAACATCATTTTTGGAAGGACCTTCTTGATGGAAAATGATTCTAGATGTTGATTCATTTTATGAAACCAAGTCTTGTTCAAATTTTAGGGTTTCCTTTGTTAGCCATTCATAATCGTGAACACTTAAAGGCTGATAAGGAGATTTGATGGTCAAGGAAATGTCCATCCCACCCAACTTTGCATAAGCTTTATCAATTGCTCCATCAATGTATCCTTTATTTAGTAAAGGAAGTGCTGTCCTAAAAAAAAAGTCCATGATTTCATGATGATATTGTTCTGAAAGCTCCAGGTTTCGTGAAATCACCGCATCAAAAAAATTTCTAGACCTTTCTGGAAAGACATAATGATAGGATGGAATGAATCCTATTTTTTGTACATTGTAGCCAAATGGGAAAGAAGCCTCCGTCAGAAAATGTTTGATAGAAGGGGCATTTTTCAGCAACTCATAGATTTCCATCCAATTTCCAGAGCCTGTTTTGGCAGCGACTAAATTGGGATATTTTGAGTGAATACGTTCCAATTCTTCACCTGTTAAACGTCTTTTATTACGTGGATTATTGTAAAGAAGGAATTGGAGGTCAGGAAATCCGTCGCAAAGGTCTCCGAAATAATTCTCAACTTCTAAATCACACATCTCTTTCCAGAAGGGAAGAGTTACCTGTATCTGATCAATACCCAGGTCTTTGCAAATACTGCATTTCCATTTTATTTGAGAAGTGCTTAACCCAAAACAGCCTATCTGGCGGTATCCAATCCAGTCAGAAGTCTTTTCTGCAAAGTGTTTTACAATCTCACTAAATTCGGCTTCTGATGGTGCATAGCCTTCTCCACTGGTTCCAAAGAGATAGAGTCCATCACAGGATTGATTCATCAAATGTTCTAAAATTTCTAAAAAAGAATTTTTTTCAAAATTTTGATCTTCATCCCAGGGAATTGGAGAACTTACCAAATAACTCGGTATTTTCATTTCTATCAACTCTCTTGATGGATTTTGGTCCTAAAGTCTTTGTAACGAAATCCTCCATCAACGGTCAGGATCGATCCAGTAATGTAGTCGGATTTATCTGAAACCAAAAAACAAGCAGCTTGAGCAATTTCATCTGCGGAACCAAGTCTTCCCCAGGGTAGCTTTGAAGCCTCTTTTTGAATGGTTTGCTCTTTAAACGCTTCATATTCACCTGGAGTATCAATCCATCCTGGTTGAATTGCATTAACGTTGATGCGGTGGTGACTCAATTCAACGGATATGGTTCTGACCAGATGATTCAAACCTGCTTTAGCACAACCATACGCTGCAGATTGAGCTATAGGCATTTCTGCTTGAACACTGGATATGAAAAGCATTTTTCCTTTCGTTCCTTTTGAGACCATTGTCTGCGCAACTAATTGAGATACATAAAATCCACTGATCAAAGTTGTCTGAATTATTTTTTCAAAATCATTTGGAAGCTGTTTCAAAAAATCTTCTCTAATACTCAATGCGGGGTTGCTGATCAAAATATCTATTGAAATATTTTCCCTTTGAATTTCTTTGATGAGTTTTTCACATTCGGCCCTGGAAGATACGTCCGCAGTTATTGCAATACATGAAACATTTTCATTGATGATTTCTTTTTTTGTTTGTCCCAGGTCAGGACTTTCCTTTCGATCATTGATAATCAAATTAGCGCCTGATTTTGCCAAAACGAGGGCACATGCTTTTCCAATGCCTCTTCCAGCACCAGTCACTAAAGCATTCTTTCCGCTGAGATCAATTAACATTCTTTGATTACATAAAAAAAGCATTCAACTTATGCATGCATCCAATTCCTTTGAATGTCTCTCTAATTCGTTTTTTAACATGGTGAAGTCACCACCGTAGGGCAATAGTTTTGCGCCTTGAGAAAGGATGTGTTTGATATCGTCGCTGCCAGATACAGGCCTACCCCAAGCTTTGCCATGCTTGTTTGCCGCTTCGGCCACTTTGATGATGGATTGTTCAAGATTTAATTCAGAACCAAGTTTGTTGATCCTCAAACCAAGATCACCAGTGCCTATGAATAAGCTGTCAACACCCTCAACGGCAGCAATCTCATCTGCATTTTCAACGGCTTCTCGGGTTTCAATCTGGACAACAAGAAAGGTTTCATTGTTTGCAGGTTCTGTATATTCATATCCTCCTTGCAACATGAATTGAGAATCCAGGCCTGCACCGTCAATCCCACGATCTCCCTGTGGTGGGAATTTGATGGAATTTACGAGGGTTCTGGCTTTTTCGGAACTAGAAACATGAGGAATCATCAGGCCAGAAGCCCCATCTTCCAAATAGCGATAAAGTTTGGATTTNTCGAGTGTCGAGGGCCTGATCATGATGTCGATATCATGAAGATGNGACTGATAAAGAAGTGACTGCACTTCCCTGTCATCAAATGCTCGATGCTCTAAATCAAGCCAGATACAGTCAAAATCATAAAAAGCTGCATGGGCAATGAAAGATGGAATGTAATGCTGAAGGCAGCATATTTTGGCAGGAAGATTGTTACGCCATTTTTTGAGGGTTTTGCAAGAACGCATTGAGAAATCCTATTAATGGTATGACCAGATAAAGGGTTTGCTAATTAAGACTTCTTGAACGATATCAGAAGATAGGGTAAAATCAATAAAAAATTAGAAAATATAAATTTTGGTATGACCAAATACAATAATTGGATGTATTCATAAATTATTAATCATTGAAACCGAGAATAAATTTTATGGAGAAAAATCCAATCGAAGTGATAAGTCAGGGGATCATTGAGGATATCAAGAATAACACCCTCCCCTCAGGAAAACCGATTCCTCCAGAAAGGAAGCTATCTGAAAGATTTGGGCATTCTAGAACTTCTGTGCGGGTTGCTTTATATCACCTTGAAAAACTTGGTTATCTTGAACTTAAAGCCAATAGAAGACCTACTGTTCTTCAGCCAAATATTAATTCAATTGTTTCATCTACGATCAAACAGTTAATAAATCTTGAAGATGACTTTGAGACCACTGCACATTTAGAACAATTAAGGCATTTTATTGAAATTGGAGCATTAAGTTCAGTCATTACAAAATCGGGGAATGTAGAATATATAAAAATACATAATGCGTTATTAAATAATTTTGAATCAATTGGAAATTTCGAAAAATTTATAGAATCTGATATAATTTTTCATAGGTCAATTGTAGCCATAGTAGGTAATCCAATTCTTATCTCTTTACATAAAGAATTATTGGTTTCAACCTTTACAAATAGGAAAAAATATGATAACCAAAACAAAAGAGATACAATGGTATATAATGAACACCGGGAAATATACCAATCAATCTTAGATGGGAATCTTGAGCATTCGACAAAAGTTTTGGATAAACATTTGACTAGATCATTTTTGGATTTACTTTCAACACAATTAAAAAACTCTAATTGAGATAAAAAATATGAAGAGGAGTATACCTGGTTTGACTAAAAAGGGTTGTAAAGCCAGACAATTCATATTAAAAAAAATTCTTGAAGAAGAAAATTTAGATTCTGTATTTATCTCAGATCAAAAACTTGTACATTATTTTACTGGGTTTTGGGGAAGGAATATTTTTTCTCCAAGTTTTTGGATGGATGTTTCAGGAAAATCTATATTATCAATTCCCTTCGACTCGGAACAAGAATACTTTGCAGATGAAATAATTGTTTATCCCTCTAATAGACTTGGCACTTTAGAAGATTCGCAAATCCAATTATCATCGAGTATGATTTTAAAGAATATCAAAGAAAAACAAAAAATAGGCTACTATGAAATTATTCCAGGCTGTTATTCTTCAAAATATGCATGGTTTGATGTTAGTCTAAAATTATTAAAAATGAGAAGGAAAAAGCATGAAGATGAAGTTAAATTATTAAAATTTGCTATTGAAGCATGTGAGGAGGTTTATACGCATGTTCCAAAACTTTTGAAAAAAGGTTATGATGAGCTTGAATTATGGTCCGAACTCCATAGATTGGGTGCTAATTATATAGGAGAAACTATTGGTGAATTGGGGAATGATTTTCAGTTTGGTGGTTTAGGAAGTAAACCTAGGCCAAGAAAATGTTTAGAAGGTGAAGTCTATATTCTAGACTTATCTTTAGTAGTAAGAGGTTATGTAAGTGATATGTGTAGAAGTTTTTTAGCGGCTGGTAAACCAAATAATCTGCAAATAGAAGCACAAGAAAAAATAATTGAACTTCTTTTGGATTTAGAAGGAAAAATAAAAATTGGGGTAAGTTGCCATGAACTTCATCAAAATGCTCAAGACATTCTTCATGAATGGAAAGACTTAAAATTTACTCATCATCTTGGACATGGTATAGGCCTTTCTAATCACGAATCACCACGAATAAATGTGGAATGGGATGATTGTTTTGTAGAAGGAGATGTTTTCACCCTTGAACCTGGACTCTATGGAGATGGCCTTCATGCTGGATTGAGAATCGAAGAGGTTTATCATCTTTCAAATAATAACCTATTATCACTTACAAATCTTCCAAAAGAATCATTTTAATATGGAAAAAGAATTTATAGATTTCTCATCATCATTTATGATTTTCAGACTTGATACTGAATATGTAAATCCAAAAAGTGTCAGCCATGCCCCTCCCTTTTCAGTCAACAATGCTAGAATTAACCATGAGTGTATTGCGACTCTAAAAGACAAAAGAACGAGTAAAAAAGAAATACATTATTTAGGTGCAAGTTGTAAAACGGAAAGGGTTGGAGTAGACAGCGATATTTGGACTGAACCTAACGCTGATTTTGTACCGGTATTTTCTAAAAATCATTACTTGAATATTAAAACTTTTGAACATGCACAGATAGAAATCCCTCTTTATCCTCCTAAATTGGGTACACAAAGTTCTAGACAATGGGGTTCAATTGATGAAAATTTTAGTAGTGTCAAACAGATCGTAAATAAAATTCCAGGTAAGGTAATTAATAAAATTGACGCAATTATAGATTCAACTTTTGAAGGAAATAAACTCAACGCTATCACGACTATTGAAAATGAGAATTACATTTATTCATTAGAATATCCTATAAAAACTATGAATGTTAATGAAAAAGATAAAATATTTCAAACTGATACTGGTCCTGTTCTTTTCCCTAATCTAAACAAAAAATTTGATGATATATTTAGAGATATTGAGATGGCTTATATTGCATTTAATCGATTTGATTATGCTGAAATGATAGTAAGAAAAGAAAAAGAATTAAATTCTAAAATAAAAGTATTTCATTATCATGAAAAATACAATCTAGAAGTAATCAATACAATTATTACTCCAATTCAAAAAAATGTTAAATAATGAAGAAAGAAAAAATTCTACATTTAAAGATAATGGTTTTTTTGTTTCATCTAAATATTTAAACAAAAAACACACTAATAAAATCATCAGTAATGTTGATCGTTTTATATCCGATATTGTTCCAAAAATGCCCAATACTAAGGTATATTATGATGAAATAAAAAATAAAGATAGTCTGAAACAAATCCAGATGATGTTTGCTTATGATAAGTATTTTTATGATTTGATTTATGATAGTAGTATTTTTCAAATCGCAGAAAAATTACTTGAAGAAAAACCGACCCCAATTAATCTTCAATACTTTAATAAGGCTCCATTATGGAGCAAACCGACTCCGCCTCATCAAGATGGATATTATTTTAAAATAAATCCTATAAAAGCAATTACATTATGGTTGGCACTTGATGATGTTGATGAAACTAATGGATGTATAAGTTATTATCCAAAATCTCATCTTCATGGACTTCGGAATCATGTAAGATCAGGAGTTTTAGGTTTTTCTCAGTGCCTTCCAAATGATGACAATCTACTTAATGAATGTAATGAAATTCGCATGACATGTTCTGCAGGAAGCCTATTGGCTCATGATGCTCTGCTGATACACAGTGCAGATAAAAATCTATCCCATCGACCAAGACGATCTTTAGGTTTTATTTATTATGGATCATCAGTTGAAATCAATAAAAATAAAGCATCAGAATATCAAAAATCATTGGATGATGATCTTATGAAGAAAGGCTTAGTCTGAGCGTGATTTATTTTTTTTACAAATCCTGATTATTTATTTACAGAATTATTTAAGAATTTTAACAAAAAATTAAGGATGGAAGTTTGTCTTGAGAAACAAAAAATTGCTGTAGGGGGTATTGAACATGAAACAGCAGGTTTTCTACCCGGAGAAACTCCTTTAGAAGATTTTTTAAATTCAAGGGTTGTTGCAAAGGATCTATTACAACGTTCTGGGACTTCAAATACCGTCGTTGATGGCTACATTTCAGGTATTAAACAAAACGGATGGGAGTTAGCGCCACTTGTCTGGTACAAAGCTCAATCAGGTGCACCAGCTTCAACTGAGACCTTTGAAATTCTTTTGAAGGAACTTTTAGAAAACCTCAAATCTCAACTCCCTTTAGATGGAGTTTTATTGAGCCTGCATGGTGCTTTTGCTGCAAAAGCGATTGATGATGCGGATGGTCGTGTCCTCAAAGAAGTAAGAAAAATTGTTGGGATCTCTTGTCCCATTTTGGCGGTTCATGATCTCCACTGTAATATCACTGAAGAATCTGTTGAGGCAGCCGATATCATCATTGTGATGAGAACCTATCCTCATGTCGACATGCATGAAAGGGCTTTGGAGGCTGTAGACTTAATGACCAAAATGATTGACGGTTCCATCAAGCCCTCGATGGCCTTTAGGTCCCTGCCCATTTTGTGGAGTGCCCCAAAGATGATAGACGCACAAAATCCTATGAGAGCAGCAATTAGAGAGCTCGAATGTTTCAATCAAAAACCAGGAGTGGTTTCCTGTAGCCTTGGAGTAGGTTTCCAGTGGATTGACAGTCCGGGTGTAGGTGCCTCAATCATTGTTGTTACCAATGACGATCATGAATCAGCGAACAACTACGTCGATCAACTTTCTGCATGGGTTTGGGAAAAACGTCAAGACTGGATCAGTCAGCCCTTAAAAGCTAAAGAAGCACTGGATCAGGGTGAAAGGATTGGAAAATATCCTGTCATTTTTGCTGATCAAGCTGATAACACTGGAGGTGGGGCCCCAGGTGACAGTACTGAAATCTTAAGGATGTTTATTGACCAAAGTCTTGAACAAGCGGCAATACTATACATGGTAGACCCTGAATCAGCATCAGTAGCTCATGAAATTGGAATAGGAGGGAAACTTAAAAGAACGATTGGTGGAATATCCCATGTTAAATGTGGCCCACCTGTTTTTGTGGATGCTGAGATCATAGCACTCTCAGATGGTCATTTTGTATATGATGGCCCCATGTGGGAAGGGGTTGAAGAATCATTAGGTCCTTCTGCATGGATTCGTCATAAAGGTGTTTCCATCATT
>NYYH01000047.1 GCA_002686705.1 Bacteroidota bacterium
TTTCCATTTTATGTTAACTTTATGAGACAATGTCACAAAGTTACCCACAATATTCATTCTCGGTTGGTGTGCTATTTTTAGCTCATGGGTATTTCATCTTATTAGTAGTTAATTCCTGTAGTGGGCAACACCCAAACAACTCTAAAAAACTAAGTATGAACAATCTAATATATTCATCAAGTCCGTATCTTCTTCAACATGCTGATAACCCTGTGCATTGGCAGGAATGGAGTGAAGAAATACTTCAAAAAGCTAAAGATGAGAACAAACCTTTATTAATCAGTATTGGTTATGCAGCTTGTCATTGGTGCCATGTTATGGAGCACGAGAGTTTTTCTGACGAGGAAGTTGCTGCCTATATGAATGAAAATTTTGTGTGTATAAAAGTTGACAGAGAAGAAAGGCCGGATGTTGACAGGATCTATATGGATGCCGTCCAGTTGCTAAGTGGCAAGGGCGGGTGGCCTCTTAATGCTTTTGCACTACCAGATGGGAAGCCATTCTTTGCTGGAACATATTTTAATAAAAACCAATGGATGGATCTCCTGAGTAAAATCAGTGATTTGTATAAAAATGATTGTGAAAAAGTTTTGGCCTATGCAAATCAGTTAACACAAAGAATAGTATCAAACTCCTTGGTTAGCACCGTCGTTGACAATGAAATAAAATTTGACAAAAGTGAATACGAAAATCTATTTTCTGGATGGAAATCACAAATTGACTATAAAAATGGTGGTTTCAACAGAGCTCCAAAATTTCCTCTTCCTGTAGTATGGGAGTTTTTGCTTCAGTATAATTATTTAACTGATGATAAAGATGCACTTAATGCAGTTTTAATTACCCTTGACGAAATGGCTAAGGGTGGAATATACGATCAAATAGGAGGAGGTTTCTCTCGATATTCAGTTGATGGTTATTGGAAGGTGCCACATTTTGAAAAAATGCTTTACGATAATGCACAGCTCATAAGTTTATACTCACATGCATATCAAATCACCAAAGACGAAAAATATAAAGAAATTATTGAGCCAACAATTGAGTTTATAAATCGGGAATTATCCAACTCCGATGGCGGATACTACTCTTCCCTCAATGCTGATAGCGAAGGTGAAGAGGGCAAATATTATGTCTGGACAGATCATGAGTTTTCTGAAGCTTTGGACATCAACCTGGAAAAGCTTATGGCCGATTATTATCAGATTTCTACAAAAGGTAATTGGGAACATGGGAAAAACATCCTTCTTCCTAAATATTCAAAAGAGAAATTTGTTGATATCAATGATGTTGATTTGAGGCAATTTAATTCAATGTTGAAAACGGCAAATAGTCAATTGCTCAAATATCGCGAATCTCGTGTTAGGCCAAGTACTGATGATAAAATTCTAACATCCTGGAATGCTTTAATGCTGATGGCATATATTGATGCGTTCAGGGCGTTGGGTAACAAAAATTATTTACGGTCAGCAATTCAAAGTGCTTCATTCCTCGAAACAAAGATGCTTAATGAGGATGGTAGTTTAAATAGAAACTACATGAACGACAAAGCCTCTATACAGGCTTTCCTTGACGATTATGCTCTGCTGGCCCAGTCATATATGGAATTATATTCTGTAACTTTTGACAAGCATTGGCTCGACCTAAGCAAAAAACTAGCTGATTATTGCATTGATCATTTTTTAGATAATGAAACAGGGATGTTTTTCTATACTTCTGATATTTCTGAAAGTCTTTTCGCCAGAAAACATGACCTTGCTGATAATGTTATACCCGCCTCCAATTCAGTGATGGCAAACGTACTGTTAAAGTTAGGGCATTATTTTGATAATGATAATTATATAAAAATGGCTGAACGCATGTTTGGCCATATGGAGGAAAACGTTAAGAATTCAGGATTGTGGTATGCGAACTGGGCAATGTTGATGGGAACCTTAAGTTTTGATCTAAACGAAGTTGCTTTAGTGGGCAAAGAAGCGATTTCTATCAATAATGAAATACAATCAAACTATCTACCAACTGCGATGTTTTTAGGTCGAGATGTAGAAAACCTTCCCTTGCTTGAAGGCAAACTTGTGAACGAAGAAACCTGGATTTATGTATGTAGAAATAAAGTATGTAAACTTCCGGTTACTAATATTGAAGACGCGATTAAACAAATTGATTAGTCTGGTAACCCATATTTTAAAAAGTCAGTCTATAATTTAAGAATTACTTAATTTCATTATGTTTTTCTTGATGTATTATTATGTTTAGGTATATTTGTGGCGATAAAAAAACGTAATGAGTATAAAAAATATAATTTTTGATTTTGGTGGGGTTGTATTGGATATTGATCCACAACTAACCATTGATGAATTCGTTAAACTTGGTTTTACCGATTTTGATAAACTATCAACTCCTGAGTTCACTGATGAAATTATCGGGAAATTTGAGCGTGGGATACTTACACCTGAAGTGTTTCGCACCAAACTTAAAAAGTTTTTAGATATTGATGTAACCGACCAGCAACTCGATGATGCATGGAATTCATTGCTTTATGATATCCCCAGAGAAAGAATTGAGATTCTTGAACAGGTGAAGAAAAACTACCAAATTATTTTACTAAGTAACTCTAACGAAATTCATTACGATCTATTTGTGAGAGATTTACAATTACGTTTTGGATATCGTGAATTTGATGATCTATTTCATAAATCATATTTTTCGTTCGACCTTCATTTGTTGAAACCAAACTCTGAGGTTTATGAATTCGTCATAAATCAACATGGGATTCTACCTGAAGAAACTTTGTTTATTGATGACAAAGAGGAAAATATTGTAGCCGCCAAAAAACTAGGGTTAAGAACTTATAAGCTTGATAAACCTGAAAGAATAAGGGATATATTTATTGATGGTAAACTTAAATCTGATCTGAACATTAGTTAATTAAAGTCGTATTTGTAATTCGGGTTAGGGTTACGAATAAAATAATTTTATTTCCTGAAGTATTATAAGGATTTCATCAAGCGAATCTGAATTCATTATTTTCAACCTAAATGGTTTAAAATTAGGATATCCTTTAAAATAATCTCCCCAATGCTTTCGTATTTCCAACACACCTCTTCTTTCACCCTTCCACTCAACTGACTTTTCAAGTTGAATTGTACATATTCTTATTCTCTCTTCTATATCAGGTGCAGGTAATATCTCTCCTGTTTTCAAATAATGTTTTATCTCATTGAATATCCATGGGTTTCCATAAACACCCCTTGCTACCATGAGCCCGTCCACTCCAAAATTATCTTTAAAATATTTTGCAGAAACAGCGTCTACAACATCTCCATTGCCAAATACCGGAATATGCATTCTAGGATTATTTTTCACTTCTCCTATTAATGTCCAGTCAGCCGGAATACGTGGTTTTTGTGTTCTGGTCCGTCCGTGTATTGTGATTGCCTTAACGCCAACATCTTGTATTCTTTCGGCTATTTCAACAATCTCTTTGTGCTCATCATCATATCCAAGACGTGTTTTGACAGTTACCGGCAATGTAACAGAATTCACAACTGCCTGTGTCATTTTTACCATTTTTGGAATGTCATTTAGTATGCCGGCGCCGGCACCTTTTGTTACAACTTTTTTAACGGGACAACCATAATTTATATCAATAAGATCGGGATTTGCTCGCTCGGCATATTGGGCTGCTTTTACCATCGAATCAATATCATGTCCAAATATCTGTATGCCGATTGGACGTTCAAACTC
The DNA here is from genome assembly GCA_002686705.1 of Bacteroidota bacterium. Next base: position 3,742 of record NYYH01000047.1, read on the forward strand.
CTCAAAATCGAGCTTTTTAACACTTTTTGCGGCATCGCGTATTAATCCTTCAGATGAGATAAATTCTGTAAACATCATATCGGCACCAAACATTTTGCACACATACCTGAATGGAGGATCGGTTACATCCTCCATAGGTGCAAGCAGGATTGGAAACTCGCCAAGACTTATTTCATCTATTTTTACCAACGATTATTATGAATTAGTTTAATTTATTAAAATTGGTGTGTTCCTTTTCTTTGGCATATTAATAATTAAAATGATGCATGGAAATATGGATATAATGGAATAAGGATAATTTAAAGAACCCATATTAACCATATACCCAATATTACCCTATTCCTGTTAGGAAATTAATATTCAATTAACAGGATTTAGTAACTACAAGTTCTGTGCAAAAATATTAATTTTGCTCTTCTTTAAAAATCAACAGTTGTAATGAAAAGAATTGCATTCTTGTCTTCACTTTCTCCATTTGGGAAACTGTTATTATTAATTGGGATTGTATTTTTATTCGCTATTACTATATCCTTTGCAGGTCTGGTAGCAGGTAGGTTTTTTTTTAATACCCCATTCGGTGAACTTGCTAATTTTATAGCAAACCCAAATACTCCAACAGCAGTTTCTTTTCTTAAATTTTACCAAATAATTAATCAGGTTGGAATTTTTATCCTTCCGTCAATATTCTTCTCATATCTTGTAAGTAATTCATCTTTTACATATCTTTCTCTTGATAAAACACCAAGGTTAATAAGTATACTTGTTGGGGGATTAATTATTTATACAATATTACCTTTTAATAATTACTTAGATGAACTTAACAGGCAACTAAGTTTACCTGATTTTCTTTCAGGTTTAGAAGTATGGATGAAAGAAAAGGAAAATCAAGCAAGAGAATTAACAGAATTATTTTTAAACACTCGCTCATTAATTGGTTTGTTTGCAAATATTATTATTGTGGCAGTACTCCCAGCTATTGGTGAAGAGTTACTATTTAGAGGTTTATTGTTGAAACTTTTTAGCAATCTTTTTAGAAACATTCATGTTGGTGTTATATTGTCGGCAATAATTTTTAGTGCTATTCACCTTCAGTTCTATGGATTTTTACCAAGATTAGCGCTGGGTATGGTACTGGGTTATTTGTTTGTTTTTACGGGTAATTTGTGGGTTCCCATTTTTGTTCATTTTTTAAACAATGCTTCCTCAGCAATTGTATACTACCTGCATTACAATGATTACATAAATATTCCTATGGAAGATTTTGGGTCGTCATCAAACATAGTTTATATAATTGGCAGTTTACTTATTACAATATGGCTTATGATAATTATTTACCAGAAGGAAGGGGCAGAAATTACCATAAAAAAAAGGCTGCATTAATAAATGCAGCCTAGATATTTCATTTTAAGAATTTGATTAATAATCAATCTCGTCCTTTACGTGTAGAATAATTGATTTTAAGTGCGCCTGCTTTTCGGAGTTCTTGTTTTACATCTGTAACAATTCCCATCTTGGTCAGGCCATCTACTTTAAGGGAGGTTGTTATGAACTTCCTGTCAGCTTCATCTCTGTCTTCTCTTTCTTTGGCTACAAACTCCTGAATATCTCCAATATTTGCAAACGTGTCATTTAATTGAATTCGAGAATTTGTTCCGTAAAGTTTTGATTTTACAGGAGGTCCTATGTAAATATAACTAACTAATGATTTCTTGTCAAGCTTTTGAATTTCTGTTGCCTGTGGTAATTTTAACTTCACCTTAAGAGATACTTCACGCATTACCGTAGTTACCATAAAAAAGAACAGTAACATGAAAATAATATCGGGTAACGACGAAGTATTTATCCCGGGAGATCCCTTTCCTTTTTTTGTTTTAAATCTCGACATACTAACTGCCTCCTATATCTTCTGGTTCTGCTTCGGAAATACGAACAGGAACTGCTTTATTAATTCCTTTGATTTTAGTCTTATCAATCAGCTGTTTGTATTTAAGACCAAATAATCTAAGTGACAATTCATCTTTCATCTCATGAAACGCAGCTGCAAGTTCGTTTTGAACAGCAATATACATATCATACGATGTACCTCTATCGTTTTTCAGTGATATAATACCCTTTGAGGCTTCAATATCAATTCCAAGTTCTTCGATGTACTTAGGCTGATATTCTGGATAACTGTCATCATTAGGATGGATGGCCATAAAATCGATTGCTTTTTGTTTTAGCATACTTATGTCGCCAGGTTTACCATCAATAAGAAGACGGTTGTGGCTGTTTATAAGAACCTTTAGTACGTTTCGGTCTTTAACAACAATATCATCATCCTGCTCCTCAACCGGTGGAGGTAATTTTCTGGTAATACCAGTATCAACATCCATTGTTGTGGTTACGAGGAAAAATATAAGCAGCAGGAAGGCAATATCCGCCATCGAACCAGCATTAATTTCAGGAGCTGCTCTTCTAGCCATACTTTATTATTTAAAAATTTTACTTATTGATGCATAAAAAATGGCAACGACAGTCAAGCCAAACGTAATATAAGTTGCATACAATCCCATTCCAACTAAAGTAGATGTGTGGGCGGTTGTTCTCAATTCTTCCAATTGGTACTCTGTAAATTCATTACCAGCAACTGCATAGGCGATTACAATAACCACAACCATTACACCAATGCTAATGAGCATTTTTATAATATTTTGCGGATTTGTAATAAATCCATAAATAGGAGATAAAAACATTACAGCTACACCAATGATAAGCAATATTTTTGCCCAGTTGATAAAAGTTCCTGGACTAATCACATTAGTGTAAAACAACACTCCAGGAATCACTGAAAGTGCCAGCAACAGGTACAAAATCCATTTTGTTATATTGGCAATATTATCTTTCATGATTCTTATTTTTTACTGAATTGGTTAAGGAGATCAATAAATGCAATTGAACTGTCTTCCATATCGTTAACAAGATTCTCAATCTTCGAAATGATATAATTGTAGAAGATTTGGAGGATAATAGCAACAATAAGACCAAACACGGTAGTTAACAAAGCCACTTTAATACCATCAGCAACAACAGTAGGTGAAATATCTCCGGCAGCTGCAATATCATCAAATGCTTTGATCATACCTATAACCGTACCCATAAATCCAAGCATCGGCGCCAGTGCAATAAACAATGAAATCCAGCTTACGCCACTTTCAAGTCTGCCAGTAACAACACTTCCATATGCTATTATAGCTTTTTCAACTTCTCCTAAACCGTCATTATAACGATTCAGGCCTTCGCCAAAAATACTAGCCACGGGACCCTTTGTGTCACGCACAACTTCTTTTGCACCATCAATGCCTCCGCTTTCGAGAGCAGATTCAACGTTTGTCAACAACTTTTTGGTGTTAATTGATGCCATGCTTAAGTAAATAATACGTTCGATACTAATTGCTAAACCAAAGATAAGAGCTAATAATACAACGCCCATAAATCCAGGACCACCTTCAATAAACTTTTCCTTTAGGATCTGGTGAAATGATTGTGGTTTATCAGGTTCTGTTGCTATTTCAGCAACATCCTGAGCAATTTCTTCTGCTGGTGTAGTTGAATCTCCAGCAATTGATTCAACAATAGCAGTTGTGTCTTCAGCAACATAATCCTGTGCATAAGAATAGTTTAACATCGCTGCGGAAGTCATAATAATTAAAGAAAGTAAAGCAATAAATTTTCTCATGATTGTAAAAATTATATTCGGTTTTTATTTTACTTTTTAGAGTCGACAAAGTTATAAATATATTTTAAAATCAATACTTATTACTCTTTGTCTCAATTATTCAAACGGCAAATATAAAAATATATGATTGTTCTTACAGAAATATTTAAAAATAATCTTATTTCAAAATCATTATTAGCGTATGAACAACCTTATCCAAAAAGAAATTGTTATACCAAAATAACGACTACCGTATTTAAATGTTGTACTAATTAGTGATTAAGCTCATAACTATAAGTATCAGAACTCAAGTATGGGGATTAATTGCATTGATCCCTGGGGGAAGTACCTGGCATGCATAGAAACCCAATCCTCTGGTGAGGATTTTGTGTTTTTAATTTTCTTTTCGCATTGACAAACAAGTTTGTCAAAGCAGAAGAAATTGAATCGTTCATTAGGGATTAATTGCATTGATCCCTGGGGGAAGTACCTGGCATGCATAGAAACCTAATCCTCTGGGGAGGATTTTGTGTTTTTAATTTTAACGTTAGTTTCAAACTTGATAGGATTAACTGCGTTGATCCCTGAGGGGGAGAACCTGGCATGCATAGAAACCCAATCCTCTGGTGAGGATTTTGTGTTTTTAATTTTCTTTTTGCTTTGGCAAACGAGTTTGCCACGCTCTAGAAAAACAAAAACCCACAACTTCTGTTGTGGGTTTCCTTATGCGGAGAGAGCGGGATTCGAACCCGCGGTACACTTTTGNCGTACACACGCTTTCCAAGCGTGCTCCTTAAGCCACTCGGACACCTCTCCTTTACTTATATGTCTTAAAAATGGAACGCAAAATTATAAAAATATTATGACTTTGGATTTCCACAAAATAAAAAAAGTCGCCTTAAATGGCGACTTTGATTAATCAATTTGAAAATATCTCTTTAGGTACATTTTGTATGTCCACATGATTTGCAAATAAGACAGCCATCTTCATATACAACAGTTTCTTCGCGGCATTCTGGACAAATTTTTTCAACCGCAATAGTTCCATCTGGTATATAACGTTTTAGGGCACGCACAACACCATTCTTCCAGGTATTAATATTATCTTCTGGAACAGTGAGGTTGGAAATTAAATCCATGACATATGTAAGTGGCATACCATGACGTAGAACCCCAGAAATAAGCTTTGCATAATTCCAAAATTCTTGCTCAAATGATCTGGATAATGCAGGGAGCACAATTCGATAACCTTGTTTGTCGTCAAACTCAAAATCATATTGTGTACGCTCTCCTTTTTTCTTTTTCTTTGTTACCCAACCCGATTCAACATATGGTGGCAAATAAAAATCTTCTGACTTGCCGGTAAATACTTCATACGGTTTATCATTTATTTTTCCAATTACGGCAATCCATTTCTCATAATTATTCTGAAAACGGATGATGTCTGCTTCTAGTGTTTTTGGTCGTGAAGGAGCTCTGGAATCATGAAAATCATCTTTCTCCTCCTTTTTAGTACCGCTTACAAGTACACCGGAGCGTGAGCCCTCACGATAAATTGTCATTCCTTTGCACCCGCTTTCCCAGGCATTTAAATAAATCTCACTAACAAGTTCTTCAGTAGCGTCTTCAGGAATGTTAACAGTTACACTTATCGAATGATCTACCCATTTTTGTATTTCACCCTGCATCTTCACTTTATTTACCCAATCAATATCTGTTGAAGTTGCATTATAATAAGGAGACTGTTCGATAATTTTATTCAATTCTTCTTCCGGTTTAATTTTAACTTCTTCTATACTATAACCGTTAATTTTAAGCCAGGTTTCAAATTTTGAATGGAAAACATTATATTCTTCCCAAGCATCACCAAGTTCATCTACAAAGCTAACAACAACGTTTTTGTCATTTGGATTTACCTTCCTGCGGCGTTTGTATGAAACCATAAATACCGGTTCGATACCTGATGTTGTTTGTGCGCATATACTTATGCTACCAGTTGGGGCAATTGTGAGCATAGAAATATTACGTCTACCTACTTTCAACATTTTGTCGTATACGTGCGGTGCAAATTTTTTAATTCGTTTTATAAACGGATTATCTATTTCGCGAGTAACGTCAAATATCTCAAAGCTGCCTCGTTCTTCTGCCAAATCAACAGATGCGCGATAAACTTCAATAGCAAGTAGCTTATGTACTTCTGTTGAGAAAGTTATTGCATCTTCAGATCCATACCGTAAACCCAAAGCTGCTAGCATGTCACCCTCTGCAGTAATACCAATTCCTGTTCTTCTTCCCTGTATCGACTTCTCCCGAATTTTTTCCCATAATTGTCTTTCTACGAGCTTAATTTCTTTAGACTCTGGATCAGCATTTATTTTTGAAAGGATTAAATCTATTTTTTCAATCTCTAAATCAATAATATCATCCATTAAACGCTGTGCAATTCGTGCGTGCGCTGTAAATTTATCACCATTAAAATAAGCATCTTTTGTAAATGCTTTTTCAACATAACTATACAGATTTAACGCCAGCAGTCTACAGCTATCATATGGACATAATGGAATTTCCCCACATGGGTTAGTTGATACTGTTGCAAAACCATAATCGGAATATACATCAGGAATTGATTCTCTTATTACTGTATCCCAGAAAAGTATACCCGGCTCCGCTGAAGCCCATGCGTTACGCACAATTTTATTCCAAAGTTCAAGGGGATTGATTTCTTTCTCATATTTCGTATTATCAGAATCAATCGGATATTGTTGCTTATATGGAGTATTATTTTTAACAGCATTCATAAACTCATCATTGAGCTTAACCGAGACATTTGCTCCTGTAATTCTCCCTTGTTCAGTCTTTGCATCAATAAATTTTTCTGCATCCGGATGTTTTATGCTAATGCTGAGCATCAGTGCTCCCCTTCGGCCGTCTTGTGCTACTTCGCGGGTGGAATTCGAATATCTGTCCATGAATGGCACTACACCAGTTGATGTTAAGGCTGTATTTTTCACCGGGCTTCCCTGCGGACGAATATGTGACAAATCATGACCAACACCTCCCCTGCGTTTCATTAACTGAACCTGCTCCTGATCAATTTTTAATATTCCACCATACGAATCAGAATTTCCTTCGTTACCAATAACAAAGCAATTGGACAAAGATGATATTTGGTTATCATTACCAATACCTGCCATAGGGCTTCCCGCTGGTATAATGTATTTAAAATCTTTGAGGACCTCCAAAATTTCACTTTCAGACATCGGATTTGTATACTTTTTTTCAATCCTGGCAATCTCTCTTGCAATTCGTTTATGCATATCTGCAGGTGTGAGTTCGTAAAATTTACCCTCACTATCCTTTAGTGCATATTTATTCATCCATACTTTTGCAGCAAGCTCATCTCCATCAAAATATTTTGTAGCAGCATTTAATACTTCTTTGTTGCCAAAATATTTTTTGGCGTTTTCTTGCTCTGGCAATTCATCTGAAGTTTTATTTAATTGTAGCTTGCTTTTTGCTATAGTTGCTATAGCTGCGTCTGTTGTTTCCAATCTCGATCTTTCTTCTAAAACTTTGTCGTAAAAATTCTTTCCTTCTTTTTTTTGTGGCTCTTTCTTCTCAGCAATTTCCTTTGTTTTATCTTCGAAATTTAAGTATAAATTATTTTCCATTAGTTATACCCTGATTAGTTTGATTTTGGCTATGTTACTGTAAATGAATGCTAAACAAAAAGAAAAGGCAATCCTGTAAAACGATGCAATATACAACACATACTTACGAAAACTAGTAATTTTTATTAACAAAAGCATGTGGAAAAAATAAAAGGCAGGAAATTAAGTTGTTATAAAAAAAATAACGATAAAAAAAATATTCTTCTGTTTTGGCATAGTTTTTTATGCATAAAAATCTATCATAAAATTCTTAATCAGCATTCAAAAAAATATTCTTCGGATAAAAATTCTGGTATTATCTGAACTCTTTTAGTGGAGGCAATTTTATCAAAAATTAAAAATCTAGACTAAGAGAAAGGTAATAAACCGGTTGGCGTACTCTGTAATCGTCCACCCCCCATGATATATCACCTCTAATAAAATAACCCATCAAAGTTGTACGTACACCAAGGCCAAATCCTCCAACAATAGGTTCTTTTTGTACTTCGACAGATATGTGCATGGGGCCACTATCAATATATTTAGTAAATAATGAATTTTCAGGTGAATATGGATTTGAACCAGTCCATGCAGTGCCTATATCACCAAAACCAACTATCTGAAAACTTCTTAAAAAACCTGAACTAATAGGTGTTTTAGAAAAATACTGAAATATCGGAAAACGAAGTTCAGAGTTTATCACAACAAAACTATTACCGTTCCTGATGTTTTGATTGAATCCCCTCATATTTGTGGCAAGGGTTTGGAAGGCATAATTTTGACTGTAATCGATAGGCGTGTCCATATTAAACTTTGGAAATAGCCAATTATCAACGCCTCCCATATAATAAATCAATCTATCACTTCCCAATGATGTGCTGCCGGCAATTCGGTTTGCCCAAATAAATGTTCTATGAATTTTTTGATAATCCCTAAAATCAAAACCCAATACAATAAGGTTATTGCTGCTACTTTTTATTAGCTGATGATATTCAGCAAAAACCTTATAACGTGAACCCTTGTATAAATTAATGCCCAGATTTCGTGTATTATCAAAAACTAGTTCTCCCTTAAGTCCAGCCCAGTTGTTATAAACAGTAGGTTGCTCAAGATTAATTTGATCTGTAGCAAGAGTTACATACATATCGTTCCGGTACATTCCGGTTCCCCTAATGCTTAAAGCTTCGTTAAACGGCCATTTCAATATGTAAAAAATTTCGTGCGAGTGCACCCTTACTATGGTGTTGCCGTTACTGCCTTCCAAAGTATTTCTATGAAAAACAACTTCCTTATCTAGCCTCTTTTTCAGATTTGCATAACTAAAGATGTATTCATTATTAATCAGGCTGAGATTTAGCCTAACTCCACCAACGAGACGATGATCTTCCATAAGATCGTTCATTCCTATCTGAAAAAAGATATTAAATCCCGGATTTAAGTATATGGGCCCGCTACCGCCAGTGAATGGTTGGTAACCGTAGTTGATGTAGTTGAAATCAATTTGGGATACAAGATCATTAATAAAATAGGATACGTTGTAGTTCAACCTTTTGGGTATAGTTAATTTATCGTCTCCTTTAAGTGTAACCAAACCATCTCTGTTAAAATTATATTGATTGTTGCCTGAAATTTGAGCTCCTTCTCCCATAACACCAATAACTTCTTCTCCTTTTTCATTTTTATAAACCATACTAAATCTTTTAAATTGAGGCGTTTTCTCAACAACCTCTTCTTTAAAATCTTCTTTCGCCATGGCTAACTTCTTCTTTAGCTGTCCTGCCTGTTTCTTATTATAATTCGCCTGTAATTGCAACATATATAATGTTGTATCAGGAAATAGTTCGGGGATTGAAGAGTATGAAGGTGTATCTTCTATGAAGATTTTATACAAATTATTGTCAAATATAACTGAAGTCTTTTTTCCTGCTTTGTAGCTTACATTATGATTAAGAATATCCCGTGAGTAGTTAGTGACTGCCTTACTATGAATAAAATAACGGTAATGAATTGCAGTATCAACTGAACTCACCGAGCTATCGAGAACAGCAAGATAGGAGTTATAAATTCCACTTTCGTCACTCAGGTAGCTTATTGTATTATAGCCATAAGATTCGGGCATTATTTCGTTTGCAATAGGGGTATTGGTGATGCGTTTTAAAATTGGATTTCTATTTGAGTAATCGTAAACAAAAAGATCGAAATTATCAGGAACACCAACTATTAATTCTGTTTTCTTTCCAAGTGTGTCATTTACTCGATTTGAACTAAAAACTATCTGTTTTGAATTATTAATAAACCTTGGATTAAGTTCTGAGAAAATATCATTAGTAATATTATAGAACGAGCTGGCAGCGATGTTATAAACAAATACATCTGATTGACCATTTTGTACTGCCGACATTACAAATAGCTGACCATTATCTGAAAAACCAAAGTCGGTTACCTTTTGAACATTGTAAATAATTTGTTTTGTAAACTCTTTATCTTCAATGTTATACCTGTACAACCATGGCATTCCTTTGTCTTCAATTATGAATGCCAATAATTTTCCTGTTGGATGCCATGCAAGTAGTGGATAAGAATAGTCGGTTTTAGTGCCAATAGATACACCTCTCCTAAATATTTTTTTCTTTTTACCTGTGGATAGATTGTGTAAATAAATCTTGTATTTACCAAATTCATTAGTAGTGTAAGCTAAATAATCACCATACGGACTAATATGAGGTTGACCATAACGTATGTCAGATTTGTATTTTATATTGAAAACATTCTCTGGCATACTTTCAATTTCTGCAAATTGCGAATATTCCTTTCGGTAATATTCTTTCCACTCCTGAGTTAACTGTTTAAACGATAGTCCGATAACATACATAAAACCTTTGTCGATACTGTTACTCATACTTGTCATATGAATAATATTGCTAACGGTTGATTTGCCAAACCGTTGTGCTATAAAACGCCATAACGAATGCCCGGCATAAACAGCATCTTCACCTGTAAGGTTGTTAACTTTGTCATATCTCCCTGATAGTATTCCGTCGCGAACACGATTATCATATTCAACACTCCAATCGTTACCTAGCCATGAAATTATCCCAACCTTATACCAGTCAGGAAGGGAGAAAAAAGTAGATGACTTTACTTGCTGCCCCATTGTGCCCCCAAACATCATTTGGTTAAACATCACCTGCGCTATTCCATCCTTGATTTGCTCCTCAAATTTAACATGGTTTCCGTCAAAATATAAAAACACTTTAGAACCTATAATATGGGTAATACCCCCAATATTATAATCCTCATGTGTCATTAAACCAATGTTACTTTGTTTAAGGTCGGTAAGGTTATTGAAGATAATAAACTGGATTTTTTTATCCAACATACTACCCAGTTTTAGTTCAATAAGTGGAATTTGTAGGGTTGCATATCTTGCAACATATTGTGCAAGTTCTTTGCCATTTAAATAGAAGTAAGTATCAATATCCCTGAACTTATAATATGTCCAATGAAAATCATTGTATTGCACTCTGTTTTTTCCAAATGTTTGATTTGAGCCATTATAGAATTGGGCATTAACTTCTGTAGTAATTAGGATTGTTGATACAAATAGGATCAGAGTAAAGCAATAAACAAGATTTTTATATTTAAAAAGATATCCCAATATACAAGATCTTAGTAATGATTTGCTAAATTATAACAAAATCCACACCATTTTATTTTCAGATGTTACATGTTTATTTTGTGATTAATGTAATTTTGGCGACTTATTTCTAATCATATGTTTATTAATTTCGAATTGAAGAAGTAACAAATACCATGATAACTCTTAAAAAATTTACTTTTAATCCATTCCAGGTAAACACATATTTGATTTCTGATGAAACCGGAGAGTGCATTATAATTGATCCCGCAATGGATGGTTCCATTGAAGAGGCAGAAATCGCAGAATATATTAAAATTCACAACCTTACGCCTGTAATGTTGTTGCTTACGCATGCACATGTTGATCATATTGGAGGTACTAATTTTATGGTTGAAAAATATGGTCTTAAGCTAACAGCACACAGGGACTGTGTTCCATTTCTTACAAATGCATCAGTTTATGCTTCAACCTTTGGACTTTCAATAGATAGTAGAATGGAAATTCAAAATTTTATAGATGAGAACAATGAAGTTAAGTTCGGCAATTCAGTATTAAAGGTGCTATTTACTCCCGGACATGCAAATGGAAGTTTGTGTTTCTATTCACCAGAAAGTAATTTTGTTATAACCGGGGATGTACTTTTCAACCAAAGTATCGGCCGTACTGATTTGCCAACAGGAAATTACGATTTATTGCAAAACAGTATCTGGGAGAAGTTATTTACTCTTCCAGATGATACAGTAGTATATCCAGGCCATGGCCCTGAGACAACTATCGGTTTCGAAAAAGTAAATAATCCTTTTGTTGCAATTGGAAGAGGTTAGTTTGGGTATTAAAATGTTTCAGTTATTAATCCCCGTTGAGAAATTTTTTTAATACTTTAACAATTGCATCTACATCCTGATCCATCATACACCTAAAATGTTTCTTCGGACATTTTTTATAACCTAGCTTACTGCATGGTCTACATTTCAGTCCTTCTACTTCAGAAATAAAATAATTATCAGGATTTTCAGGCATATATGGGTACATCCCAAACTCAGGAATAGTATTACCCCAAATACTTATTGTGGGCTTATCGAAAGCAGCTGCAATATGCATCAGCCCGGTATCATTTGTTATCACAACTTCTGCTAAACTAACTAAAGATGCTGATTGATTTATATTGAGTTCGCCACATGTATTAATGATATTTGAATCTTGAGACATCCTAAATATTTCCTCACCTCTTTTCCTGTCATCAGGCCCACCTAACAAAACTATTGGCATATCAATTTTAGAAATAATTAAGGCTGCTTTTTCAGGAGGTAAGATTTTAGTGTAATGCTGCCCACCGATCACGAAAGCACAATAGCCATCCTTAAGTTTGGAATCAATATTTTCGGGAGCAACTTCATCATGTTGGGGGATATAATATTCAAGACCCTTTTTGTCATTTACAACTCCAAGAGATTTAACGGCTTTAAAATACCTGTCAACAATATGTACATTTGGTAACTTGTTGATTTTGAAATTAACCAACAGCCACTTCTCAATATTCAATTTAAGGAATGAATAATTCTTTACTTTTAATTCACGCTTCAGCTTATACGACCTGAGATTATTCTGTAAGTCGACGATAACATCAAACTTCTCATTTTTAAGATCGGTTAAACATTCGTTTATATGTTTGTTAAAAGAATGAACCTGATCAACGTTAGGATTCGAACTGTAAAGTCCTTCATATTGTTTTTTTGTAACTATATGAAGCTCATATTCAGTTTGCTGTTTAATAGCTCGTACAACAGGGGTTGTAAGAACAATATCACCAATGGAACTAAACCGTATAAGAAGTATTTTCTTCACGCAAACTTATTTACAGCAAATATAGTAGAGTTTGTTTTAATGGTTGTCCTCAACAGATTGTTTGCGCTTGGTTTTCAACATTCTTTAACTTTGCATCATAATTATAAATTCAATTAATATGTCTCTCACCCCAACTTCAAAAATACCACTGGGCTTCACTATGCCTGATTTTGTGTTGCCCGATACAATTAGCAACACTGTCGTTTCGTCTGATAATATGAAAGGAGAAAAGGGAACTCTTGTTATGTTTATATGCAACCATTGCCCGTATGTATTACATGTTATACAAGAACTTGTTAAAATTGGATATGAATATATAAACAAGGGAATAGGTGTGGTTGCGATAAGCTCAAATGATATTGTGAATTTTCCAGAGGATCATCCCGATAGAATGCAAGAACTGGCTTTGTCATTAAAGTTTCCGTTTCCATATTTATTTGATGAATCACAGGAAGTTGCCTTAGCCTATGATGCTGCGTGTACACCTGATTTTAACTTATTTGATGCAAGTGGGAAATGTGTCTACAGGGGACAACTTGACGACTCCCGACCAGGAAATAAAAAGCCAGTAACGGGCAATGGTTTGCGTGCTGCTCTCGATCTGGTATTAGCTGGCAGAGATGTTCCTGAGCAGCAAACACCAAGTACGGGTTGCAATATTAAATGGAAGGATGATAAAAGGGATAAAGGTATAGGGTTATAAGTGAACGAAAACCTAGTATTAGATTTTTACTCATTTTCATATAACTTTTTGCATTGCCTCTTAGCTTATTTTACCATATTCCATATATCCCTTATACCAGAAAAATCCCCAATTACAGATGGCAATATTGAGAGGAATAGATTGTAGGGGTATAGGGGAAAAGGTAAAGGGAAACACTACCTAAACTGATAGTAAAGCGATAGCACTAAAGAGTCATTATATCTTCCATAAGCCCAAATTCGATGCACATCACCATCCTGGTTTTTCGAAAAAACATTCAATAAAGAATTATTAGTTCGAAAATCCACCCCAATGTGTTGTGTTATAGCAAAACGAACTCCCAGGTTTATTTGAAAAGTAATCCTTGCCGGAGTGTTGTAACCTTGTTCATCACTTATGACCTGATGATTGTCTTCTTCATAATATCCTAATAAAAAGCCTGCCGAGGGACCTGCCTCGACGGTAAATCTACCTGCCTTATATTGATAAAAAACAGGCAATTCAATATAGTTCAGTCTTAGTAAATAGGGCTCGTAATTATTCTTCTCCTGTGGATTTTCACGACTACCCTTCTGAAAATAGGTTAACTCCATCTGCAATGCTGATTTTTGTCCAATATCGAGGCTTACAAACCCTCCTGCAAATATGCCGCCTTTATTGTACCCCGAATATGTATCACCTGCAACTTGTGTTCCGGCTAATCCGGCGATAATCCCTCCGTGAAATTGTTGTCCGGTTGCAGTTACCCCAATACAAAAAATAAAAATAACTATGGCAGTAAATTTGTTCAGCATTTGACGTTGTTTTTAAGCTTGCTCTTTGTGTGCGTAAAGATATAAAAAGATGAACCACTAATTTTTAGTCAGGATGTTGGGTTTTAATTCAGTGCTTGTGGTAGATAAACCTATTTTTAAAAGTTGTCTATTTTGCTCAAATGAAATTAAAAGTATATATTAGTAGTATTCAATTACAAAGGTTAAAACTAGACTATTGATAATTTAAAATTAGTGTTTATGAAAAAATTGATTGTGCTTTTTGCCGTTGTTGGTATGATGATTTCACCAGTCCTGCAAATACAGGCACAAGAATTTAAAACCGACGATGTGCTTGGTAAATGGAATACTATTGATGATGAAACAGAGCGAAAAAAGTCGGTAGTAGAAATATATAAAGAAGGCGATAAACTTTATGGAAAAATTATAGAACTTTTTAGATTACCTGATGAAGACCCTGATCCTGTCTGTGATGAATGTGATGAGGACGATCCTCGCTATAATCAAAAAGTAAATGGTATGGTAATTTTGGAGGGGCTTGAGTGGGACGATGATCAGTGGGATGACGGAAAAATTTTAGATCCTAAAAATGGTAAGATTTATAGTTGCAAGTTGTGGATTGAAGATGGTGACTTGCAGGTAAGGGGCTATTTGGGTTTTTCATTTATTGGAAGGTCTCAAACCTGGATAAGAGTTGAGTAGAAATTACTTTTTATCAGTTTGACGAATACGCCTGAGTATGTTCAGGTACTATATTACTATCATTTCGCAAAATACACTTGAGTTATCAACTTCATGAATTGTTGTTTTAACATTAATTTTTGATGCTAATTCCAGAAACTGTTGTGCTGAATATGTAGTAGCACAGAACCCATCTTTACAACAAATAAATCCGTTTTTTGTACGGCTGTAATCAATTTCTCCTATCAACTTATGGTCAGCTTGGATTTGAAACCAATGTAGCCTGTCATCCCAAAATTCTTCAGAATATGATGAAAAAAGAATTGTCCCACCCTTTTTTGTAACTCGGATTGATTCTTCGATAAGTTTTAATGGTTTAACCTTAAAAGCCGAAATTCCATTTTGAACACATATAACCTTATCAAAGGTATTGTCATTAAATTTTAGATTAGCCGCATCCATTGTGTAGAACTTACAATTTTTATTGTTTCCTACAATTTCATTTGCCAGCTGTATGTTATCTTTTGATATGTCTATTCCAACTACTTTTTTTGCTTTTTCCAATAGTCTAATTGCCACACGGCCATATCCACATCCTAAGTCTAGCACATCATCATTGTCTTGAATTTTACCCAGTACAAATACTATTTCAGCCTCCAGAAATTGAGCTACCCTAATGGGAACAATCTCATAGCATTTTTGCAGGCTATTTGCATTTAGTGATTTCGAATAATAGTTAGTCATTTCTTAGTAATAAAATGTATTCCTTATTACGTGAATAAAAAAATTGTTTTGAATTCGTTTAGGTTAGTTTGATATGAAAATTTTCTTTGTTTTTAATAACTGCTTGTCTTTATTATAAACTGATACAAAATAAATACCTATGCTATAGGAAGAAATATTAATGCTTATCAGCTTGTGTTGTAAGTCCGTCATTAACTGGTGCTTACCAAAAACATTGCTTATTAGCAAGTTGTTTCCCTCGTAATATTTTGATTCATTATCCATCTTGATAAACAATGAATTATCGCTTAAATAAATATTAATATCAAACTCTTTATTAATCATTTCATCAAACCCATAGGTAATATTGCAGTCTGGACTCCAGTAATTGCCTGAAATAACTAGCATGCACAGTAATTTTATGCTATTATTATAATAATCATTACTACTGAAGCTCATTGAATTCAATCTGCTATATAGTTCATTTAGCCATTGTTGATGCTGGCTGTTAACCATGGCACTTACAGTAAATGGCCCAACAAATGCTGGATTGTTATATGGGAAAAGCTTTGTGCCATCTAATTTATATCCACTCGAAATATTATTAGGATTGCCAGATGTAGATGTTTTTAACCAAGTATTGATCTTTTCAACAGCTGTTTCTGCCCTTTCTTCGCCATACAGCAAGTAATCTGTAGCGAGCCTCCAGGGGTCTCTGCAAGCATTGTAGTAGTAATCCCCGTCATATTCACTTTCAAGGAAATGTGGTTGTGCCGGGGAGGGGGAAGAATTTATATCAATAATAAAATCGGGAAGTAAACCAGTATTAGCGCTATAGTTTGTTTGCATATCCTCAATTAAGGTATAGCATCTATCCTTGACAAGATCCCAGTTGCTGTTAGACGTAGCTATTTCAAATACTCTGAAATGGTCAATTATAAAGTCCGATGTCCGGGTTGCATAATAATATTCGGATGAAGCGGATGTCACCCAATTTCCGATTTGTGTGCTCCATGTCTCATGGTTTACCTCTTCTTCAATAATTGCGTTGATAATATTTTTGGCTTCCTGCAGATAATTAATATCACCAGTACTATCCCATTGGCAATATGCCAGCAATAACCCAAATGCAATGTCAATATCACCATCGGTTGCAGAGTTAACACCACCAACTGAAACACAGTTTAATTGTTTCCATGCCATTAAATATTGGTTGGAAGTAGTTGGGTAGGCCTTATAATAATTATACAGGCCATCAAAATAGGTTTGTGCGCTATCATCATAGCCTGCTATATATGCGGTTATCATCATACCATATCCCTGTCCCTCCGAAAAACATGTGTTTGCTGCTGATTCAACAAAATACATATCAGTACCACAACCACTTTTTAAATATTCAGCTTTCCATAAGTCATAAAAACTTTTTACCTGATTGTCAAGCTCGATTTAAGTATAATTGTTTGGTTGAATATAACCCTGAGTATAATTTATATGCTGCGGAAATGGGTGGTTTGGAGCCTGTCCACAAATTAAATTATATATGAATAAAAATGTAACTAGAGTGATAGAATTTTTTAAGATCATAATTAGCTAGATTAGATGAAATATTCAAAGTTATTAAAATACAAGCATTAGATTTCGGTTATATGAGAAAAAGATTAGCATACTTATACCTGTAAGATTCTTAAGAAGAATCCACTTAGCGTTTCTGTTTTCATAAATATTTCAATTTCATTGATAGTGATCAATTTTTATTATTAATCTCTCACATAATGTGGCATATCTTTTGGCATAGGGATGATTAATTCCACCAGCCCCTTATATTCACCATTTTCAAACCAAGGTGTGTGGTAAACAAAATTTTTGTTGCCAGCTCTTTCTGTTGTATAACAGCTTGGTTTTTTAACTTTCATGAGCTCCTCAACGTGTGGCTTTGCCCAAGCGGGATGACAATCAAGTAGTTTGGTCCCAACCTTTTTGCCATCGCTTTCAAAAACCTTGGAGGCTTTGTCGTTCATTTCTATTACCACTGCATTTTCATTGCTTACTATCAATGTAGCATCAATTTCTTTAGTCCAATAAACGTTTTTCATTATCAGTTTCTCCTATTTAACTTATTAATAATTTGGTTATTTGATTGAATCAGGCCTCTAAAAGTAATAAATTAATCCTTAACAATAAAAGTTGAGTCAGGATTTTAAATAATTACCTTTCATTTGATTAGTGACAACCAGCAGAAAAGTAATAATAAGTGGCTTTGTGAATAATTAAATAGGATTGGATAATCAAGCTTCCTCTTGATCCGTAATTTTCTTCTTTTTAAATAAAATTACTGTAAACCAAATGAAAAATATCAGAGCCCATAAGCCTAAAAAAGGTCCCAGATCGAATAATCCTGATTCTGCTGGTGCATTTGGAAATGTGATCATGTTTAATACCAATAAACCGAAGGCTATTAAACTACCAGACCATCCTAATAACTTATTAAAACTGCGACTCCTTGCAATGTTTAATCCGTAAAGAAATATAATACCAATGGAAAAACTGCCAACTGAGCTATTGCTGTTTCTTTGGAGAGTAAGGCAAGAGTAAAATATATAAATCCAAGTATAAGATGAAAGTTTTTCCTGAGGTCTACCCATTTGATAAACTGCAATGTTGCCAATGTAGAGAATAGAAAGTTTAGGATAATATCTCTGTTTTTTAAACTAGCAACAGCCTCCGTATGGGAGGGATGAGCCATAAATAAAAGGGTGATCAGAAACGGGAACCATATGCTGTAATTATTAAAAATACGACGTAAAAGTCTGTATAAAACTAGAATGGATATGGCATACAAAAGCAAGTTTATAAAGTGACTTATGTATGGATTAATATCCATTTTAGATGTAAATTGGTATTCAATGGCAAAGCTGGTTCTCACCAAAGGTCTGTATCCATATGCCATCCCACTTTCTTCTGCGTAGAGGGATGTCCATATCTCTGGAATGCCAGATATACCTTTTGCTATAATAGGATTGTTAATATTTACATGATAATCATCCATTGAGAAATGATTATAAATAACATTATAGTAGAAAATAAATGTTATCAGTAGTAATATTAAATTAAACCATCCAACCGTATTTCTATCATGTAAAATATTTTTATTCATAATATCACAAGTGCTTTTTGGTGAAACACTCAATTGTAGATAAACATAGGTCTCGAGCCTCAATAAATGACATGTGACCTACATTTTCCATTATTAGAACCTCGCTTAACCTTGGTAACATTGTCTGCTCATGAATTTTCTTAAATGGAATTTTTGAATCCTGTTTTCCTATTATAAATAATATCGGCACATAAGTTTCTTTAAGAATAGGAAGTGAATCATCTCTTATTTTCATTCCCTTTAATGCTGCAATAATACCCTTGTCAGAGGTTTTAAGAGATGATGTAGTTATTTCTACTATTTCCTTTTGATACTTTGAAATATTTTCTTCAGCAAAAAGTGACTTAACAAATCCACTTATAAATGTTGAATGATTATTCTTTACAATATCTATTGCCCTATCTCTGTTCTTTTTGGCAATATCATCATCTGGACCTGCTTGTGAATTAACAATTATTAGTCCCTTACAGTTATTTGGTTTATTGGATATAACCGATAGAGCAACATATCCTCCCATTGAGTGGCCTACAAGAATATATTTATTAATGGATTCTTGCTTTAAAACATTTACAACAACATCAGCCATTAGGCTCATTTCATGTGTATCGCTAATAATATCACTTTTTCCGAACCCGGGCAGGTCTATTTTGATTACATTATATTTTGACTTTAGTGCGTCTGAGTAATCATCCCAAATTGATGAATCTTCTAAAAAGCCATGAATAAATACAATTGTATCACCTTTACCAGCTGTATCATAGGCTATATTATGATTCTTATAAGATAAAATTTTTGTCACATTTTTGTTTTGCACAAATATAATCTGATTTATTGGATGTAAATATTGTATCAAAAAACTATTTTTGTATAAAATCAAAAGGTCATGTCATTTTCATTTCTTAAAGGTTATAATGATCCTGATGTAAGGAATTGCACCACATACACTGAAGTAATAAAAAACAGAACAAAGTCTTTTCCAAACCATGTTGTATTTCGTTTTTTAGAAGATGGTATAAATGAAAATGGGTCATTTACATTTTTGCAACTACAATATAGGGCTCAGGCAATTGCTACTTCTTTGCAACGAACTGGTAAAAAGGGTGATTCAGTGCTTTTGTTATTTCAACCTTCGTTAGAGTATATTGCTTCCTTATACGCTTGCTTTTATTCTGGTTTTGTTGCAGTTCCAGCATAACCGCAACCATCTGTTACAAGAACAGGAACAATATCAGGACTCGATTGTACCTGATAACTAATTGTTTCATGTGATATAATGTCACCGTCCCAGTAATAGGATAAAGGAGTAACACCATTTTGAGTAATATCAGTTACTGTTAAGTCAAGAGTTTCTTTACAATAAGCTTCGTATATTTTTGGATTAGAAGTAAATGAAATGGGCTCATTATTTCTCAGATTAAAATTAATCCTACCCACATAGCCACCACCAAATGGTCCGGGAAAATCGCATGGATTGTTCGGATATTGAAATGAGATATTTGGGTAATCAGCATCAAGATTTGCAGCTGAAATAGTAATTATTTTAACAGTTTCACCCTCAAGAAAAGTAATAGAGTCGTTTGTTATGATTTCTCCATCATCATAAGCAACCTCAACCTTATCTCTAAGCGACGGCAGAACTATTTTAAATGGAATAGAATAATCTGCATTTACGCTATCAACAAAAGTAAAAGTGGCTACTATGTGATTACAGTTTTTAACAAGATCACATTCAAATTCTGGATTTGTATAATAATAATCAACTGACCAATCGGAATAATATGTAGCTGATACTGCTACTTTGCTTGTGAGGCCTTTTTCTTTAAGAAATAGTGCTGAATTAATTTCAAATCCCGAGGGTAATAGCTCCGGATCGGGACTGTTCCAATAGAAATCTTCAATTACAATTTTTACAAAATAACTACCGCAAGGAGTGACATTGTTATCAAAAACATGCAAAGGTCCCAGATTTCCAACAGTTTTTGTTAATCCATCGTATTGTGTTCCCAGAATAGTCCCAAACTCAGGATTTGGTTGGTAATAAGAAGCGTTACTTCCCTCATTAACATGACGTACAGTTATCCATCTTTGTGGCTCAGGTGGCATAAATGGTGGCCCTCCTGGCGCAGTAGGTGGGGTAAATGCAAGGTTATGAAACACAGAACTTTTTGTGATTGATATCCCAAACAAGTCAAATATTTGATCATTCGGGGGGAAGGGGGGTATAGTATCGGCGAAATTAGTAAGGTCAACATCAGTATCGGGTTGAACACCTATGGAAGGATATTCTTCTGATGCAAATATATATTCCAATATCAGATAATCTCCAAATGGACGATATACAAATTCCAGGGCAGCGGCATCTCCCGTATAAGCAATATTTGTGTCACTCATTCCCAAACCATCAAAAATAGTGTTGTACATTGTCAATAAATCAGGATCGCCTGAAAGATTAAAGGGATGGTAGTCATTAAAAGCATCCGAACTGGCTCCAATGTTATTTGGAGCTTCTGCACTTTCTACCTTTCCATTTGATATTATGAGGCCTTTATCAAATCCAATATCACTCCCATTAAAGAACCTTCCAAATGCCTGATAATTTCCTGTAAACTTAATAGTTGTTGAATCAACCATCCCTCCACGGCCACGAAGGATATTTTGTACCCATGCTTTTAAAGTATCAACATTGTATCCTGTGTTCTCATCAGGTGTAAGTTCTTCAACCTGTATTGGTATAGATGTTTGAGCACAAACTAATCCTGATACAACTAATAAAAAAACAAGCAATATGAATTTATAATCCTTCATGCTCAACCATTAAAACAGGGTTATTTTGTCAAGGACTTGCAAGATACAATTTTTATTTCTGCTTGTCAAGCTAACCCATCTTTTTGAAGTTACCCCATTTTTTAAGTGAAGCCAAATTCTAATTGCTCTATATCTCTATCAGGAGGCCTGGCCGCCGTTATTTTTCCTGGAGAGCGTCT
>NYYH01000048.1 GCA_002686705.1 Bacteroidota bacterium
TCAAATTTTCAATATTCTGAATGAGATTAGGATTGAAAAGTATTACTCAAAGGTTACACACCTGATCTCTTCATTATTTAAAAACAGGATAATAAAATAATAAATATGAGCAAAATACTTGAAAAGGAGTTTTTTTCTAAGAATGTTGTAAAACTGGTATTAGATGCCCCTGAAATTGCAAGGTCTCGAAAACCAGGCCACTTTGTAATTATCAAAATTGGCGTAAAAGGAGAGAGGATACCTCTCACAATTGCTGGGTCTGATATAGAAAACGGAACAATAACACTTGTAGTACAAACTATTGGTGTAACTTCATCAAAATTAGCAGCTCTTGAAGTTGGAGATATCGTAACTGATGTTGTAGGACCTCTAGGTGAAGCGACCCATATCGAAAAGGTTGGAACGGTACTTTGTGCAGGTGGAGGTGTTGGAGTTGCACCCTTGTTACCGATTGTTGAAGGGTTTAAAAAAGCAGGTAACAAAGTTATAACAGTTCTTGCGGCTAGAAATAAAGACCTTGTAATACTTGAGGAGCAAATGCGTGAATTTTCTGATGAGGTAATTATTATGACTGACGATGGATCATCTGGAAAAAAAGGTCTGGTAACAGCAGGAATGGAAGAGGTTATCAATCGTGAAAAGGTTAATCTTGCCGTAACTATCGGACCAGCAATTATGATGAAATTTGCTGCTCTTACCACAAAAAAATACAATATTCCAACGTTGGCCAGCCTTAACACAATTATGGTTGATGGTACTGGAATGTGTGGTGCTTGTCGTGTAAGTGTTGGTGGGAAAACTAAGTTTGTATGTGTTGATGGTCCCGAATTTGATGCTCATCAGGTTGATTTTGATCAGATGTTAATGAGATTAGGAGCATACAAGAATCAGGAGCATGAAGCTTATCAGAAGTATTTAGAAACAGTTGAAACAGTTGCATAATGGAGAATATAGCAGAATATCTCAAGGCTGAAAGAAGCCAGGATTGGAGAGTAGAAATTCGAAAGGGTATTAAAACCAAGGAGCGCGTAGGTATGATCCGTGCGAATATGCCTGAAGAAGATCCAAATATAAGAAATCAAAGTGTTATAGAAGTAAATAAAGGACTTACTTTCGATCAGGCTGTAGCCGAAGCTCAAAGATGTATTGACTGTCCCGATCCAACATGTATGACAGGTTGCCCGGTTGGAATCAATATTCCTAAGTTTATCAAAAAGATAGAAAGTAAAGACATACTTGGAGCAGCAGCAGTTCTTAAAGAAACTAATGGATTACCAGCTGTTTGCGGGCGTGTTTGTCCTCAGGAAAAGCAATGTGAGCTTACTTGTTTTTACACAAAAAAAATGGATGCAATACCTGTTGCTATTGGATTTCTGGAAAGGTTTGCCGCTGATTATGAAAGAAACAGTGGCGAGATGTCAATTCCAAAAACTGACAAGTCAAATGGGATAAAAGTTGCTGTCATCGGATCAGGTCCTGCCGGTCTTGCTGTAGCAGGCGATCTAGCCAAATTTGGGTATGATGTTACAGTTTTTGAAGCCTTACATGAAATTGGTGGCGTATTAAAATATGGGATTCCAGAGTTTAGATTGCCAAACGAAGTTGTTGATGTGGAAATTGACAATTTGCGCGCAATGGGGGTTGAGTTTAAAACTAACTTTATTGTTGGAAAAACTGCTTCCTTCGATAATCTTAGAAGTGAAGGATATAAAGCTTTCTTTGTTGGTTCAGGTGCCGGTTTACCAAGGTTTATGAATATTCCGGGAGAAAATTACAACGGTATTTTTTCGTCAAATGAATATTTAACTCGTGTTAACTTGATGAATGCAGCTGACCCTGAATATGACACTCCGGTAATAAGTGGCAATTTAGTAGCTGTTATTGGGGGTGGTAATACAGCAATGGATTCTGTACGTGTCGCTAAAAGACTTGGTGCTGAAAGAGCAATGATTATTTATCGTCGCTCGGAAGCGGAAATGCCTGCAAGGGTTGAGGAAGTTATCCATGCAAAGGAAGAGGATATTGAGTTTATGAACCTTCATAATCCTCTTGAATATTATGCAGATGAGGAGGGACGTGTTAGTAGTATGAAGATTCAGAAAATGGAACTTGGTGAACCTGATTCATCGGGACGTAGAAGACCTGTACCCATTGAAGGTTCTGAATTTATTATTGATGTTGACACTGTTGTTGTAAGCGTTGGCGTTTCACCTAACCCACTAATTCCAGCAAGTTTACCGGAATTAGATGTTACGAGTTGGGGAACTATTGTGGTTGATGAAAACACTATGCAATCATCAGTTCCCGACCTGTTTGCCGGTGGTGATATTGTTAGGGGAGGTGCTACCGTGATCCTAGCAATGGGTGACGGCCGTAAAGCTGCGGCAGGAATGCATAAATATATTCAGGATAAGATAAAAGCAAATTAATATTAATTCGATTCAAATAATACACTAGATATGCCAGACCTAAGTACTAAATATCTTGGCCTTACGCTCAGAAATCCTATTGTTGTAGGAAGCTCAGGCTTAACAGATTCAGTTGAGAAAATTGTTGAACTTGACAAAAACGGAGTTGGCGCTGTTGTGCTAAAATCACTTTTTGAAGAACAGATTATGCTTGAAGCAGATCATAGCCTTAAAAAAGCACAAGAGGATGGAATGATTTATTCCGAATATTCTGAGACACTCGATTATATCGATGTGCATGTTAAAGAAAAGGAGCTTGGTAATTATATTCAGCTAATTAGTGAGGCAAAAAATAAAGTTTCAATACCGATAATTGCAAGTATTAATGCAATTTCAGATATGGAATGGACAAGCTTCGCAAAACAAATTGAAGATGCCGGTGCTGACGCACTTGAGCTTAACATTTTTGTCATGCCTTTTAACATGGACAACGATTGTGATACTAATGAAAAAATGTATTACAATATTGTGAGGAAGGTTAAAAGTATAATTAGCATTCCTGTGGCCGTTAAGTTAAGTCCCTATTTTGCCAACCTAGGCAAGGTAATTGCCAGGATTGAAGAAACTGGAGCAAATGGTGTTGTACTGTTTAATAGATTCTCCAATCCAGACATTGACATTGATAATGAGAGAACTACTGTAGCCGATATTTACAGCCTACCTACCGACATAGCAACTTCACTTAGGTGGATTGCAATAATGGCTAAGCATGTTAAATTCGATCTTGCAGCTTCAACAGGCATTCATGATGGAGCAGCTGTAATCAAGCAACTTCTTGCCGGAGCTAAAGTAACTCAGGTTACGTCGGCTATTTATAAAAAGGGCCCTGAAATAATTGTAGAAATGCTGAGTTTTGTTCACGACTGGATGGAGCAAAAGGGATATAATTATGTTGATCAGTTTCGTGGCAAACTAAGCCAGGCTGAAACTAGTGACATTAACGTTTATGAGCGCATTCAGTTTATGAAATATTTTAGTGATTATAAATAGTTTTCACACTATAGAACTTAAACCTCCACCATAATTTGGTGGAGGTTTTTTTGTGGCTAGTATATTCTCAATACAAGAATTAATTTACTAGTTGATTGATGTACAAACATAGGAATTAGCCCGTCTAAGCATATTTTATTGTTGATTCTATTTCTAATAAATATAATTTAAAATCATTCTAAATAGAAGGAATTGACTATCTTTGCAATTAATTAATAACGGAAATAATATCAATTATAAAGAAATGAAAATATCAACTAACACAACAGCTATAGTCTCTTATAAGATACTAACAGATAATAATAAAGGCGAATTAATTGAGTTTGCTGACGAAAATAATCCAAGGCCATTAATTTTTGGCAATAACTCACTTATCCCTGGCTTTGAGACTCATATGAGTGGTTTGGTGCCGGGCGACAACTTTGAATTTAATCTAACACCCGAAGAATCTTTTGGAAATTACAAGACCGAATTAGTTGTTGACATTCCAAAATCTTCCTTTGAGATAGATGGAGAAATTAAAAATGACCTATTGTATCTCGGCAACGAAATTTCGATGTTGGATAATCTAGGCAATACTGTTCTGGGCAGAATTATTGAGATTGGTTCCGATAGTGTTAAAATGGATTTTAATCATAATTTGGCAGATAAAAGCCTTTTTGTTTCCGGGAAGGTACATGATGTAAGATTTGTAACTGAAGATGATCTTGCTCCAGCTAGTGGTTGTGGTTCAGATTGTGGTTGTGGTAATAATAAATCGCAATCCCATGTGGGTTCCTCATCAACCAATGAGGTACACGAACATGTTTATGAAGAGGATTGTCCTAAGTGTGGTAATCCTGCAGAATTGCGTGGTACTGGACAAGGTAATTGCGGCTGTTCATAGTCAATAACACATAAGATAATATAGCTGTTTATTATTGAACTGTTGGAAAGACAGTCCTTTGATAACATATTTATTATTCACTTTATAAATTAGGGCAATTAATCCTGAGGAAAGTTAATCCAAAGCATTAGAAAAACCTTTGCGTTGTTGTTTCATAAGCCTCGATTTAATATTCTTTTTATATTGTGCAGAACTGTTCGAACAAGAATAAAATTCAACAGCAACTTAATGGGTTCAGTATCTTGCTACAGATAATCTTTCATAATTGTTAATCAATTTTGTCGTAGCTTTGTCTCGAATGCTAATAATATATTATATGCCAGTGCATATGGACTCCCTATTTAGTGAAATTAGAATATTTTTTTGTTATTTATTATATCCATTAGTTTTAGCATTAGCATTTTTGGTAGTCCAGCTATTATAACCGAAAATAGTGATTCACTTGAAGTCTTCACTCTTTGTGATTCTGCTATGAACAACAGGTCTAGATTGGAAGTAGGTTTGACTTATGTTCGAAGCGGAAATCAAATCGCCAATAAAAGCGATTGTGAAAGTTGTATCGCTGAAACTATGTATACACTTGGTGTTATTTTTTACGAGAATGCACTGTACGACAGTTCATTGTATTATTTTGACAAAGTCCTGACCAATTTTTCAAAATTAAATAGTGAA
This sequence comes from Bacteroidota bacterium, assembly GCA_002686705.1. The sequence goes on from NYYH01000048.1 coordinate 5,017, forward strand.
GAGCGAAATATTGAGACAATTGATTACATTAGTAATGCTTACATCGGTAATTATAAATATAAAGAATCAATCAAATATGCACGATTAGGATTAAAGTATGCTGATTCTGTTGGACGAAATGCCTCAAAGGCTACGTTTTATTTAAGTATGGGCAACAGCTATGCAGAGTTGGGCTTATACAAGAAATCGACAGATGCCATAATGAGTTCTATTAAAATATTTGAAGCAGAAAAAGATAGTACTGGCATTAGTAATAGTTTAATTAGTTTAGGATCAATTTACACAAATAACAAAAATTTTACAGATGCGTATGAATATACCTCCCGAGCTCTTAATATTTGTATAAGGCTAAATGATAAGAGGGGAATATCGGTATGTTTGAATAATATTGGTATTATATACAGCTTTACATCTGAACATGAAGAAGCTCTCGAGTATTATCAGAGATCAATGGAAATTGATAAGGAATTAGGAGATAATGAGGGTGTTGCTATTGGGTTAAATAATATTGGTGATAGCTACAGGTATCTAGGTGATACCGTATTGGCTATAAGTTATTACGAAAAATGTCTTAAGATAGGAAGGCCAAATAACTACTCGGTTGTTGCTGTTGCCTTGTCCAACCTTGGAGAAGTATATTTAGCGCAAAGGAACTTTAAATTAGCACTTAGCAATGTTCTTGAAAGCCTCGAATTAGCTGAATTAACAGGATCAACGGAACAAATACTTCTTACTTTTGATATCTTACGTAGTATATACGCAGCAATTGGTAATTATGAAGATGCCTATAATTACCTTGTTAATTATAAACTTCTTTACGATACCGTTTTTGCAATTACTAAAAGTAAATATATTAAAGAGATAAAGGCCAGATATGATGATGAAAAACAGAAAATTGAAATTAGTAGCCTAAAAGACAAAAGTATTAGCGAATCATTATATAAAGATAGACTTACTTGGATAATCATTATTATATCCTTACTTATAATTGTGATGCTAATTATTAATATTTTAACGCGTCGTTCAAAAAAGCTTGTAAGGAATCAAATACTATATTATGAAAAGCTGCTTGAGAGATCTGAAGATTTTGTATTTGTCGTAGATGAGAAAGCAAATATTAAATACATAAGCCCTTCATACGAGAAGAAAATTGGGAGGAAAATCGAAAGCCGAATTGGAAAAAGTATTTTTGAGTTTCTTCATCCCGACGACATTGATTTTATTAAACGGGAATTCAAAGGTATCATAGTTGACAAACAATCTCGTAGCATCGACATTAGAATGAAAAATGGTTTTGACGAATGGATTTATGTACATGCATATGGCCAAAACTTGTTTGATGATGTGTTGATTAACGGAATAGTAGTTAATTTTTGGGATATAACACAAAGGAAGAAAAATGAGGAACTTATTAATAAAAGTGAATTAAAGTTCCGCCAGATACTTGATGCATTTCCTGATATTTATTTTCAAGCTGACTTGAATGGGGTGATTACTGAAATTAGCCCTTCGATTACGAAAATAAGCGGTTATACTCGTGATGAGATACTAAGCTTACCCTCAAAAGATTATAATAACTTTGTAAGTGATTGGGAAACTATTAGTGCTAAATTTGAAACAGAGATATCTGTACATGATTATGATACTAAGGTTACTACAAAAGATGGAAATGTTATTAATTGCTCTTTATCGGCTGAACTGATTTTTTCTGACAATAATAGTATACCAGTTGCGATTCAAGGTGTTATCCGTGATATCAGCAGCAGAATAAAAAATCAACAAAGCATTCGTAAATCTGAACTTAAACTTAAGGAAGCTAATAAGTCTAAAGAAAAACTCTTTTCAATTATTGCTCACGATCTTATAGGACCAATTGGCACTAACAAGTCAATTGTTGATTTGATAGTAGGGCAGGTTGATGAATTATCGCATGAAGAGATCATCTCGTTAATTACTTCGTTAAAACCTACATTGGATTCTACTTATTTGTTAATAGAAAACTTGCTGTCGTGGGCAAGGATTCAGCAGGATAGATTAAAGCCAAGTAAAGAGGACATTCTATTAAATAAAATTGTTGAGGAAGTAGTTGAGTTATTGAGCGACCAAGCTCAAAGAAAATCTATCAAATTAGTTATTTCAGGAGATAAAGCAATTAAAGTAGTTGCTGATAAAAATCAACTGGAAATTGTGCTGAGAAATCTGATATCGAACGCGATTAAATTTTCAAATTTAGGTGGAATGATTTCAATATCGTTTGATGTTATTAAGGAATTGACTGAAGTAAAAATTGCTGATTCAGGCATTGGAATGAGCCAAGATCAAATTGATAATGTATTGGCTGGCAAAGGTGTTACGGATATAATGAGGGGTACAGATAATGAAAAGGGTACAGGCTTTGGGCTAATTATTGTAAATGAATTTGTTAATAATAATGGGGGAGCACTAAGTGTAGTAAGCAAAGTGGGTGAAGGAACTACTTTTAAATTTACCTTACCAATGCCTACCTAATATCTGTTTTATTTATATTACAAAATTGTCTTATTTGCCTCTGCCATTCTTTTCGAACGCCTAATACTTGTATTTAACTCAAATCCAATTAATATTATGAGAGCATTAAAATAAAGCCAAACAAGTAATATTATAAGTGATCCAATTGAGCCATAAAGGACGTTGTAATTAGAAAAATTCTCGAAATATAATTTCAGCAACAGTCCACCAACAATAAATAAACCTGTTGAAAGTACTGATCCGGCAGAAACAAATCTATATCTTCTGTTCTTATCTTTACGCTGTCCGAAATAATACAATATTGAAACGCTTAGTAATAAATTACCTATTATAATCAACCATTGAATAATAAGTATCAAGTACAGAGTTACTTGCCCAGTAATGATGTCATATTTGTCTAATGTGTTGATTATTAATTTGCCCGATGTAAGGAATAGCATTGAAATAAAACCTAGAAATGAAATTACTGTCATTAACAAAAAAGCATAAAACTTTTGTTTCCACCATGGCCATGTTTGGATTCTGTGATAGCTTTGATTAAAACCTTCTAGAATTGCATCAACACCGTTCGTAGCAAAATAAACAGTCAAAAGAAAAACCAGCGACATAAGTCCACTCTTAGGACGACTTATTATCTCAACGAGCGTTGATTTAATCATTGAGAAAATATTTGAAGGTATCAACTCATCCATTAAATCCAATAAACTATTTTGTAAATTACTCGTTGTTACATATGGTATCAGCGTAAATAGAAAAAGTATTAGCGGGATTAATGCAAGAAAGAAGTTATAGGCAATCGCTGCAGCGCGATAGGTGAGCACTCCTTTGAATAATCCACGAAAAAAGAAGACCAGTACATTATATAGAGGCATACCATCAAAACCAGGCAATACTATAAATCTCAGCTTTTTACGTATGCTTTGGTCTAATTTTTCTAATTTAAGAGTCAGAAATTCAAACTGTCTTTTCAAATTAATTTGATTTGATTAATTTTTAATTGTTTTCAAACTTAAATCAAGACTACTTATTTGATGAGTAAGTGCTCCAACTGAAATAAAGTCCACACCTGTTTCAGCATATTGTCTGATATTATCAATTGTAATACCTCCTGAAGCTTCAGTTTCAAACCTTCCGTTGATAAGAGTAACAGCTTGCCTTAATTCTTCTGGTGAAAAATTATCCAACATAATACGGTTAACAGCACCATTTTCAAGTACTTCGTTAAGTTCATTGTAATCGCGAACTTCTATTTCAATTTTCAGATTCTTCCCTTTGTCCTTGAGATAACGAACTGTTAAATTAATGGCGTTGCTGATCCCTCCAGCGAAATCAACATGATTATCTTTAATCATTATCATATCAAATAATCCAAATCGATGATTTGTACCTCCCCCAATCCGTACTGCTAGCTTTTCAACAGTTCTGTTATAAGGAGTTGTTTTTCTGGTATCTAGTAATTTAGTATCTAAATCTCCAATTTGACTATTCACTCTATTAGTAAAAGTAGCGATTCCACTCATCCGCTGAATAAAGTTAAGAGCGGTACGTTCAGCAGACAATAATGATCTCGAACTTCCTTCAATAATCATTACAATATCACCTGGAATAACAGAAGTGCCATCTTTTATTCGGACTTCAATATTAAGTTTATCATCAACCTCCTTAAAAACCATTGCAGCAACTTTAACACCTGCAATTATGCCTTCATCCTTAGCGATTAATTCAACCTTACCCTTAGCATTTTGAGAAATTGTAGCTAAAGAAGTATGATCACCATCTCCAATATCTTCTTCCAAAGCAAGAATAATTAAATCAGTTATTATTTTCCTTTCTTTATCTGTCATTATTTGAAACTCATTTTTTTCATCATTAATTTGCTTAACTAATATTTATTGTCTGCTTTAAATATTAGTAGGCATCCTCACATTGTATTCTTACTTTCCAATCATGGAACTGCAAAAGTAGTTTAAATTAGATTTCTTACTTTTTCAAATATTAAGATTATGCAATTCTTAGAATTAATACTTTTTAATATTTAGTATCAAAAATAGTAAAATAAGTATTGTTGTTAATTAGTAACTTTGACGTTTAATGTTTTATACCTTTGAATAAAATTTTTATTGATGTTTGGAAAATTACTCTACACTTATTTTTTTAAACTTATAGTTATTACAATATTGTTAGTTTCATGTGATGAAGCTGAAACAAAGAAGAGCAAAGATTTTCAACAAAACCTTCAATCATTTAACAGTACGATGACAAAACTTGACAGTACATTTGATCTAATGGATTCGATGCAAATAGAGGTTGATAAGGTTGAAGAGGAAAGAGCACTTGGCAAAATTAGCGACGAGGAAGCTGTTGAAAAACTAAACCAAATTAATAATACATTAGGAAGGAAAATTGCTAAAACATCTAATTTTCATCCGGTTAACGGATTGCCATCATGGGCGAAGCAATTAGGATTGTCAGAACCAATAGGTATGGTGCTTGATAAAGATTATAGTCAGACAACTTCAGAGAACAATGATAATGAGGGATTTAACTCTATAACGCTGGTCTACCACGGTAATTATGATGTAGCTATGAAACAATCTGAAATAATCGCCAAAAAGGCAAGAATCCCTATAAGTAAAGACTATGAGGACGCAATGATCCTGTCTCAGAAATATGATATTGAGACAATAAAAGGTGCGTCATATTTGAATTTTGAATTGGGATCGGATGATAATCCAAGATATAATATTTCAATAACTGTTAAAGATGATGGTACATTAACTATAAATGCTACTGATACTTATGCTTTAATGAAGCAACTAGAAGAAAAATAACCAGATTTGGCTTCAAAGTCTGGTAGTTTGACTAAGAACAAAATGAGTACTGCGAAATAAGAAGTTTTACTTATTAATTAAGAATATTCAAAAAGCATATTAATGAATATTGTAATTACAGGAGCAAGCAAAGGAATAGGGTATGAACTCTGTCAGAAGTTTATAAATGCAGGAAATCATAATATTATCGCTATTTCAAGGACTGTTGGGGCTTTTGATAATCAGATAGATCCTCCAGGAATTGACAAAAAACAAAGCTTTACTTTTCTAAATCTTGATCTAACAGAACCAAATTTTAAGGAAACTTTACTCCCAGAGATAGATAAAAAGTTAAAGAGCATTGATATTATTATTAATAATGCAGGTCTATTAATAAACAAATCTTTTGCTGACCTAACTGATAATGATTTTGATAGCATGTTTGACTTAAACGTGAAAAGCGTTTTTAGATTGATTCGTGATTTACTGCCAACTATTAACTCTGGAGGGCATATTGTTAATATCAGTAGCATGGGAGGTTACCAAGGTAGTTCTAAATTTTCAGGATTGTCGCTATATAGTGCATCTAAAGGAGCTCTGGCAGTTCTTACCGAATGTTTGGCAGTAGAATTGAAGGCAAGAAATATATCAGCAAATGCATTAGCACTTGGTGCTGTTAAAACAGAAATGCTCAGCACAGCTTTTCCGAATTATAAAGCTCCTTTATTGGCAGAGGAAATGGCTGATTTTATATATGATTTCGCATTAAACGGCAATAAATATTTTAATGGTAAAATTTTACCTTTATCAGTCTCTACCCCTTGAAAATGAATATTAAGAATCAATATATTGAGAAATAAAATCGTTACACATCCGGGAATTATTAAGAAAATTACTGGCAATAATATTGAAATTGCCATAATGGTTACTTCAGGATGTTCATCTTGTGAAATTAAAGGTGCTTGCGCTGTTAGCGATGTTGAAGAAAAATCTGTTAGTGTTAATACCGATAGTGCTGATCAATATACAATTGGCCAAGAAATAACTATAGAAATGAAACAATCATTAGGTACATGGGCTGTACTTTTAGGATACGTATTCCCATTTATAGTATTATTTACAGGGTTAATTATTTTTATCAATGTAGGCCTTGATCAAGGATTAGCAGGTATTTTGGCTTTATCGCTCCTACTGCCTTATTATCTGACATTATATTTGTTGAGAAATTTCCTGAGCTCAAGGTTTAATTATAATATCAGACAATAATTCTTCTAAATTAATTCAAATGACTAATTTAGAGCGGTTCTAAGCAAATATTCATATTTGCTGATAATCAAGCTTATATGTAGTTAATCAATATAAACAAAGGTTTGGATTATGGTAACTTACTGATTATATACACATTACACAAGCCAGATATTGTAATTTCTTTTTCCTCTGTATTTCTAATTATTATACTTTTGTTTTTTTTTAAATTGAACAACTTTTAAATACGGATTACCGTGGATAATATAATAGTAATTGCAATTATCGCACTTGGTGGGCTTGGCTTAATCGCAGCCCTAATCCTTTATTTTATTGCCAATAAGTTTAAAGTTTTTGAAGATCCCAAGATTGATGAAGTAGAGGAAGCTTTACCATCTGCCAACTGTGGTGGATGCGGTTTTCCAGGTTGTAGGGCTTACGCAGAAGCTACTGTTAAGGCAGCAAAAGATAAAGGAAGTTTAGAAGGTTTGAATTGCCCGGTTGGAGGTAACGATGTTGCACAAACTGTTGGAAATATTCTTGGCCTCGAGGTTGAAGAGACAGATCCAATGATTGCTGTAATAAGATGCAATGGTTCTAGAACTAATTCTCCGGGTAAAGTAACTTATGAAGGCGCTACCTCTTGTGCATTTGCACATGCACTTTATTCTGGAGAGGGAGGATGTCAATTTGGTTGTTTAGGGCTTGCCGATTGTGTTGATTCATGTGATTTTGATGCTATTCACATGAACACCGAAACAGGTTTACCAGAAGTAAATGACAAATGTACAGCATGTGGAGCATGCGTTACTGCTTGTCCAAGAGATATAATTGAACTCAGAAAAAAAGGTCCGAAAGACAAAAAGATATTTGTTTCGTGTGTGAATAAAGAAAAGGGAGCACCAGCCAAGAAGAATTGTATCGTTGCATGTATTGGCTGCGGAAAATGTGATAAAGTATGTAATTTTGATGCCATCACAATTACTAGTTTTCTTGCATATATTGACTTTACAAAATGTACACTTTGTAGAAAGTGTGTTGAGGTTTGCCCAACAAATTCAATTCATGAAATAAATTTCAGGCCAAGGAAACCAAAACCTGAAAAACCTAAAGTTGTGGCTCCTTCTGTTGATACACCTGGTGTGAAGAAACCAACTAACGAAGAATCTGCTAAACCTAGTGAACAAAAACTATCCAAACCAAAAGATGTTGAAAATACTATTGCAGAAAAGCCAGTTGAAAATATAGATAAAAAAGAATAAATCCGATTATATGGGAATATTGCGAACATTTGTTTTAGGAGGAATTCATCCCACAGAAAATAAGATATCCTCAAATGCACCAATAGAAACTATTAATGTGCCTGAACAAGCAATAGTTCCTTTAGGTCAAAATCTTGGTGCTCCATCCACACCTATTGTAAATAAAGGTGATATGGTTAAAGTAGGTCAGCTACTAGCTGAAGCTACCGGTTTTATTTCTACCAATATTCACTCTCCTGTTTCAGGCAAAGTGCTTAAAATTGACAATGCTCTTGATGGATCTGGTTACAAAAGACCTGCTATTATTATTAATGTTGAAGGTGATGAATGGGCAGAAGGAATTGACACTTCCACGGATCTGGTTAATGAAATAACTCTTGATTCAAAAGAAATAATTGAAAAAATAAAGAATGCTGGTATAGTGGGAATGGGTGGTGCAGCATTTCCTACTTATGTAAAGTTAATGCCTCCTCCTGGTAAAACAGCCGAATTTTTGATTATAAACGGAGTGGAGTGCGAGCCTTATTTAACTGCAGATCACCGACTAATGCTAGAAAAAGGACAGGAAATAATTATTGGTACTCGCATTTTAATGAAAGCACTAAATGTTGACAAGGCTTTTATCGGTATTGAGAACAATAAACCGGATGCTATTAATCATATGCGTGAACTTGTTCGGTCTCAAGATGATATAGAGGTGCAAACGCTAAAAGTTCAGTATCCGCAAGGAGGTGAAAAGCAACTTATAAAAGCATCCGTAAATAGGGAAGTGCCATCAGGGAAGTTACCAATTGAAGTTGGCTGTGTAGTACAAAATGTTGGTACTGCATTTGCTGTGTATGAAGCTGTACAAAAAAACAAACCTCTTATAGAAAGAGTTGTTACCGTTACAGGTAAGGCAGTTAAAAAGCCCTCTAATTTTCTTACAAGAATTGGAACTCCCATAAGTCAACTAATTGATGCTGCTGCAGGTCTTCCTAGTAATACTGGTAAAATTATTGGTGGTGGTCCAATGATGGGGAAAGCTATTAGTTCCGTGGATATCCCAATAGTTAAAGGATCGTCAGGAGTATTATTGATGAAAAAAGAGGAGTCATCACGGAGGGTCGAAAGTCCTTGTATACGATGTTCAAAATGTACTTACGTTTGCCCAATGGGACTTGAACCTTTTCTTTTGTCACAAGCTGGAAAACTGGGTAATTACGAACTAGCAGAAAACGAATCAATCATGGATTGTATTGAGTGTGGATCCTGTCAATATGGTTGTCCTGCTGGAATTCCACTATTGGATTATTTACGATTAGGTAAGCTGAAAGTAGGGGAGATAATGAGAAATAGAGGGAAGAATTGATGATTAGCTAATAATAAAGTGATTGATAATAAGATCTAAATATTAAGAAATAAATAGAAAATAATAAATGAATAAGTTTACGGTTTCAGGCTCTCCCCATATTCACGGGGATGATTCAACCAAAAAAATAATGTATGGAGTTGTTATTGCAATGATTCCAACAGTACTTTTTTCGATTTATTTTTTTGGTGTTGATGCTACAAGGGTTTTCCTACTTGCAATTGTGGCGTGTTTATTTTTTGAGTGGGCAATACAAAAGTATTTAATAAAAGGCCCTTTAACAATTAATGACGGTTCTGCATTGATAACTGCAATATTGTTAGCCTTAAATCTACCATCAAACTTACCTGGATGGATGGTTATTATTGGTGCATTAGTTGCAATAGGTATGGCCAAAATGTCGTTTGGTGGACTTGGGAAAAATATATTTAATCCTGCACTTGTTGCACGAGTATTCTTACTTGTATCGTTTCCGGTTCAAATGACATCATGGCCCAAACCATCACCTATTACAAATGGTTTAGCTGATGTAATTACAGGTGCTACTCCTCTAGGTATCCTTAAAGAAGGGTTGAATAACGAAAAAACTATTTCGGAGCTTACCCCCAATTTACCTACATATACACAAGGGCTTATGGGTGAAATGGGGGGCTCAATGGGTGAAGTAAGTGCATTAGCATTAATTATTGGTGGAATTTATATGCTGTGGAAAAAAATAATTACCTGGCATATCCCAGTTTCAATGCTCCTCACTGTTGCAATCTTTTCAGGAATATTCTGGGGAGTGGATCCCGAACATTATGCTGATCCTTTGTTCCATATGCTAACAGGAGGTATGTTATTAGGAGCAATTTTTATGGCCACGGATATGGTAACCTCACCAATGACAAAAGGCGGTCAACTCGTATTTGGCTTTGGGGTTGGTTTATTAACAATATTAATTAGACTTTGGGGAGCTTATCCTGAAGGCGTATCGTTTGCTATTCTACTAATGAATGCAACAGTACCATTAATAAACAGAGGCTTCAAACCACAAAGATTTGGGCGAAATTAACTATTGATAAATTAAATTAATCATTAAATATTGAATGATATATAATAACTAATAAATTCTAAATGGCTAGTAAAAGAGAATCGAATTTTTTAAACATGGTGCTTACGCTTTTTGTTGTCTCGGCTATTGCTGCTCTTGCTTTAGGAGGTGTTTATACAGTTACAAAGGAACCGATAGCTTTGGCGAAAAAGAAAAAGCTGGAAGCCGCAATTAAAACAGTCCTCCCTGAGTTTGACACTCTACGATCTGAGAAAATAGCCTTAGGCGATGGCGAAGATTCACTTGTTTTATATTTTGCTTCTAAGAGTAAAAAAGTTATAGGTACCGCAATTAAGACTTATACAATGAAAGGCTTTAGTGGTAGAATCGAACTCATGGTTGGTTTTCTACAAGATGGTACAATTAATAACACAGCAGTTGTATCTCATAAGGAAACACCTGGATTAGGAGATAAAATGGATATTAGAAAATCGGACTTCCCAACTCAGTTTAAAGGCAAAAACCCTAGTAGCTATAAGCTTGACGTGACAAAATATGGAGGTGATGTAGATGCTATTACCGCCGCAACTATTAGTTCAAGAGCTTTTTGTGATGCGGTGAAAAGAGCATATGATGCTTTTGAAAATCATGCAAATAACGACAAGAAGTAGTATCTAAAATTAATATGTTTAAGACATAACTATGAATCAAATAAAAAATTTTACGAAGGGATTTATAAAAGAAAACCCGGTTTTTGTGTTACTTCTTGGATTGTGTCCAACATTAGGAGTAACAACTTCAGCAATAAATGGATTGGGAATGGGATTAGCAACCACTTTTGTACTGGTCATGTCAAATCTTGTAGTTTCAATAGTTCGAGATGTAATTCCTGATAAAGTTAGAATTCCATCTTTCATTCTAATAATTGCATCTTTCGTAACCATTGTTGAGCTAGTAATGCAAGCATATACCCCTGGCTTATTTGATGCACTTGGATTATTCATTCCTTTAATCGTTGTAAACTGCTTGGTTTTAGGCCGTGCGGAAGCTTTTGCCTCTAAAAATACTATTGGGTCCTCATTAATTGATGGATTGGGCATGGGTCTAGGCTTTTCTTTTGCTCTTACATTACTGGGAGCAGTTAGAGAATTACTGGGAGCGGGAGCAATATTCGGATTTAACTTAATTGAAGGCGAATTGATGCTCGCATTTATACTTGCCCCTGGAGCTTTTATTGCACTTGGCTACTTAATAGCGCTTATTAACAAATTAACTAGTACCCAAAACTAACTGATATGGAATATTTTGTAATAATTATCGGATCTATATTTGTTAGCAACATTGTGCTTGCTCAATTTTTGGGAATTTGTCCTTTTGTGGGTGTTTCCGGAAAATTGTCAACATCAGTTGGAATGGGTGGCGCTGTTCTGTTTGTGCTCACACTTGCCACATTAGTTACTTGGATAATTCAGTATTATGTTCTTAATCCTTTCGGTTTGGGATTTATGCAAACTATTGTTTTTATCCTTGTAATTGCTTCACTGGTTCAAATGGTTGAAATTATCCTGAAAAAAGTAAGCCCCTCTTTATACTCTGCACTTGGTGTTTTTCTTCCATTAATAACAACAAACTGTGCAGTACTTGGTGTTGCTATTCTTACAATACAAAAAGATTTTAACCTATTAGAAGGTGTAGTTTATGCTGTCGCAAATGCCATTGGTTTCACATTAGCTCTTGTGCTTTTTGCCGGAATTCGTGAGCATTTAGATTTAATGGAGGTTCCGAAAGGCATGAAAGGTGTACCAATTGCTCTTGTTGTTGCTGGCATACTCGCATTATCATTTTTTGGTTTTACAGGACTAGTTTAAGTAGACAGTTTTTCAAATGAAAAGAATTAGATTTGCACAAAACCAATAGTGCAAATTTGCTTAATCTCAAAAATGGATTATAAAAATCTAATCAGATCTACTTTGAATTTATTACATCTGGATTTATCTAAGAATCTGGAATACGATCGGTTGACCAAGTTAATAATGAAACGGGTAATTAAACCTGATTCAAATTGCATTGATATAGGTTGTCACAAAGGTGAGATTTTAGATATTATAATTAAGTATGCACCAAAAGGTAAACATTACGGCTTTGAACCTCTACCAATTCTATTCGATAGATTAATTGAAAAATTTAAAAATAGAGCAACTATTCTTCATTATGCTTTATCAGACAAAGATGGTTTTTCAACTTTTCATCATGTTAAAAACGCTCCTGCATACAGCGGTATTAAGAAACGAAAATACGATATCGATAAGCCTGAAATCGAAGAGATCAAAGTTGAGCTCAAAAAATTGGATGATATTATACCATCAGACCTTAAGATTGATTTTATTAAAATAGATGTTGAGGGAGGAGAGTTTGGAGTATTAAAAGGAGGTATTCAATTGTTGAAGAAATTCAAACCGATTATTATTTTCGAGTTTGGTTTAGGTGCTAGTGATTTTTATGGAACAAACCCAGCTGATATGTTCACTCTTATTACAAAGGAGTTAGGGTTACAGATATTTTTGCTAAAATCATTTATAAAAAATCATAAGGCACTAAATTTAATGGAGTTTGAACAATGCTTTAATGATAATAAGGAGTATTATTTTATCGCTCATAAGTAGTGATTGAGAAACTCGCAATTTATCTATCTTTGGGCTAACAAATTTTTATTGCAAATGGAGAGTCAACCAATCATAAAACTTACAAACCTTTCGGTTTTCCAAAAAAACAAACTGGTACTTACTAATGTAAATCTTGATATTTTAAAGGGTGAATTTATATACATGATTGGTAAAACCGGAAGCGGTAAATCAAGTTTAATGCAAATTCTTTATGCAGATTTACCTATTGAAGCTGGTGATGCTACGGTTTGTGGGTATAATCTAAAAAACATTAAGCGGAAGAATCTGCCATATCTGCGACGAAAACTTGGTATTGTTTTCCAGGACTTTCAGCTACTTGATGACAGAAGTGTTAGAAAGAATTTGGAGTTTGTGCTAAAAGCAACTGGATGGAATGAGAAAAAAAAGATTGATGATCGAATCCTCAAAGTGCTTGACGAGGTTGAGCTAATTGAAAAACTCAATGTTATGCCTCACCAGTTATCTGGAGGAGAACAACAAAGGATTGCAATTGCTAGAGCTTTATTAAATGAACCTGAAGTTATGTTAGCTGACGAGCCAACGGGTAATCTCGATCCTGAAACTTCAAACGGAATAATGAAAATTCTTTTCAGAATAAGTAAGCTAGGTAAAACAGTGATTATGGCAACTCATAATTACAATTTAATACATAAATTTCCTGGAAGGGTTATTAAATGTGAAGAAGGAACATTAAAATAGACAGTTTCTCTATATATCTGTTTCTCTTTCTCCTGGTAATCAAATTAAAAGAAACCTACTAGGAATTACCGATAAAGTTAAACTACTGAAGTATCTTTGTTCATCTGCTTTGGAAATGCAGGGATTTCTGCCATCTCAACAAACTTATTTAAGCATGTAGATACTAAACGATAATAGTCATTATCAGTTCCCATTATAATTTTGTCACAAAACTGTGGCACCCATTTTAAAAAGTGTTTCAAATAAAACTCTTTCCTGTTTTCATAGTAATGGATGGCTTGCTCCAAATTTGCCTCCTGCAATTCTTTAATTTCATTAAAAATCATAGAGTACATAAATTCAGACTCAATAGAAAAATGATCGGGAGCATCCTTTAGGTTGGAGTCAAATCTCAACCCCATTTTTTTGTAAAAATTAATCACCCATAAAGTCTCATCATTCATTAATGAATCACCTCCTATATACATGGAACTATAAGGTGGGGCTAACATTTTAAAAGGTCCAATAAATAATCTTGAATATTCAATTAGAAGCTCTTCAACTGAATAGTCATGTAAAGTTTTCCAGATTTGATATGCGTCTTCAAGGCATTCAGGAGAGACAATTTCAAAAGCCGATTGTAAGTTTTCGAACAGCTTCGGATTTTCAATAAGATCATCTGTAGGTTGACAAAAAAGAGCTGAAAACAAATTAAAAATTGTTGCGTTAGCCTCTTCTTTAATAATAAATTTTTGAATTTTCATTAACTGATATTTAGATTATTTGCGATATTAAAAAATTTGAAGGCATAGTATGTACTATGTCATATATGCCTTCAAATTTAAAACAGATGTACACCAAAATTACCTCGTTACTACAATGTTACCAGACATTAACCCAGTATTTGTCCGAAGACTGCATATATAGGTTCCTACGCTCAATCCCAACACATTGATTTTCAATCTGTTTTTCCCCATTTGACAGTTTTTATTTACGAATACTTTTCTCACTTCTTTACCCATAATATTGAAAATAGATAAAGAAACAGGCGAAGCCTTGTCAAGATCAAACTCAACGGTTGCATCATTTCTAACAGGGTTAGGATAAATATGCAGTTTCTTAATTTCTTTTGCGAACAGGTTATTAATGAAATAAGGTGAATTAAAGTCACCAATATAGTATACATTGGGATTGGTTCCACTCACTCCGGGTTCCAAAAATTCACCTATATTATTCTTAAATCGTTTATTTTGATTTTGTGCCAACAGTTGGCTAATCTCACTACTATTATCATTAAGATCACCAAATACTCTTGCTCCTGCGGGACATGAATCAACGCAGTATGGGTTTTCACCTACTTTTAGTCGGTGATCACAAAAGTAACATTTTTCGGTTACTCCTGATGGCCTAACGTCATTATACTCATCAGACGTATAATCATTTTTATCCGGAGGAATTGCTCCGGCAAGGGTAGCAGTTTCCTTCGGTGATGATGTACATCCGTTAATTATACTGGTTTCATTGTTATAGAAGTCTTGTGTTGGAACACCTATAGGGTTGAAACTTATATTCGAATATTGGACACTTTCTGTAATAACATCTTTATTACTATAAGGACAAGCAACAACACATGACTGGCAACCAATACACCTTTCGTCATTGTGCATTGTAATGCCATCATCAGTTTTAAACATTGCTTTTGGAGTTACAGGACATGCTTCAACGCAGGGAGCATCGGTACAATGGTTACATTGAACTGGAAATACTTTATAATTTACGTTGGGAAATTGCCCTGTTGTTGTGCGGTAAAAATCCGCCCAGTTATATTTCCTTCCATTAGTCTCAAACTCTGTATTATTTTCGGTTTTACAGGCTAATCCGCAGGCACCGCATCCTACACATTTACCCAGGCTTATAGCCATTCCATATTTTGTCATAATTAATGATTTGTTTGACTTCAAACCCTCTTGGACAAATTTAGCTTTTTTATTTATAGACACTTTTACTTTTTTTGATGTTGTTTCTTGACTGTTGAAATGTTGGTAACTTCTAGCGAAGCGTTAAGGAAGTTATCAATATTTCAATGGTCTGCATTTACTATTAATTTCTGTTGTTCATATAGCACCCTTCTGTGCATTAATGTTCTGTGCTTTGTCTTTGCACGTTGTTCTAATATTATCTGTTTGCGATTAAGGTAAACATCAGATGGTGTTACATTTTCCAAGGATTCATGGTAACGATGATTATTGTAATAATTAACAAATTGTTCTAGTTGCAGTTCCAGATCACCAGGGAAGTAGTAATTATTAAGCTTTACCACATTCTTCATTGTCCGGTGATATCTTTCAATCTTCCCTTGAGTTTGAGGATGATAAGCAGCTCCCCTGACATGATCGCTTAACTCACTTTCCGTAAACTCACGAAATTGTTCAGAAATAAAACAAGAACCATTATCAGATAGTAGTCTTGGACGGTCTTCTTTATCTAAGCCTGTTTTTAACAATGCAGCCCTTACAACACGTTCAGCATCGGTTGATTGCATTTGCTTGCATAGTGCCCAATGAACTATATATCTTGAATAATCATCCAGTACTGTTGCCAAATAGTACCATCCCCAGCCAATGATTTTGAAATATGTAAAATCGATCTGCCATTGTTGATGAACTTTATTAGGTTTATCCTTAAACTCATCTGCTGCACTCATTACGATGTAAGCAGGACTTGTTATTAAACCTCTTGATTTTAATATTCTGTAAACACTTGATTCGCTTATGAACCAACCTTGTTTATCGGTAATGTGGTATGCCAGTTCACGTGGAGAAAGATCCTCACGTTCCAAAGCTGTTTCAACCACTCTCTGGCGTTCATTATCAGGTATTTTGTTCCAGAATCTGTTTTGATGCCTTGGTTGTTGCTTTAATCCATCATACCCTTGTTCCAGATAACGTTTATACCACTCATAAAATGTACTCCGATTTATGCCAAGCTCTTGCAAGGTGCGTTTTACACTCAATTGAGAATCTTCTACAATTCGGATAACTTCCATTTTTTCTCCAGCACTTCGTCGCATATACTTATAGTTTACTCGGAACCATCCTGACTTTTTTTAAGCATCCGATTCTCTAAGCTGAGTTCTGCAACCAGCTGTTTTAAATCATTATTCTCAGTTTTTAAATGTTGAACTTCATTACTATTAGCTTCACGAAGGGTATCCCCATTTAATCGTCTTTTTCCTGCCTCCAGAAAGTCTTTACTCCATTTGTAGTAAACATTCGTATTAATGCCTTCTTTTCGACAAATCTCTGAAATACTCTCTTCACCGCGTAAACCTTCTAATACTATGCGGATCTTCTCTTCTGATGAATACTTCTTACGAGTACGACGCTTAATCTCTCTTACTTTTGATTTGACACTTTGTTTTTTAGTTGCCATAACTTGAATTTTTATTGGTTATAAATTTATGAATTCTGTCCATAAAGATTTAAACCAATCTGTCCAAATTAGGGTGAAGACTTACACTTGGTGTGTTTCCAAGATAATAAGCGTTTTGACCATAGAATGATTCTCCAGCGGTAGGTGCTGTAATTTCATTTTGACTTCCATAATAAGTAGTCTGGTTAGTTCCAACAATTGGATAATCAGCTATACCAGGAAGCTCATTATTGGTATCGGTTGTAATTTCTGAATCTTTTTTACATCCTGAAAAAGTTATCAGTACTGCCATTAATAGTGTCATCATTGCGTTCATTGTGGTCATTGTTTTACGTTCCATTTTCTTAGTCTTTAAAATTATATGACACAAATATACAGCGCCTATAATGCTTAGGAAAACTAAATCAATAGAGTGGATCATTTCATCTGTAGACAGGTGTTTTTTATCAATAGAGGATGGTGGAAAGAATTCAAATATTAGTTCTTCCTTTCAATTATCTCAACAATAAATCTTTTTTAATAAATATCTAAGTCTCTTCCAACAATAACTTTTCCTTCATAGTTTGTTGCAATCTCATTTAATAACTCTTCATCAGTTGCACCCCAAAATAGTATATGATAGAGAACGATCAAACCAGGTTGTGCCTGGTTTGCAATATCGGCAAGTTCAATTGTTGATGTATGATTCCGCGCATGGTAGTTCTTCCAGAATTCATCCTTTTTGTCGTAACCTTTTTTAGAATATACTTCATGAACAAGGATATCTGCCCCTTTAGCATATTCAATAATTTTTTCAGAGGGTGAAGAATCACCTGATAGTACAATAATTTTATCCGGGGTAGTAAAACGGAATCCCCAGGCATTTGGCCAAGTTCCATGTGGTACAGGGAATGCTTCCACTTTTATATTTTCATCTTTATAGATAACACCTTCTTCAGTAAATTCATGGCTGTTAACACGCCATCCTTGGTTGTTAGCAGGTTCATAACCATATACACGGTATCTAATATCTTCTTGATAAGCCTGTAGTATATGACTGGTCATATCATTAATCCCTTCAGGACCGTATACTTCAAGTGGTTCATCTCTACCCATAACCCAGGGGGTAAGGATCAAGTCGGGGTAACCGGTTGTATGATCAGAATGCAAATGGGTAAGAAAAGCTCTTTTAATATTTTTGATATCAAGACCTTCTATTTCTCCACCATACCTTGGAGACATTGCAGCAGCACGACGAATTAATCCGGGGCCAAAATCAACAATATACGGGGTGTCATTTACAATAATTGCAACCGAGCAACCCGACTGTGATGGTGAGGGATTTGGATTCCCAGTTCCAAGCATTACAACCTTTGTGATATCAGAATTTGAGAAATTTCTTTGAGCATATGAAAGCGAAATGGAAAGGGAAGTCCNTTAAAAGTGTAGTTAGTATTTTTAATTTCATGGTTGTTATTTTTACAGTTTTTTCAAAACTAACTAATTAATTTCAGTACAAGCCTGGTTCTAGGCAACAGAAGTGATTTAATTACTAAGCATGTTATATTACGAATTATATATAGGATAAAAAGAAGCACATATTTGAAAGAGTAATTTCGTTAAGAATGTGTTAAATAGTAATTTTTGGTTGTGTATTTATTTGAAAATGACGAGTTTCGTGCAAAATTGTTATTTATAATGAATCTAAATTAGCTCAGTTGGCTAGAATATTTGACTGGCAGGCAAGAGGTTACCGGTTCGATTCCGGCATGCTCCACCATAGTGGATTTGCATATGTGTATTTTATATTTAACTTTACGTACAGTTATAAATAAAATATACTCATTATGCGACAAATTTATCTTACAATTTTTCTTGTTTTTTTCATCTTTAACTCAGAAGCTCAAACTCAGCTTGGGCAAACTTTATGGGGAGATGCCCAACATGATCGATTTGGATGGTCAGTAGCGTTAGGAAATAGTGATGGAACTTTAGCCGTAGGAGCACCATATGCTGATATTAATGGGGCATCATCAGGATTAGCAAGAATTTTTCTATTCGATGGAACCTCATGGAATCAAATGGGAAATGATATTCTGGGCGAAAGTGCAGGAGACGAGTTTGGAAAATCAATTGATTTAAATGATGATGGACAAATAGTTGTTATAGGTAGTGATTACCACGACAACTTTACTGGTCAGTTAAGAGTTTATGAATGGTTTGAGACAGCTGGTAATTGGGTACAAATGGGACCTGATATTGATGGAGAAAATGCAGGAGATTGGTTCGGATATTCATGCAGCATCAATAGTGCTGGGAACATTATTGCGGGAGGAGCAGTTGGAAATAATGACGCAGGGAATGATGCAGGAAGTGCTAGGGTTTATAAGCTCTCAGGAAACACCTGGGTACAATTGGGGCAGGATATTGTTGGAGAAAGCCCAGATGATCATTGTGGACATTCAGTAAGCTTAAGCTCTGACGGATATACTTTGTCTGTTGGTGCTGGCCATAATTCTGATGCTGGCTATGAGGCAGGACATGTCAGAGTTTACATATATGATGATACTCTAAATATTTGGACTCAAAAAGGTCAGGACATTGATGGAGAAGGAACTGGGCCTGATCAATCAGGGATTTCAAACAGTATAAGTTCTGATGGTAATACTGTAGCAATAGGAGCAAATAGGAATTTTAACCCCATTACACTTGCTGCAGGACATGTTAGAGTTCACAAATATGATGGAACTGATTGGATTCAAGTAGGTCAAGATATAGATGGTTTAATGAATTCTGAAAATGCAGGAAAAGATGTAAGTTTAAGTGGAGATGGAAGTGTATTAATTCTTGGTGCCATTCACAATAATACCAATGGTATTTATTCTGGACAGGCTAGAGTTTATGAACTAACAGGAGGCAGTTGGGTTCAAATAGGACTTCCAATTAATGGGCCAGGACCAGACGATTACATGGGATGGGATACTGACATCAATAGAGCAGGAACTATGGTTGCTGTAGGAGCAGTGACTGCTAGTGGAGGCCCTAACGGATCAGTTACAGGAATGGTACAGGTTTATGATATTAGTACTTTGGTACCCACAAATGATCTGGAGAATAAAGATTTATTTTCCATATACCCCAATCCAAATAGCGGAAACATATCAGTTGAATATCATTTATCTGAAAATACACCTTCGAGAATTACTCTTTATAGTATATTAGGGGAAAATATCAAAACCCTATATGATCAATCAGATAACATAGGATATAAAAAATTAGATTTACAACTAACCGATAAATTTGGTCAAATTGTAAAACCTGGTTTGTATATTATCATGTTTGAAATAAATGGTCAAAAAATAGAAACCAAAGTAATTGTTCAATAGTTGCCGTACCATTAATCTTCATACTATATAGTTATAATACCGGAAGTCCTGGTGGAAAAACAGGCTCATTAGGAGATGGAGGCAACACATGTACTGATTGTCATTCGGGGACGTCTCAACCGCAAACGGGATGGATTACATCTGATATTCCAGCAGAAGGATTTACTGCAGGAGAAACATATCTTTTAACTGCAATTGGCACACATACCGGTGTAGTAAAATTTGGCTTTGAAATTACAGCAGAAGATTCATTTGGTTCTAAAATTGGGATACTTAGTCTTGCAGAGCCAACACGAACTAAGTTTACTAATGCAAATAAAGCTGTAACACATACCGCTAATGGAAATACACCAACCGGTAATTCAAATACATGGACTGTAAATTGGACCGCACCCGATCCAGCCCCTTCATTAGTAAAATTTAACGCTGCATTTAATGCTGCTAATGGTAATGGTAATAACTCTGGTGATCAAATATATACTTCATTAACGTCTTACAATCTGTATTTACCACCAAACCCACAAATTACAATGGTGGAGCCTAATCATGAAGAACAAGGTTTTGAAGGTGAATTAGCTATATCAGGTGATGAAACTAGTTGGATATCAGGAGTTGATGAAGTACGGTTTGAGTTACATGATGATAACGATGTTTTTTTTATTGCTAATCAAATAATTGTTGTCCTTGATGATTTAATTACCGTATCAGTATCAATTCCAAGCGACATAGAGATTGGTAGCTACGATGTGCATGTTGATGATCTCGTGTTAGAGAATGGATTTGTAGTTGATGTGATAGATGCAATAGCAGATAACTATCTGGCTGATGCTGTTTCTATTTATCCAAATCCTGCCTCAGACAATGTTGTTGTTAGTGCACCAATTGGCTCGCAAGTTGTTATAACTGACATAGGAGGTCGTAGATTAAGTGAATTTAAAGTTTCAGGCAAAACAATAGATATTGATGTTTCCTCATATAATAGTGGATTATATTTAGTACAAATAACTCATAATGGTGTTGCCTTTTCGGGGAAACTAATTAAAAATTAGGCAACCTTTTATTATTTAAATTTTCATAGTTAATACCTGTAATTATTTGGAAACCTTCCTGGCCTCTCAGGCCTTGGAAGGTTTTTTATTATCAAAGATTAAATAATATATTATTCTGAGAAACTCTAATCAGGATCTGTAATAACTTGTAATTTTAGGCTGATACGTGAAAACAGGTGATGTTATTGACAGTGATTAGTTAAGAATTGCAAATTTTTCATACTATTAGCCATAGTTTTTTAACTTTGGAAAAAAATACCCAAAATGGATAATTATTGCCTTGAATGTGGAACTCTTCTATTGGGAAGGGTGGATAAAAA
Organism: Bacteroidota bacterium; assembly: GCA_002686705.1. The sequence goes on from NYYH01000048.1 coordinate 26,754, forward strand.
GTTTTGTAACGATCAGTGCAGAAACAACTATCACAATAAAGAAAACAGAGAGGACTCCGTCCTAATAAGAAATGTTAACATTATTCTTAAAAAGAACAGAAATATATTAAAGAATTTAAATCCTGTTGGAAAAATTAAGATAAAAAAGCAAGCGTTAGTTTCCGAAGGTTTTAATTTCAAGTATTTTACCAACTTGTATAAAACAAAAGATAACCGTATTTATTATTTTGTATACGAGCACGGATATATTGATCTTGGTAACGATTATTTTGCTTTAGTAATAAATATGGATATATAATGATGCCTGTCATACATGGTGTGTAATAAATTACCAACTAAAAATTGTTGATATTTGCAACCAAATTTGCAAACTAGATGGTTTTTAGTACAAGTTTATTTCTAACGATTTTTCTTCCCATCTTCCTCATCATATACAATGTTGTTGGAAAAAAACTTAAAAACTGGGTAATATTACTAGCAAGTATTATTTTCTACGCCTGGGGTGCACCAAAATTTGTTTTTATTCTCATCGGATCAACCATTATCGATTTTTATCTGGTTAGGATGATGTACAATTCAAAGGCAATCAGTCGAAAACGAGCTTTATTAATCGTTTCTATTACATTAAACCTCGGATTGTTAGCGTATTTTAAATATGCTAATTTTTTTATAGAAAACGTTAATTCCTTTTTACATCTGATGGGTATTAATCCAATTAGCTGGTTTAATGTACTGCTTCCTATAGGTATATCATTTTACACATTTCAAACACTTACTTATTCAATAGATATTTATCGAAACGTTCATAAACCACTTGATAGAGTAAATGATTATCTGCTTTATATTATGTCATTTCCACAAATGATTGCAGGTCCTATTGTTCGGTTTAATACTATTGCTGATCAGATAGTTGAAAGAAATGAAACCATTGATGATAAACTTACTGGCTTTATCAGATTTTCAATTGGTTTAGCGAAAAAAGTTCTTATAGCAAATGTGATGGGGGAGCAGGCCGATCTGATTATGAATAGCGATATTAGTAATATAAGTACAGCAATGGCATGGACCGGGATAATGGCTTATACCTTCCAAATTTACTTTGATTTCTCCGGCTATTCTGATATGGCGATTGGAATGGGAAGAATGATGGGGTTTAAGTTTCCTGAAAACTTCAATAATCCTTATGTCTCGAGAAGCATCACTGAGTTTTGGAGACGTTGGCATATAACTCTGGGAGCCTGGATGCGTGATTATTTATATATACCACTTGGAGGCAGCAAGGTGAGTACAAAACGACGTTTGTACTTTAACCTATGGTTTGTGTTTTTGGTTTCAGGGTTATGGCATGGAGCATCGTGGAGTTTTGTTGTTTGGGGTGCCTATCATGGCTTCTTTTTGGTTGCTGAACGACTTTTTCTGTTAAAATTTTATAAGCGAATTGGAAAATTACCAAGTGTGATCATAACTTTTTTGATTGTGATTATTGGTTGGGTATTTTTTAGAATTGAACAATTTGACCTCGCAATTATATATTTAAAAAAAATGTTTGTATTACAGTTTAGTGATGCTGATTTCAGTACAATCCCTTCTTTTGTGTTTTTCATATTAGTAGCAGCTGTATTTTCATTTATCACATTGTTTAAGTCGGGACTTAAGCTTGATAGATTTTTCTTTAACAATGACAACTACAGGAATGCTTCATATTATTGGATGATACCCATTGGAATAATATTGTTTGCAATATCACTGAGTTCGATTACTTCGTCAGGATTTAATCCGTTTATATATTTTAGATTTTAGAATGAGCAGCAACTATAATATATTAATTAAAAAAGCACTTTATGTAATTATTGTGTTTTTATTGATATTGCCTTTAATTCAGCAGAATACCGCAGTTGTTTATGTTAAGCCTTTGAAAGGATCAGTAAAGAAAGTTAAGGATCCTAAGTTTACTTTTAAGAGTTGGTTTAGTGGCGATTATCAATCACAAAAAGAAAAATTTATAAATAATACTTTCGGTTTCCGTACATCGTTTGTAAGACTACATAATCAACTCGACTATTCGTTATTTGGTAAGATAAATGCTAAAAGTGTTATTCTGGGAAAGGACGAATATTTGTACGAGTTGAGCTATATCTATGAATATTTGGGACGAAATTTTCTTGGGAGAGATGTAATTAAACAAAAAGTTGCAAAGCTTAAAAGCGTTAGTGATTCTCTATCTGCCAGAGGTATTGACCTAATAGTACTATTTGCAGCTGGAAAGGCTAGTTATTATCCTGAGTATTTCCCTGACAGCCTACAGGAGAAGTCGAAAACAATTTCTAATTTTGATTATTTCACACATGCTATCGACTCTGCTGGTATATTAAACATTGATTTTAATACTTGGTTTGTGGAAATGAAAGATACAATTAGTTATCCACTTTTCACAAAAGGTGGAATTCATTGGAATAAATATGGAGAATATCTTGTTGTCGACTCATTGATTAGTTATGTTGAAAAGTTAAGAGGAGTGAAGCTTCCTCAAGTTGTTGTTGATAAAATAGAAATTACTTCAATACCAAGATATAGAGATAACGATATTGCGGAAGGGATGAATTTGATATTTCCACATTCAAATGCTCCAATGGCCTATCCTGAAATATCCATAGATAAAAGTCAGCCTTTCGATACTGTTAATGCTATGGTGGTAGCCGATAGTTATTACTGGGAATTGTATAACGAAGGATTATCGAGAGATGTTTTCAACAATGGTCAGTTTTGGTACTACAATCGAAAAATATATTCTCAAAAACCAGGTTGGGCCACATTGCCAGTAAATGAAACGGATATTAGGGCTGAAGTAGAAAAAAGTGATATTGTGTTTATACTTCAAACCGAAGCCACTTTGTATAGATTTGGATTTGGTTTTGTAGAAAAGGAAGTAGAACTATATGCGCAAAAAGATTATAATCCAAATGTTGAACCACTTGAACAGCAACAATTAAAAGCAATTATAAGAAGCATTAAGACAAATGAAAAATGGTATGCTGAAATTTTGAAAAAAGCAGAAAAGAAAGGAATTACTCCTGAAGAAATGCTATTGATTGATGCCAGGTATATAATTGATCAAAGAAAAAAAGCGGATAAAAATTAGATTATCAGTCGATCTTTAAATGGCAGAAAGGTCATAAAATCAGCATGGTGAACCAGGTAGGCTTCAGTTGTCCGCTTTACCATATTCCCCTCCCCGGCATGAGTTGCAATTATATGGCATACTTCGGCAGGAACTCCGGCTTCCTCTGCTAAGCTAACACCGCTGAATGGATGACGCAAATACTTGCCATAGTTTCCTTGAATTGCTTTACCATTATCGTCTAGCACATATTCCAGTAGTTTACCAACATCAGCTAGAATGGCTCCAGATATTAGTACATCCATATTAACAGGAAGTTCGCCATGATACATCTCATTCACTTTGTTGCCCGCATCTCGCACTATATGTACAACAGATCTCTTGTGATCCATGAATGTAACTTTCAAATCGGGACCACATAACAATGTGAAAGGTATTCTGTTGAGATCTTCAGGTAGTAGTACACTTCTTTCAAGGGCTAATTGCCATGTTAAAGCTGTGCTTTTTCGGAGTGCTTCATCCTGAATCCAAAGTAATTCAGGCCAAAGCTTTAATACTTCTGCATTCATTTTAATTAGTTTTTGTTACAATTTTGCAATCACCGCGTCTGCCATTTCTTTTGTTGAAGCAGCGCCTTTATTCACCACATCTGCTTTGCCACGCATTTTCATCATATCGTAGGTTTTAACTTTGCCTTCCGAAATAACTTCAGCCACAGCTTTTCTGATACGAGAAGCAATATCATTCTCATCAATAAAATCAAGCATCATACAGGCCGATTCAATCATAGCAACTGGATTTACAATAGATGTATCGTAATCAGCATATTTAGGTGCAGAGCCATGAGTTGGCTCAAAAACTCCAATTCCGGAATCAGGGTTAAATTGAGCAGAGCATGCAAATCCCAAACCTCCAATTAATCCTGCAAATCCATCTGAGACTATATCTCCAAACATATTTCCAGCGACAATAACACCATAATCCTCTGGATTTTTGGTTAACCACATCATCTGAGCATCAATGTTAGTGTTCCATAGTTCGATTTCAGGATAGTCAGTTTTTTGGATTTCTTGAGCCATTTTAAACATCATTCCTGATGTTTCACGTATTACGTTTGGCTTTTCACAAACTGTGACAGACCCATAGCTATATTTCTTTGCATGTTCAAATGCTGCTCTCAAGATTCTTTCTGTTGCCTCTTTTGTAAAAATCCTTGTTGAAACTGATATTTCTTCTTTCGGAGTATTACCAAAATTTGTTACAAATTTAGGATGTGTCATCAGCGCATCATATACCTTATCTGGTGGGTTACTCCATTCAACTCCGCCATAGAGACCTTCAGTATTTTGCCTGAAAATAACTACGTCAACTTCTGGTTCATCAAATTCATCTCCTTGTGCACGACGGATAAAATTAAGAGGGTTGCCTTTGTATGTATGACATGGTCGCATACATATATCTAAACCAAAATGCTGACGTAAACCAACAATCGGAGATGAATAAACTAACCCTTGGCTTTGTAATTCCTTAGATAATTCCTCGAAGGCAGCATCTTTAGGTTTTGAAGTGATGGCACCAAATAAACCAATTTTGTGCTCTTTAATTAGTTTTAACGTTCTGTCAGGAAGAGGATTACCTTCTTTCTTCCAAAACTCCCAACCAATATCACCTTCAACATAATCAGCCTCAAATCCTGCTGCATCAAGTACTCTTATCGTTTCATCCAATACTGCTTTTCCAATACCGTCACCAGGCATGGCAACTATCGTTCTTTTTGACATATTTATCTGTATATAATTTGGTTAAAAATGTAGTGTACAAATATACAAAGGCAAGTGAAATATACTGAACAATTCTTAATAAAATTTCCAAGAATTCACAAATCATAATTCGCCAAGCTCTATTTACTATTTTCATACTTTTGCCATATGAAAAGCTTTGCTGATAAGTTGCAAGACAATATTTTCCATACAATATCAAATGTATGTTCAAATATGCATATTCGGGCATTTGTTATTGGTGGTTATGTGCGTGATTTGATAATTTCTCGCCCATCTAAAGATGTTGACATTGTAGTTATTGGAAGTGGTATTATTGTGGCGAAGCAAGTAGCAGAAGCCTTAGGCCCAGGAGTTCAGGTTAAATACTTTAAGAATTTTGGGACTGCGATGATTAATTATCAAGATTGGGTAATTGAATTTGTTGGAGCACGCAAGGAATCCTACCGAAAAAAATCAAGGAAACCAATTGTTGAAAAGGGATCATTGTCGGATGATCAAAATAGACGCGATTTCACAATAAATGCTTTGTCATTAAGCCTTCAAAAGGATTCTTATGGAGAATTGCTGGATCCTTTCAATGGGATTGAAGATATTAAAAATAGAATTATTCGTACACCTTTAGATTCTGATATTACTTTTTCTGATGATCCTTTGCGCATGATGCGTGCAATTAGATTTGCCACCCAATTGAATTTCAGTATCGAAAAAAATACCTTTGATGCAATTTCCAGAAATAAAGCAAGGATCAATATTGTTTCTCCCGAGAGAATAATTGATGAGTTTAACCTGATTCTTATGACCGCTAAACCTTCCGAGGGTTTGAAATTACTTGAAGAAACCGGTTTGTTGAAAATTATTTTCCCAAAACTAGCTGACCTACAGGGTGTAGAGATAATCAATAAGCATGGTCATAAGGATGTTTTTTACCATACATTACAAGTGCTAGATAATCTAGCTAAGAAATCTGATGACCTTTGGTTGCGTTGGAGTGCTTTATTGCACGATATCGCAAAACCGGTTACTAAAAGATATAGTCCTGATACCGGATGGACATTTCATGGGCACGAGTTTATAGGTGCTAAGATGATTCCCGGAATATTTAAAAGTTTAAAGCTTCCGTTAAACGAAAAAATGCGTTATGTTCAAAAAATGGTTCAGCTTCATTTACGTCCGATTGTGTTAGCACAAGACATTGTTACCGATTCTGCTATTCGGCGATTATTGTTTGATGCCGGGAATGAAATTGAAGATCTGATGTTGCTTTGTGATGCTGATATTACTTCTAAAAATGAAAAAAAAGTAAAACAATATCTTACTAATTTTCAGCTTGTAAGAAAAAAACTCAAAGAGGTTGAAGAAAAAGATAATATTAGAAACTGGCAACCGCCTATTACTGGTGAGGTTATTATGGAAACTTTTGGATTAGGTCCTTCAAAAACTGTTGGAATTATTAAGGATATTATCCGTGATGCAATACTTGACGGTGTAATCAGTAATAATTATGATGATGCTTACGAACTAATGCTTAAGATTGGAAAAAGCAAAAACCTAAAAGTTGTAAGTAATTAGCCGCGTGTTAGAATGGGAAATACATCAAAGTACACTGGAAAATTATTAGTTATAGTAGGTCCCACAGCCTCGGGAAAAACTGATATTGCAATTGAAATTGCCGGTTACTTTGGGGCTGAAATTATTTCAGCCGATTCACGGCAGTTTTATAAAGAATTACCAATAGGTACTGCTGCCCCCACCTCAATCCAACGAAATAAAGTTCCACACCATTTTGTTGCTATGTTGTCGGTTGCTGATGATTATAATGTGTCAAGATTTGAACACGATGTGCTTGATTTGTTAGTTAATAAGTTTACTAATGCACCTCTTGTTATAATGGTAGGAGGTTCAGGTTTATATATTGATGCTGTTTGCAATGGTATCGATATTCTTCCTGATATTGAGGACTCAATTCGGAATGATGCAAAAAGTAACTACGAAACCCGGGGAATAAAAGGTTTGCAGGAAAAGTTGTATCAACTTGATCCTGTATATTATCAAGAAGTTGACCTGAATAATCCAGCACGATTGCTACGGGCCATCGAAGTTTGTTTGCAAACCGGAGAGCCGTATTCTAAGTTGAGAAAAAACAAACCACAAACAAGGAGTTTTGATATTATTAAAATTGGAATTAGAGTACCACGTGAGATTCTCGTTGATAGAATAAACAACCGAGTTGATGAAATGATAAAAAATGGTTGGATTGAAGAGGCAAAATCGGTTTATCCCTTTAAAGATAATAACTCTTTAAACACAGTAGGCTATAAGGAGTTGTTTGCCTATTTCGAGAAAAGATTAACATTTGATCAGGCTATTGAAAAAATTAAGACAAACACACGGAGATATGCTAAAAGGCAAATGACCTGGTTTAGAAAAGATAAGGAAATTCAATGGTTTGATCATGACAATCTTAATGGGATGGTGGATTTTGTCAAGACAAAGTTATAACTAGTATATTAATTGGTTATATGTACTCATACTATCAGGCTAATATAGTAACGTGACATATTAGTAATAAAGACATCCAATAACAAAACAACTACAGCAACAATAAAAATGTCTAACTTTTAGTTTTCTTTGTCAAACGATAGGATAATTTGGCATTGGATTTGCTTTTTGTTGTAGTTTTGAATTTATACTTATTAAGTCCATGAGGAAGATATCAATCACGTTTATTATCTTTTTTCTTTTTGTTTCAGCAGCACTTGCAACACATCAGCGAGCCGCTGAAATTACATATAAACATTTGTATGGATTAACTTATGAGTTTACGATTACCATGTATACAAAAACCTCTAGTTTTGCTGATGATTCTAGAATTGTAATGCCTATTTCCTGGGGTGATGGAACAGGTGATGAGATTCCAAGAATCTATTTCCAGCCGATTCCAAATGTTTATAATATAACGTTGAATATTTATAAGGGTAATCACACTTTTCCTGGTCCTGCGAAATATATAATCTCTGTTGAAGACCCAAACAGAAACTTTGGTGTACTCAACATACCAAATTCAGTAAATGTTCCAATGTTTGTTGAAACAGAGTTACTTATAAATCCGTTTCTAGGTTATAATAGTTCAGTAGTATTGTTAAATCCACCTATCGATCAAGGTTGTACAGGAAAAATGTTTATCCATAATCCGGCAGCTTATGACCCAGATGGTGATAGTCTTTCATATAGGCTGGTTATTTGTAAAGGTGCTGGCGGATATAATATTCCTGGCTACGTTTTTCCTTTAACAACTGATTATTTTTTAATAGACTCAATAACAGGCGATCTTATTTGGAATACACCGGTATTGCAAGGAGAATATAATGTAGCATTTGTTATTGAAGAATGGCGTTTTGGAATAAAAATAGCCTCAGTAAGACGAGATATGCAAATTGAAATTGTTAAGTGTGATCATGATCCACCGGAGATTTACTCTATTGATGATACATGTGTTTTGGCAGGCGATTTCCTTCTTTTTGAAGTAACAGCAATTGATTTTGATCAAACTAATGTAGAACTTACTGCCTTTGGTGGACCTTTTGAACAAAGTCAAAACCCTGCCTATATTAACCCCGATCCTGCGACAGGCAATGATACAGTTACTACAACATTTAACTGGCCAACTTTATGTACTCATGTACGACTTGCTCCATATACCGCTGTATTTAAAGCAAGAGATAACGGTATTCCGGTTAATCTTGTAGATTTTAAAACAGTGTTCATTAGTGTTGTGGCACCAGCTCCAGAAAACCTTATAGCTGAACCACTGGGAAATGGCATAAACTTAAATTGGGAAAAGAGCGGCTGTGGTAACGCAATTGGCTATCATATTTATCGCAGAAGCGGGCCATCTGGATGGGAACCTTCATATTGTGAAACTGGTGTGCCAACTTATACCGGGTTTAAACTTATTGAAGAGATTGATGATATTAATACACTTACATTTCGTGATGACAACAATGGCGAAGGCCTGGTTCATGGAATTGATTATTGTTATAGGGTAATTGCTGTGTTTTTTGATGAAGCAGAAAGTTATGCATCAAACGAGGCATGTGCCTATCTTAAAAGAGATGTACCAATTATTACTCATGTGAGTAACGATAGCATTGATCTGACTAGCGGTAAAGCACTAGTTGTATGGTCTAAACCGACTGAGCTTGATACGATTCAGTTTCCTGGTCCATATAAATATTTGTTATATCGAAATGATGGCATTGTTTGGAATAATCCAGAGCTTATTGCAGAATTCAATAGTCTGAATGATACAATATACCTTGACAATGAGGTTGATCTTAATACTCATTCTGGACCCTACAGCTATCGTGTTGATATCGAAAATTTAACAGTAAAACCTATTGGCAGCTCTCAAAAAGCATCATCTGTATTTATCAGAACAGAACCATCAGATCATGAAATCAAGTTGTTATGGTTGCCAAAAGTTCCGTGGGAGAATGAGTATACAGTTATATACAGAAAGGATCCCGGTGCGACTAATTACGATTCGGTGGGAATAGCGTTCAATAATTTTTACAGAGACAAAGGCCTGACCAACTATGTTGAATATTGTTATTATGTTAAAACTGTTGGACACTATTCCTTACCCGGATTGGTTGATCCTCTGATTAACTTTTCGCAACTTACATGTGATACACCAATTGATAATGTTCCACCTTGCAAGCCTGTTCTTAGTGTATACACTGATTGTGAACAGATTACTAATGATCTGGGCATGTACTTGCCTTATGATTCATGTAGTTATGATGCCGTTAAATTCTACATTTATTATACTCCTCCAGGAGAAGAAAATGCTCTGCTTATTGATTCAGTAGATTATGTTGTCAATGATACTACGTATTATTTACATAAAGATATCAATTCAGTTGTTGGTTGTTATTACGTGACAGCGATTGATTTGGTTGGAAATATTAGCGAGATAAGCAATATTGTATGTATAGGATATGAGGAGTGTCCAATATACGAACTACCAAATGTTTTCACTCCAAATGGAGATAAATGGAATCAGTTATTTGTTCCAATGGGAAAAACACCTTCCGGTGAACCTACTAACCCAAAAGCCAATGTTAGCAGGATTGATATGACCATAATGAACAGATGGGGAAAAACGATGTACACTACCACCGATCCTGAAATTAATTGGGATGGAAGAAACCAGAACAACAACGAAGAATGTCCGAATGGAGTGTATTATTATGTTTGTGATGTGTATATTATTACCTTGAAAGGGGAGGAGAAAATTGTGATGAAGGGATCCGTTACCATAATTAGGTAAGATTAAATTAACAGCAATAAGTTTATAATTATATTCTGACCATTGATCAATCCGTACTATTTAAAGTATTTTTGTTTACTCAAGTGATAACCTATGTTTTTTAGGAAATACATTAATAATAAGTATTTTTATACTGGACTGTTGTTCTTGATTTGGTGGATTTTTTTCGATCAGGAAAGCATGATAGTTCAGTATAACCTTTCAAGTCTTAGGAGTGGCTTAGAACAGCAAAAAGAATACTATAATAGTGAGATAAAGAAAGATCTGGCAGCTATAAATACCTTGCAAAATGATACTGTTTTTTTGGAAAAATATGCTCGTGAAAAGTACTATATGAAGAAAGACGATGAGGATGTTTTTGTAATTATACGGGAATGATTATTAATACAATCCATTGTTATTGTGTGCCCTGCCTGACATGCCTTCGGCAGTTAAACTGGCAGGCAGGCTTTGTGATGTACTTTGTGCGACTTTGTGGTAAAAATTTAACCACTAGGGTGCCCTAAGGAATACACTAAGGGAGCACAAAGGAAAAATATACTTGGACGCACTGACAAAAATATTATTTCACTTAAAATACTCAATCAGTATATCATCATCAGCAATATTTGGAATAGTTACTTTAAGATTTGGATTTTGTTCCATCGCCCTTTTAATTGTTGCCATAGCACCTGCGTTTCGTGCCCAGTTCCTTCGTGATATGCCATTGTTTACATCCCAATACAGCATATTACTCAGTCTCCTTTCTGCATCATCAGATCCATCGAGTAACAACCCAAATCCACCATTTATAACTTCACCCCAACCAACACCACCTCCATTGTGGATGCTAACCCATGTGGCGCCTCTAAATGAATCACCAATTACATTTTGGACAGCCATGTCAGCCGTAAAACTGGAACCATCATAAATATTTGAAGTTTCCCTAAATGGTGAATCGGTACCGCTAACATCATGGTGATCGCGGCCCAGAACAACAGGAGCTGAAATTTTACCTTCACGAATTGCCTTATTAAATGCTGAAGCAATACTAATTCTGCCCTCAGCATCAGCATATAATATTCTGGCTTGTGAGCCAACCACAAGATTGTTCTCTTTAGCTCCTACAATCCAATTGATGTTATCAGCCATCTGAGATTTAATTTCGTCAGGTGAAACTTTCATGATTTCTGTAAGTACATCACAGGCAATATTGTCTGTAATTTCAAGATCTTCAGCTTTACCCGATGTGCAAACCCATCTAAAAGGACCAAATCCATAGTCGAAAAACATTGGCCCCATTATATCCTGAACGTAAGATGGATATTTAAAATTAATTCCATCTTTAGCCATCACATCAGCACCGGCTCTGGATGCTTCCAGTAAAAATGCATTTCCATAATCGAAGAAATATGTTCCTCTTGCAGCATGTTTGTTAATTGTATCTGCCTGTCGCCGAAGTGATTCCCTTACTTTTTCTTTAAACAAATCCGGGTTCGAAACCATCAATTCATTGGATTCTTCAAATGTTAATCCTACAGGATAGTATCCACCAGCCCAGGGATTGTGTAATGATGTTTGATCAGTACCAAGATCTACAAAAATATTTTCCTTTTCAAATTTTTCCCATAGTTCAACAATATTTCCATCGTAGGCAATTGAAACTACCTCTTTCTTTTCTTTGGCTAGTTTAACACGTTCAACAAGTGTGTCCAGATCACTTATAATTTCATCAACCCAACCTTGATCGTGTCGTTTGTAAGAGGCAGCCGGATTAATTTCTGCTGTAACTGATATTACACCAGATATATTTGCGGCCTTGGGCTGAGCTCCAGACATGCCACCCAATCCGGAAGTTACAAACAGTTTACCTGCAAATGGATCTTCATTAGGTGCAGCGCTTTTCCGTGCCGCATTCATAACTGTGATTGTTGTTCCATGTACAATACCTTGCGGACCAATATACATATATGATCCGGCAGTCATCTGCCCATATTGACTTACGCCCATTGCATTAAATTTTTCCCAATCATCTTGTTTTGAGTAATTTGGAATTACCATACCGTTAGTCACAACCACTCTTGGTGCATCTTTATTGGAAGGGAATAAACCCATCGGGTGACCAGAGTACATGGCCAAAGTTTGCTCATTATTCATAGTAGCCAAGTATTGCATGGTTAACAGGTACTGAGCCCAATTTTGAAATACTGCGCCATTTCCTCCATAAGTAATAAGTTCTTGAGGATGCTGTGCAACTTCCGGATCAAGATTATTTTGAATCATAAGCATGATTGATGCAGCTTGCTTACTTTTATAAGGGTAGTCTTCAATTGGGCGGGCATATATACTATAGTCTGGGCGAAATCTATACATATAAATTCTACCGTATTCTTCTAACTCCGTTGCGAACTCTTTAGCTAGTATTACATGATGTTTTGCAGTAAAATATCGTAAAGCATTTTTAAGAGCTAGGCGTTTTTCGCTGGATGATAATATATCTTTTCTTTTAGGGGCATGACTAACACTGGGATCGATATCTTTTTTACGAGGAAGTTCATCTGGAATGCCTGCTAATATTGCTTTTTTGAAATCACTACTATTCATAACAAATGATGTAATTTATGATGAACAAAATTAAAATACTTTTTTTGTTTACAACAGGAATACACAATTTTAAAATAGAAATGAAATGAATATAGAATAATGAATACTGAATACTGAATACTGAATTAAGAATTTAGATCGATAACCCTGAAACTCGAAACACGCAACACGAAACTCCCTAACTCAACCACTCAACTTCTCACAAACACCCAACTCCCTTCTTCAGACTTCGGACTTCCATCTCCCATCACTCTACCCATTTAAGCATTTACTAATTTAGCCATTCACAACTCAACATTCAACATTCAAAATTCCCTACTCACTACCTCACCAACATCACAGTTCCCTGTTTAACTTCAGAGGCTGTAGTTGATGGGACAAAAGTGTTGTAAGCAATCTTATAAACATATGACCCTGGTTGGCATAGCTCACCATTGTACGTTCCATCCCAACCCTGGGTTATATCGTTTGTTTGATAGATCATCGCACCCCAGCGATTAAATATTGATAATGAAAAATGCTCTATTTCTTCAATAGGTGTAACAGGTTTAAATTCATCATTTAATCCGTCTCCATTGGGGGTAAAGGCATTTGGGAAGTATATCTTGATTAGTTCAGGTGTTGTTGAAAATAATACATAGGAAGAGTCAATTCCAATACATCCTTCAGGTGATTCAACTTCTGCAGAATACCAGCCTTTTTCTTCTACCCATATCATCTGTGTTGTATCTCCTGTATTCCATAAATAATGTATAAATCCTGTTCCTGCATCAAGATCGAATGGATCATCTGTAAATATGGTATCTTGTACTGCAAATTCAGGGGTTGATGGATAAAGCAGTATTTCAAATGTAGAATCCTTATAGCAACCTAATGTATCAGTTACTAGTATAGTGTATAATCCTGCCTGGCTTAGTTGTATATTATTAATTGTTAATAGAGCTTCACTACTAGTATCTCCACCGGGTTCAGTCCATAAATAAGTGACAACACCATTACTTATCCATACCATAGGCATAAGTTGCAGGGTGTCTCCCTGGCAGGCTTCATTTGTAGCGTATAAGTCGAAAGATACGTTATTATATATCTTTACCGTTCCGATGAAATAGTCTACGGGTATAGTTACGCCCGTAGAATTTTCAAAGAAACTTGCTCCGGGTGATCCATCCCACTCAACAAAACTCAATCTGGGATCTATTGACTGGAAAACCAGATCTGTCATAGGAGTACTATCACTAAGTGTTACACCTAATGATGACCAAGTGAGTTCTACTTTTCCCTCTGCTGGGAACAACAGGACTTCTAATGAATCTTCCAGCAGTGGATGCGTATTGGCAAAACCCTGACAAGTGAGTAGATCCTTATTATATAGTAGTGTTGTTTTAAAATTACCCACATCATTGAAATTACTAACAACCAGTGGTACAAAAGCTGAATTGCCTGGACATACTTCATCATCACCTGCAACAGCTTGTAGTCTAATGGTTACCTCTTCGGGTACTTCAATAATAAAAGTAGTATCACATCCAAATTCATCAGCCACAACACATGTATAGAAGCCTGCTGTGAGGTTATAGAAGCCACCATCATTGATCTGAAAGTTTATGCCGTTATCATTAGAATAATACAAAGTATCTGATGCTCCTGAAGCAGTGATATCGATTGATCCATTGTTCATTCCAACAGATGCGTTACCGACCTGCACATCAATTATATCAGGTCCACCTATATTCTGAATAATTACAGGGTTATCAATAAACACTGATTGGCAATCAGTGGAATCTCTGACTCTAACCACATAACTTCCTGAGGATAAACTTGTGAAAATTCCTAGGTTACTAAAATAAGTAGTCCCATTATCAATTGAATAGTACAGCATATCTCCTAAACCGGAAATTGCAGTTACTGTTATTGATCCATCCTGTTGTCCACAATGTTCCTGTGTATAGTTTACATCCTGTATAAGAATATCTCCTGCATCGTAAATAGTATAAGGTCCAATCTCTGTTGTACAATTATTACCATCGCTTACGAGTAAAGTGTAATTTCCAACTGATAAGTTATAGATATCAAATGTAGATCCAATAGGATTACCTACATCATCAACCCATTGCAAGATTAGTGGTGGAGTTCCTATAATATCAAGTCCACGAATAACACCTGTGCTACCTCCGCAAGTAGTAGGACTAATTACCAAGTTTGTAATATCAGCAACAGCTGACTCGCGGTATCCTACATAGATAGAATCTATAGTAGAACATCCTACTTCGTTAGTTACAATTACCCAGTACCATCCTGAATCGGATACTGTGATTTGACTTGTTCCTAATTGCCCTGTGCTCCATGAGTACATGTGGGGACCGCATTCTGCATCTAATATAACTTGTTGACCATCACATATTGTAGTATCAGGACCTAGGTCTGGTTGGGGAGAATATTCAACTTCTACCTCTCGGCTTGTATGTTCAAACCTGCCTGATGGATACCATACATCAACTTCCACTTCATAAATACCTCCGTATCTAAAGGTATGCAAAGGATTTAATTCATTTGAAACATTGTTAGAACCAGACAACGGATCGTCAAACAACCAACTAATTGAATCTGGAATAGGATTAAAATTGGATGTAAACTGAAAGGGTTCTCGTTCACAAATTCCTTCAAATTCGAAACGATAAAGGTAGTCCATTAGTATGCTTGGCGTTGCGCTAGATGTAGCACCAGGGTACATGTTTAAGGCCTGTTGTTGATATTGACAATTTCCACCTAATTCCCAAGGATTATGAATAACCCCAATAAAATATCGTGACGGTGATCCGAGAGTATCCTTAGAATTTATACAGTAAATTTTACCATCTGTGGCTAATTGTAGTTCATTTCCAATCTCTTGACCAATAATAACAGAAGTTGTAATAAATAAGGACTGATCTTCAACATATTGCATATCATGTTGTCTTATTTTAATTTCATTAGGATTTCCATGGTCATAAGCAATATAAGCGAATTTTGAATCAGGTGAGAATTCCAGTCCAAATGTAGGTTCCCCCATGTTATGTTCATATAAAAACTCTATCTCACCTGTCTTGTTATTAAACTTGCATATTTCCGTTATATTAGAGTATGCATAACTAGCAAAAAGATATTTTTTATTATATGAAATCTTCATATACCCTTGGTCTGCATATTGTCTTAAACGATCTGGTGCCGGATATAATACAGGTGTTTCATTTATTCCTTCGGGGGTAATAAGAAAAACAGCATAATTATCATTAATAATTTTACGAGTGATTATCCATATATCTCGTTTGTTTGCATGCCTTGTGGCGGTGAGTTTATCAACTGCATCCCAAGCAAAAGGTAAAGGAATGTCTTTTTCAATAACGGCTCCAAAGCCATTATTTTTACTCATATCTACAATGTTATAATATAACCCGTCATCAGTATTACTTTCACTCAATATCCTAAAAACAAAATACAAAGAATCGGATTCAGGCCAGGGAATTATTAGATTACTTTGGCTACCTGATCCTACATGCTCCAATTCGCTACCAAGTTCCATTACTGTATGTTGTGAAGTATAAGTAGCGTAATTACTAACGTAAAATAATAAATTACTTAACGAATCACATATTGTACCACAACCAGAAAATTCGTTATAAGTCTGCCCATCATATAATACTTCAGGTTCACCCGTACTAAAATCCAAACCACAATTACGTCCAAAATACCAACGGTCGGCTTCTCGTTGGGGGTGAGCAGTTAAGGTTATTAATAATAGTAATGAAGTTAATAGAAAGCCCTTTCTTGCTGTAGGTATGTATTGTCGGCAATTATTTATAGAGGATAAAAGCAGTGTTATGAAAGAAATATAAATTTTTTTCATATGGGTGTTTTTTTATGCGTCTATATATAAGACAGATAAAGTAATATATACCCTTATTCCAGAAACTATTTTTTTGGCAACTCACTTCTCTGCCTCAGTCGGGTCAGGATTGCTTAAAACGCATTAAATTGGCCTGGGAGCTTATAAAAGGCAACTAACTTATATCTTCTCTTTCGAATGTTTCAGAATATTATATAAAAACTCACGCGATCTAAAAAGTTGTGCCTTAACTGTTCCAAGTGGCAAATTGAGCTCCTTTACTATTTCCTCATATGAGTATTCCTTAAAATATCTTAGCTCTATCAGTTTTTTATAATGAGGTTTAAGCCGTTGAACAACTTCGTGCATTAAATGAATTTTTTGCTCTATTATAAACTGCTCTTCAGGGTCGGGCGTTAAAGTTACTACTTGTGATGACAAATCATCTTCGCCAGTATCAGGATTTATCGCGAAATTCCCCTTGCTTTTTTTTCGCATAAAGTCGATACAGTTATTTGTTGCTATTTTAAAAAGCCATGTGCTAAAGGCATATTCTGATGTGTACTGAAACAGATTTTTAAAAGCTTTACCAAATGCTTCAATAGTAAGGTCATCGGCATCATGAGGATCACCGGTCATTCTTAGCATTGTGAAATATAGTGAATCGCGGTAGTTGTTCATTAGCTCAGCATAGGCGTGTTGATCGCCATTATCGAGTGCAAGTCTGATTAATTTATAATCTCGCTGACCTTTTTCTGTTAACTTAGGATTCACTTCCACCTTGTTTGTTTTCTAATTAAGCTAAGAAATGTTATTACTGGCAAAATAAAAACATAAAGTATATCGCCAAACAGCGAAAATAACAATATTTGATTTTCACTTAACTGGGATGCGGCTTTTTTTTGAATGAAGATTCTGGATAATATTGTGATCAGCATCACTATTAATACAGGAAACAGCAATACATTTTTGCTGATTAGTATTACTAGTGTGACATAAAACAAAAGTTGAGAACTGCTAAAACTACCTAGTAATATTTTAAAAATGAATGAGTAATGTTTACTTGTGGAAAGATGTCTCTGCTTTTGTCGAAACCATGTACTCAAATTGTGCTTAGGTTCCGAATACATAAAACTATCTGGAGAAATATCAATTTTAGTATTACTCCTGTTTGCCACTTGCATTATAAACAAATCATCATCACCGGAGGGAATATTATAATGAGATGTAAAACCTTTGTTCTTAAAAAATAGTGATTTTCGATAGCTCAGATTTCTCCCTACACCCATATATGGAATTCCCATTAGTGCAAATGAAAAATATTGCATTGCAATCATGAATGTATCATATCTGATAAACAGATTAAGAAATCCACCAGAGCTGTTATACGGTCCGTAACCTAATACTACTTCTGTTTGTGATGCGTATTTAGATGCCATCGATTCTATCCATTTGTCAGAATTCGGTTTACAGTCGGTATCTGTTAGGAGCAGTATTTCATGTTTAGCTGATTTGATTCCAATTGATAAAGGAAATTTTTTGCCTTTAAAAAAATTTAATTCTCTCTCAATGTTTACTATTTTCAGGTTACTATATTTCCGTTGCAGGTCCATAATTACATCTGCGGTATTATCAGAGGAAGCATGGTTTACAACAACAACTTCAAAATCGGGATAATTTTGATCAAGTATGGCAGGTAAATTTCTTTGAAGGTTATAATCTTCGTTATGTGCAGTAATTATTACTGATACTGGAGGCAATTCTTTGCTTCTGCTGCTTTCTTGTTTATAGAAGGCTAATTTTGAGAATACAACAAAATAATATAACAGTTGAATTATTGCTGAAAGTAAAAACAAAGCTGCTAGTATTAGCTCAAATAATGAAAGCTGTAGAAGTGATATTGAAAAATTCATATATAGCAAATAATTATATTAAGTTAGGTTTGGCTAGTTTTAAAACCTGGTTGTTTTACCTTTCTTGTCCCGTTAGGGACATAATATTTATAGATTTTTATAATCAGCATTTAACGTAAGTCCCTTTAGGGACGTCATATTAATAAATATCCTTTAATATGTATCTTTCATCATAATTAATATTAAACCTTGTTAGCAATTCAAGATATTCTTCTCTAAATGTATTCTTTTTATGGTGTTGTTCCTGATTCATGATGTATTTTACAACTCTATCAATATGAGAATTGGAATATGAAAAGGCCCCATAACTTTCCTGCCAATTGAATTTAGTATTATTAAAATCATTTTTATTTATCCAACCCGAAGATGATCCTTTTATATCTTGCAACAAATCAGGTATCAATTGATGTGGTTTATAACCAATTAATATGTGCACATGATTAGGCATTCCATTAATTGCAATTAGTTTATGTTTGTTGTTTTGTACTATTCCTGTAATATATCTGTAAAGTTCATCTTTCCATGTGTAATGAATTAGTGAGGCCCTATTTTGGACTGCAAAAACAAATTGAATATATATTTGTGTATATGTATTAGCCATGATCTTGTATATAACGTCCCTATAGGACTTTTTTTATTGGTTGTTTCATTTCTAGAAATATTATGTCCCTAACGGGACAAAATATACACACAAAAAATAAACAAAAATATCTCAGTCGGTTAATTACTATTACTATTAGCAAAAATATTATACTGATTGAATTTCATAAATAATGAATCAGTATTCTAAAATATTATTAAAACCATATCAATGCAAATTTATTCAACTTATGTGAATTGACGTATCTTTGCCGAAATTTTTATTAAATGCAATTTAAACTTCAAACCACCGACATTAATAGCTCTGCTCGTGCCGGGGAATTAATTACTGATCATGGTAATATACAAACCCCAATATTTATGCCGGTTGGAACTATTGGTTCTGTGAAGGGAATTCATATTAGTGATGTAAAGAACGATATTAATGCCGACATTATCCTGGGTAATACATATCATCTTTACTTACGCCCTGGTTTGGATGTTATTGAACAGGCAGGGGGTTTGCATAGTTTTATTGGATGGGAGATGCCAATACTTACCGATAGTGGTGGATACCAGGTTTATTCGTTAGCGGACAGAAGGAAACTTTCAGAAGAAGGTGTTGTTTTTCAATCGCATATTGATGGATCGAGACATAGTTTTAGTCCTGAAAATGTTATTAATATCCAAAGAAGCATAGGTGCCGATATTGTTATGGCTTTTGATGAATGTACACCATACCCATGTGATTATAAGTATGCTGATAACTCGATGAAAATAACTCACAGGTGGTTAGATAGATGTATTGCAAGATTTATTGAAACAGAATCCAAGTACGGGTTCCAGCAAAGCTTATTTCCAATTGTTCAGGGAAGTACATACCCCGACTTACGAAAGCAATCTGCTGAATATATTGCCTCTCGTGGAGCCGAGGGAAATGCTATAGGTGGTTTATCAGTTGGAGAACCAGCCGAGGCAATGTATGAAATGACAGAATTAGTATGTAATATACTTCCTGAAGATAAACCACGTTATTTGATGGGAGTGGGAACACCAGAAAATATTCTTGAAGGAATTTCTCTTGGCGTTGATATGTTTGATTGCGTTATGCCAACCCGAAATGGCAGAAATGGAATGTTATTTACGAAGAACGGAATTATCAATATAAGAAATGAAAAGTGGAAAAATGATTTTACAAGTATTGATAATGAGGGTGATTCAATAGTTGATAGTCAATATACAAAAGCTTATTTACGACATTTGTTTATTGCTAAGGAGATGTTAGGAAGTATGATAGCAAGTCAACATAATCTTTCTTTTTACTTATGGTTAGTTCGCGAATCAAGAAAGCATATTATTACCGGTGATTTTAAAGATTGGAAAGACAAGATGATCGTAAATGTTTCAAGACGAATATGAATTTTCAGTATAAAGTTTATTACTAAACAGAATTGAAGCAGTAGAATAGAAAATGATGTATGATTCTGATATTGAATGCTTTTATTTGACTTTGTGCACCTTTGTGATGTACTTTGTTCACCTTTGTGGTAAAAACTTAACCACTAAGTAGCACTAAGGTATGCGCAAAGGAAGCACAAAGAAAAAATAATCTTTACAAACTAAATGATAATTATAATATTTCGGTAAAATGATTAGTTACTAAGGTTTAATGTTAAAAATAATCGACATATACATAATTAAGAAATTTCTTGGAACTTTCTTTTATGCCATTTCATTGTTGATTTTGATAGTTATTATTTTTGATGTTAGTGAAAATCTTGATAGCTTTATTCAGAAAGATGCTCCTTTAAAAGCAATAGTATTTGATTATTACCTAAATTTTATTCCGTATTTCATTAACCTTTTTATTTACTTATTTACATTTATTTCGGTTATCTTTTTTACATCCAAAATGGCTGGTGATACTGAGATTATTGCGATATTAAGTAGTGGCGTAAGTTTTCGCAGGTTACTTTATCCTTATTTGATTTCCGCAGTATTATTGGCAATGCTTTCGTTTTATCTTGGCAATTTTTTAATTCCAAAAACAAATGAAGCTAGGAGAGAATTCAAGAATAAGTACATGGAAAATCTTACGAAAGATAAGTCGAGAGATTTACATATTCAAATTGCACCTAATACTTTTGTTTATGTTCAACGGTATAATAGCCAATTAAAAACTGGATATAAATTTTCACTTGAAAAATTTGATGGTCAAGATATGACATACAAGCTGATGGCAGATCTTATAAAACTAGATACATCAACTGGCTATTGGACACTCAAGAATTATTATATCAGAACTATCGACAGTAGTGGACAAAGTTTCGTTAAGGGTGTTGAAATGGACACGACGTTTTTGTTAAAGCCTGAGGATTTGTATAAAATAAAAGAAGAGTTTGAAGAGATGGATTTTTATGAGCTTGCCGATTATATAATTTCTGAAAAGCAAAAGGGATCCAAAGCGTACAAAAAATTTGAGGTTGAGAAAAATAAAAGAACATCAGGTCCGGTAGCCATAATTATACTTACGATTATTGGTGTTGCATTATCAAGTAGGAAAGTGCGGGGTGGTATTGGAATGCATCTTGGTGCTGGAATCGGACTCACATTCTCTTACATATTGTTGATGCAGGTTTCAACAGTATTTTCAACATTTGGTAATTTATCACCAATAATAGCAGCCTGGATACCCAACTTCATTTTTCTGATTATTGCAATAATTTTATTACAAAAGGCACCTAAGTGAGGTAATGTTAGACTGACACGTTAATTATCCAACAGCTATCTCAATTCCATTATCTGAAAAGTAGCGTTTTAACTTTTTTTCTTTTTCAATGTCATATAACTTACATATCGGATCATCAGTGTCGAATATAATATGCTGTCCTGATCTTTCAAGTTTCTGAATCCAGGCCGGATTGTTTGGCAATAGCACGGCTTTCTTTACCGTATGCTCATTATAAAACTCAATTATCTGCTGGATATTTGTTTCACTATCAGTAATTCCCGGAATCAAAGGTGTTCGTGACAGCAGTTCAAAATCTTCGACTTGAGATTTGCTGTGTAATTTAATAAAATTCTCTAAAATGAGTTCATTACTAACTCCACAATACTGCTTGTGTTGGATTGGATCAATAAATTTTATATCGAAATAAATAATATCAACAAAGGGAAGAATTAGCGACTCGAAGAGTTCGAAATTAAACAAACCTGCTGTTTCTACTAGAGTTGGAATTCCTTCATTTTTAAATCTTTTTAGCAATATCGAAGTGAACTCCATTGATAAGGTTGGCTCTCCTCCAGATAAAGTAACCCCACCTCCAGATCTATCGAAAAAAGATTTGTATTTAATTACTTGTCCTATTATCTCCTCCACATTCATTTCCTGACCAACTTGGTTCATAGCTTTTGAGGGACAAACCTCCACGCATTCGAAACAAAGCGTGCAAAGACTTCTATCAATATAGTAAGGATTGCTGTTTGATATAGCTCCTTCCGGGCAAACTTTAATGCATTCCCCGCAATCTATACATTTTTCCTTCTCCCACCATAACTCGGATGAAACGTTCTTGCTTTCTGGATTCTGACACCAAATACAATCAAGCGGACAACCTTTAAAAAAAACTACAGACCTAATTCCAGGACCATCCTCTAATGAGTTGTGTTTAAAATCGAAGATCAAGGCTGCTTGCAAGTGCTTAAATCTTAAACTCTGTTCTTCCAATAATCTCCAATTGCAAATTTTGCTGCATACGAGTGTAGTATCCAGTATATCCAGATACACGGGCTATTAAATCCTGATAGAGTTGTGGGTGTGCCATTGCATCTTTAAGTGTATCGGTATCAACAACATTACATTGTATCTGCATACCTCCATTAATAAAATAAGTTTGTATATAATTTGCAAGATGGTCAACATTCTGTTTATGTGAATTTTCGTCTTTTTCTGAAAAAGAAACACGAACATTAAAAGTGTAATTATTATCACAATTTAAAGGATTAATACTTGCAACGTCATTTAAGTTATCAAGTATGTTATTTGATGCTGCCGGATTTGGTGTTAGTCCCGAAGTAAATGGTTTACCGGCATGCCTACCTGATGCTGATGCTCCTGAAACACGACCATAAACTGTATGATTATTGTTTGTTCGATAACCAGGGAAATAGCACCCCCCTCTACCATTATCATGACTATGCATATAATCTGCAATCATGGTTGTAACACGATCAACCATTTCTCTACCACTTTCGTCACCAGAGCCAAACTTAGGAACCCTATTTGAAATATATGAATGCAGCGATTTATGTCCTATAAAGTCAGCATCCATAGCATCTTTAAGCTCATCAAATGTGTATTTTTTATCTTCAAAAATAACTTTCTTAATTGTATGTCTTCAAACAAACTTGAACTTTTAGGGT
>NYYH01000049.1 GCA_002686705.1 Bacteroidota bacterium
ATAATTTATTAAATATTTTTTTAAATTTTGAAAGAAATTTTTTTTATCATTATCGAAATTAATCGCTGCCTTATCCGAGTGTAATTACAAGCATAATTTTAGTGGTAATTTTTCAAGTTATTTTTCCTGGGATTAATAACTGATTGCGTCCGGAAACACGTTCCAGAAAAATAGACATCACCGAAATGTGTCAGAGCACTAAAGGCTGCAAAACCCCATCTATGCCCAGGTGATAGAACGATTGCCTCAGTCCACCAACCGTGCAAGCCAAGTAACCGACGAGGTGCTCAATACCAGGTTGATTGGGATCTATGAATTTGATGATCCGGGAGGATAGCCCCCGGGGGAAGAGCATAGACCCCCACCCCTATTTACATAAAGTAGTTAGTCTCATTAGCACACCTACAACAACTTACCCTAGTGTCATCTCCAATCGTACAGACATGATCGTCAGCCAGGTTACTGATGAGGTACTCTACACAGACTTAATTCATCTGCTGGAAATGTATGTTCCTGAAGGATAGGCCCCCTGAAGAGGCGATGTTACTCATCCTTAAGTTCATGGGACTCAGGAAAGAGGATTTGCTTGGAAGGAAGTTGATAGATGGAGGACCATCGAAGCAGTCCTCCGACTTCATTAGGAGTAAATAAATGAAATAACTGCTGATACTTTAAAGGCACCGCCCGCAGGCCTAGAAACCTCCTGCTCCTGAATCATTGTTCTAATACGATGAAATTAGTATGATAAACTAACATTCAACTTGGAGCACTTAAAAGGGGCAGGTCATGACCACAAAATACAAACTTCATAATTCTTGTTTAAATTATATGTAGATCTTTAGGTTTTGAGAAGAAATAAATAGTCGAAGACTTTAAAATAACAAAATCCATCAAATGAAAAGTTTTCTACAATCTTTTGTAAACCAACCTAAGTCTTCCATTCCACATCTTTCTCAAAAGGATACATGGGTTTTCTTCGGTTTTTGTAGTCGAAATGATTTAGGTTGGAGGCAGTGACTCCAGGAGTATCTACACGGATGAAGCGCGAACAAACCTCCTCGTAGGCCGCAAGTGGAGAATTGACCCCTTTGGCAACCAATACACGAAACTCCTCCGGATCCAGTCCGCAACTGCGAAGTTGTTCCAGGCTGAATGGCGCCATCCGTTTGCTTGTCAACATGACAGTCAATCCACTTTTACATGAAACTACGGCAGTATCTCCCTGGTAGAAATTAGTGAACCCCCCATGCCGTGGTGTTTTTTCATGAAAAACTCCATCAAAAAGTCCTTCTACTATGGCTTCGCAAGAAAGTGGGGGACTTTGAAGATCATTTGTCTTTCCTCCCATTTCCAGAATTATTCGGCTGCCAGCACCTGAATGCTTCGCTTTTTCTACCGACTCCGGATCATAGAGACATACGAAGGACTGTGGAATTTGATGCTTGTGAAGACCGTGGGCAATTAAGGTCCCATCAGCAGGAGATCCTCCCCCAACATTATCGCCCATATCTAGCAGGCAGGTTCTCGGGGAGTCTTTTTTGACAGAGTTCAATGCTTCTTTGAGAGAAACGCCTTTTCCGTCGAAGGCATCCCGATTATCCAAAAGGTGTTGAGAGAGTTCTTGCAGAACCTTGGTCGGTTCTTCGGTAGACCCATCATCAACGGCAATAAAAGAAGTGCCCATCTCCTCCACATCGGCATAGGGATATCCCTGCAAAATGCTGAGTGAAAGGAGCCCGTGAGTTTGACGGAGATTCTCAGCCAAATCGTAGAGTTCTTTGCAAGGATAAAGTTCCGTACACTGTTTTTCGATGTTCATCACAAAAGGAGGGAAAACCGCCTGTTGGACTGGATGAACTTCGCTACGGAGCATTCCGGCCATCAATGAGGCGGCATCGAGCCCCCTGGACCTTTGATCAAGGTGGGGATTGCTTCTGTAAGCAATCAATGCATTCGAAGACTCAACCATCCGTTTTGATAGATTGGCGTGAAGATCGAGGGTGCCAATGATAGGTTTGTTGGCTCCTATCTTTTTCCTCAATTCACTCAGCCAATAGCCATCCGCGTCGGGATATTCTTCACTGACGGTTGCACCATGTGGTGCCACCAGGTAACCATCAAGGGGCCCGGTCTCTTCAACAAGCAGGAACATCCGTTCCATGAGTTGATTAAATGCTTGCTTTCTGATTGTTCCATAAGGCAGCGCGCGGGCTGCAAATATCGGGACCGCTTCGATGCCTGCCGCGTCAAGCCCTTCCAGGAAGCCTCCTACTTCATGATGCGCATCAACCATATTTTGACGGATTTCACTGCCTTCCAATAAAAGATCTTCCTCAAAATGATAGAACTCGGTTTTCTTGTTGAGAAAGGTATTCGATTCTTGCATCAGACAGAGAATTCCTACACGCATGGGACTACTTCTCAGAGAATTCCGTGATCCGCAAAGATCTGTTCCAGGGTCTGCCCTTTTTGGAGGTTCTGACGGACGACATTTTCCTGGGATACCTTTTGAAATGCCTTCTCAAGCACAGATTCCACATGTTCCCCAGGCACAATAACCACCCCGTCAACATCACCAAAAATCAGATCTCCTGATATAATGTTCACCCCTTGAATTTTTCCTGGAACATCACACCACATAAGTTTTCCCCGAAATTTTGTATCCAGAGGACTGATGTTTCCTGCATAGACTGGAAATCCCATCTGACGAATCATTCGAACATCTCTGACAGAACCGTCTGTTATACAACCGCCTGCCTTGAGATAAGTGGCTCGTGTCGAGAGCAGTTCTCCCCATGGAGCAATGTGTTTTAGCCCATGACAAATAAGGACTGGAACCTCATCCGGCTTCAAACTGTCGACCAGTTTCAGTTCATGCTCATATACATTCACTGTCTCATCGTCATGGTATATAGGGAAATAGAGACCAACCCTCGCCCATCCGCAAAGGACCTTCGATTCATCAATGGGAGAAATCCCCGGTTCCAATACTTGATTCAACATGTCCATCGAATCCATAATATCTGATATTACAGCAGTATACAGTTTAGTTTTACAGTCAGAAAAATTTATATTATTCATTAAATTGATGTAGAAATAATTGATTTTAAAAAAAATGATATTAAATTATAAATAATACATAATTGAAAAAATTTAAAATGTCAAATATTCTAAGAATAGGTTCGGCACAATCTGGTCCAGTAAAAAGATCTGATAAAAAAAGTGATGTTGTTGAAAGATTGATCATTCTATTAAAAGAAGGTTATGAACAAGGATGTGATTTGGTCGTTTTTACGGAGTGTGCTTTAACACCATTTTTCCCGCACTGGTGGATAGAAGATATAACTGAACTTGAAAGTTATTTTGAAAGATATATGCCAAACAAAGAAGTATATTCTTTATTTAATGAAGCAAAATACCTTGGCATAGCTTTTCATTTGGGATATGCAGAATTAGATTTTGTTAATGAGAAGAAGAGTTATTACAATAGCAGCATTTTAGTGGATAATAAAGGAATTATTATTGGTAAGTACAGAAAAATTCATTTGCCTGGACATTATGATTTTAGACCGTTAAACAAATTTCAGAATTTAGAAATAAATTATTTTAATACTGGAAATCTTGGATTTAATGTTTTTACATTATATGATGCCAAAATAGGATTGTGTCTTTGTAACGACAGACGTTGGCCGGAAACATTTAGAACCTTGGCGTTGTTAGGTGCCGAAATCATATTACTTGGATATAATACACCACTTGAATGCCCAGATTTTTCAGATATAAATCAATTTGTATCTATGCATAATTTATTGTGCCTTCAGGCAGGTGCATATCAAAACAGTGTATGGATTGTATCAGCAGCTAAAGCAGGCTTAGAAGAAGGAGTAAAACAACTCGGAGAATCAACAATTATTTCACCAACTGGAGAAGTTAAAGTAATGTCAAAAACATTAGAGGATGAACTTATTGTCCATGAATGTGATTTGGGTATTGGGGATAAATATAGAAGTGAAATATTTGATTTTGAAAATAGGAGAAAGCCTGATAATTATAAAATATATTAGAGATAAAAGAAATAAATTGAAAAATATGTATAATATAAGAGGATGATTTATCTGGTAAAACCTCCAAAACAATTAAAATAAATAGGGTTTAGATGTTCAAGGATTCTTTTTACTGTGTTATTAGCAGGACCGTAAACGGCTATTTTTTTTGGCGTTGCTAATTTTAATAATTCAGGTAAAAGAGGAGATATGTTATCCATATGCATAATTAAAGCCTCAGAATTTAAATATCGATTATAATAATGAGCCATTTTTTTATCTGGACTCAACCAAAATTCATAAGCCATTGTGTTNGTTTCAATNTTTTTAACTTGAGATGAAGCATTTGTTATCCATTTTGTTAAATCATCTAATTTTCCTNTTTTTATTTTTGCNTCAACGATCCAAGAAATGTTNTTANTCATATTAATCCATTTTANAATAATTATAAGATATATGTTAATTTATTAATTCAAAAANAGCTTCAATTTCAACTGCAACTCCAGTAGGTAATTGAGCAAATCCTACAGCACTTCTAGCATGATAACCGTGNTTATCTATTCCAAATATTTCNTGATATAAATCTGAGGCGCCATTTATAACGAGGTGTTGTTCTGTAAAATCNAAAGTAGAATTAACCATACCAAATAATTTNAATACNTTAATATTATTAAGACTTCCTACTTTTTGATGCAAAGACTGAAGAATCCATATAGCACACTCTTTAGCTGCAATATATCCTTGATCAATGTTTAAATCNTCACCAAGTTTTCCTTTNATTTTTGAAACATGNCCTGAAGTTAAGAATAAATTTCCATGATTTACAACCATGTTCAANTATCCTTTTTCAAAATTNTCATNAAATACAATACCAAGTTCTCTTGCTTTACTTTCTGGATNCATTNTATTTTTTTTNAGATGTTTGTTAGATTANTTATTTCAAGTATAACATATNATAAATTATTTTTTTNNGATTAAAAANTATNTTTNAAAGACTGAGGAAGCNCATTAGAGTTTATTCTGTTATGTTTCCCAGATTTAATCATACTTTTTAGTGATTCCGGATCTTTGAATCCGGATCCAGTAATTAAACANANTATATTATCATTAATTTCAACCTCTTTGTTTTCAACTGCTNTNAAAAGCCCNGCCACAGATGTTGCTCCAGCGGGCTCACAAAATATNCCTTCTTTTGAAGCAAGTNATTGTTGAATTTTAAATATTTTANTATCACTCACTAAATGACCTATACCATTGTAATNTATTAATTTTTTTATAACNGNATTTGCATCGATAAGATTTGGAACTTGCAAACCACTTATTNTAGTTNTACTTTTATTTATCTTATTGTTAATTATTTTATTTCTAATNGAAGATGCCATTGTATCATTACCTNATGGTTGAACGCAATGTATTCGAGGAAAACACNTTATTTTACCACAANTTTTTAACTTTTCNAAACCATTTGCTATAGCAAGTATTAGACCGCCACCTCCTGCGGGNACAAAAACATGATCAATTTCATTAATTGTTTCTACAAGTTCNTNAGATATATTTTCAACTCCTGACATACCATATGGTGAGTATTTATATGCGCTAATTTGTAATGAAATATTTNCTTCTTCAGAAATAGCTTTNATAGTATCGAATGTTTTTTCAGTNATTNTAGTATCTTTTCCAAAATCNTNAATTTCAAACAATTCCGCACCATAAGATAGCATTTGATTTGTTTTTGAAGAAGTTATACCATCTACTACTAAAATTATACATCTGATACCAGATGCTGCGCAATATGCTGAAAGNGATGCCCCAGCATTACCACTTGAAGTGGCAATACAGATTGACTTGCCATGTTTTTGCATNTCTGAAACTGCGAATGNTGCAAANCGATCTTTGTAGGAACCAGTAGGGTTTAGATTCTCTAATTTAAAATAAAGATTTTTTAATCCTAATGTATCTCCTAAATATTTTGATTNTATAAGAGGCGTATTGCCTTCACCTAAATAAGCCATATTATTTTACATTNGTATAGAATTATTTNTTTAGATTTGATAATTTTNCTGGATTCAATTTTAAAATATGATGAATTATTTTTTTAAATAAAACAAATATATAATATTTTTTTTTGTTCAATAATCAAGCAAATATTCAAAATGGAAAAAATAGNTGATGCTGTGGTAATAGGCGGGGGAATAATGGGGGTAAGTGTAGCTCACTTCCTATCAAAGAAAAAAATGGGTAAGGTTATTTTACTAGAAAAAAAGCANTTGGCATCCGAAAGCACTGGCAGTTCAGCAGCAAACATAAGAAGCGCATATTCTAATTCTTTAACAATTAAATTGGCATTAAGATCATTAGACATGTTTGAAAATGATGAAGATGAACTTGGAGGAGACACAGGTTTTTGTCGTACAGGCATGATGGCATTATTAGGAGAAAAACATCTTAAATCTGGATTAATGGTGCTTGAACAAGAGAAAGCTTTAAATACAGGTACAAAACAAATTACAATAGAGGAAGCTAAAGAACTTGCGCCAAATTTTAATTTTGATGGATTGATTACCGCTACATATCAACCTAGAGCAGGATATGCTGACCCAGTACTAACTACGAGAACTCTTGCTGACAGTGCTATTAACAAATGGGGTTTAAAGGTATATGAAGGATTATCTGCAACAGGAATTGAAATAAAAAAGAAAAAAATAACTGGTGTTCAAACTGAAAAAGGTTTAATCAAAACTCCTATCCTAATCAATGCTGCTGGGCCATGGGGACACCTAGTTGGAACTTGGGCCATGAAAAATCATTCTATTCGCTGGAGCAAAGAAGGAGACCTTGTATTAAAATTACCAAAATACTTTGGAACTTTCCCTATTATTGCTGATCCTATTTGTAGGATATATTTTAGGCCTCATAAAGATAATATGTTGTTAGTTGGACGTGATTATCCAAAAGAAATTGAACCATTGGATATTGAAAATTATGATACTGGATTAGACAATAAAACTTATTCAAAAATTGAGGATGGATTGTATAAAAGAATACCTACTGCTCGATATGGCAAATACGACCATGGGTGGTCCTCTATATATACGATATCAGACGATTGGCATCCACTAGTTGGGCCTGAAAAAGATTTTGAAGGTTACTTTACTTGTTTTGCTGGAAGTGGGCATAGTTTTAAACTTGGACCTCCTATTGGAGAAGCACTTGCAGACATAATTTTAGGAATTAACCCAAAGATCAATATATTTGATTTACGGCCAGATCGTTTTGAAGATGGAGAATCATTCTCTTCAGCCTGGGGTAGTGGCAATCGTGCATAATTCATTTGTTGAATCAGTTTTTATATTTTTTATCTAAAATAAAGGGCTTAAATGAATATCGGAATAGCACAAATTATACAAGAATCTAATACTTTTTCTCCATTTAAAACGCAGTTAAAAGAATTTTATCATCAATATTATTATTTAGGAAAAGATATTTATAGTGGTTTTAAAAATACAAAACTTGAACTTAATGGGATGCTTGATGTGTTAAATGATAATAATATGAAACATATTCCGTTATTAGCTACTCATGGATCTTGTTCAGGCCCTCTAACTAGAGAATGCTTCAATAGTATATTGAATGATTTAAAAAAGTTAATATTAGATGCACCTATGCTTAATGGATTATTATTAGCATTACATGGTAGTCTTTCAATAGAAGATGAGCCAGATGGAGAAAGTGAGATTCTAGAATTTTTACAAAAAATTGTTTCATGTAATATTCCAATAGGTGTTTCATTAGATTTACATGGACATATTACGGAAAGAATGATTAAACAAAATGTTTTCTATGTGGGTTACAAAACCTATCCACATATAGATATGTATGAAACGGGTAAAAAAACTGCAAATTTATTAGTATCAACACTTAAAAAAGAAATTCATCCAAAGATGACATTATCGAAACTACCACTAATTATAAGCCCTGTAATTGGAAGTACTGATGAAGGTCCAATGAAAACAATATATGATACTTTTATAAATTTGGAAAATAATCATGACATTTTAGATGTATCGTGTTTTATGGTGCAACCGTGGCTAGATTATAATGATTTAGGATTTGCAACATTAGTATGTTCAAATAACAACCAGGATAAAGCAAAAATCATTACAGACTCAATTTGTGACCAGGTATGGAACATCAGGAATAAATTAATTCCTAATTTAATTCCACTGGATGATTCAATCAAGTCGGGTTTATCACGTAATGGAACAACAGTGATAAGTGATTGTGGTGATGCACCAAGCGGAGGAAGTGCAGGTGATAATCCAACTGTTCTAAAGAAATTGTTAGATCTTGGACTAGATAAATCAGATAAAAACATATATTTGACACTAGTGGATCCAAGAGCTGCAAAAGCTGCTTCTAACTCTGGTGTAGGTAAAGATTTAGAACTACGATTAGGACATTACTTTTCAATAAATGATGGGAAACCTTTAAAAATAAAAGCAAAAGTAAAAACAATAACTGATGGTTCATTTACAATAAAACATGGACTTGAAGGAGTGGAAATGCAATTTGGATTAACTGCTTTGATTATGATAGGTTCAATATCAATAGCCGTGAGGTCCTATGGAGGCCTTGAGTGGGATGTTGGACAGTATACCTCAGTCGGACTTGACTTAAAAGATGCATCAATTGTATTTGTAAAGTCACCTTCTCACTTCAGAGAGGCTTACGATTATTATGCAGATCAAATTTTAATAGCTGATACTCCTGGTGCAACCCGTTGTAATATACAAAAAGTAGAATACAAAAATATGAATCATCCTATATTCCCATTGAACAATATTTAAAATTGGCATGTTACCTAAAAAATAACTCTTTGTTTATTTAACAATGTAAAATTATGTTTATATTTTAACCAAATATTTTAAAAAATCTTATTAATAATATTTTTTAAAATCTACTAATTTATAATCTTTTGTGCTACATGTTTTTTGAGGAGGTAGAGTTCAAATAAAATGACCTGGGTTTTGTTCTACTGAAAAGTGATGTGAATATTTTATAAATCCTGATCCATGTATCATATCAAAGAAATATATCTGATAACTAAATCAATTTTTGTTATTTGATTTATTCCCTTAAGATGAATGATATAGTTTGCCATAATGTAATGAGATTTCACCTGTATTTAAATTTACTATTATTGATTTTGATTNATCTTTATTTCTTTTAATTACTTNTNCTCTGGAAAGCATATTATTTTTTATAAGTTTTTTTGTGTTNAACAATATNTTCTTTATGACTTCCAGGTATAAAAACATACAACCATTTTATTGATTCGTTTCGNATAAAGAAACCGTTGCAGTTAATACAGGGTCAGAATCTAAACCCCAATAAGTTAAATCTTGATACTAGTTGATAAAAATATCTGATCGATTTTTTTNTAAATATAACANCTTCTAAAACATAAATATTTTTACCAATCAATTTACAACATTTCTCATAAATTTTTTAAATCTAATAATGTTATAAATATCATGAATTAAATAATCATGATTAATATAAATTATAGATATTTTAGTTATATTAGCGGTTACAACCTTTTCCAAATGATTGCAAATACTAATGCTTATANATTCTGAAATAACCCTTATATGATATTAATAACCGTTTTTTTCATAATCATTTAAATACATTTGAATATTAAACTATATTTTCTCTAANTTTCATGCACTAAGAATTTTTCCTGGTAACGTACCTGTAGGAATTCCATGATCCAATATAAGTTCTCCATTTANTAACACATAATCCATTCCATCTGAGTATTGATGCGGATCATCATAACTAGCATTTTCATGTATATTGTCGAATGTAAAAATACATATATCAGCCCAATAATTATTTTGAATTAAACCTCTATTTTTAAAACCTAATCGAGACGCTATTTGACCTGACATTTTAAATATTGCGTTTTCTATACTTAGGAGATTTTCATCTCGAACATATTTTTCAAGGACTCGTGTGTGCGCACCATAAGATCTTGGATGTGGTTTCCCTTTTCCTAAAATTCCTTCATTAACAATTGCTAGGCCATCAGATCCTAACATTCCTAGTGGATGAGTAAGAAAACTTTTCATATCACCTTCTGTCCTATAAAAGAAAAGTATTCTAAGCCGTGCATTGTCAAGAAACATTAGTTCAAGTGCAGCATCNATAGGTGATAAATTTAATTTTTCTCCTATACTCTCAAAATTTAAACCTTCAAATTCTTGTAAATTAGAATTATTCACTGAAGCTACAACTAACTTGTCCCACATCCAAGGCCATCCTCTAAAAAGACCTTCTTCTAGCATATCATCCTTAATTTGTTTTCTTGTAATTGGGTTTTTCAGTCTTTGAACTAAATGATCTAGTCCTCCAGATTGTGACCATATAGGAAAACATTGACTAAAACCACTACTGCTAGCTGTGTAAGGATAAACATCAAATGTGACATCAAATCCATTTTCTACAGCATTTTCACAAATTTCTATTACTTGATCGGCCTCTCCCCAATGTTTCGGATCATTTATTGCCATGTGGGACACCTGAACAGGTACCTTACAGTTCTTCCCAATATTTATTGCTTCTTCAACACCAGATTTATGAAACCCTGCCCATGCCCTTATGTGACTAGTATAAAATCTATTTTCATATTTGTTTAACACTGAAGTCAATTGAACTATTTCATCTGTATCAGCATATGCGCTAGGTGGTAATGTCAGCCCAGTAGAAAATCCAAAAGCTCCCTGCTCCATTGATTCTTCTAATAAAAATTGCATTTGACGGAGATCATCTAATGAAGCTGTACGATCTTCAAAACCCATTACTGTTGATCTGACGGCACTATGTCCTACCAAAGGGGCCACATTTATCCCCAAACCATTATTTTCAAGACATTTTCTATATTCATTAAGATTGGACCAGTCCCAATCAATTTCTTCTCCATAAATAGAATTCAAATTAGATTGATGAGCTTTACTTGTCATATTATTAACAGGATAAGGACTATATCCACAATTACCTGTAACATCTGTTGTTACACCTTGTTTTATTTTGCTCATTCCTCTTGAATCAATATAAAGACTTATATCCGAATGAGTATGAATATCGATAAATCCTGGTGATACATAACAATTATTTGCATTAATATATTTTTTAGCATTCCCGGTAATATTTTTGTTAATTTGACAAATTATACCATTCAATATCGCTATATCTGATGAAAATGATTTTTTTCCTGAACCATCTATAATTACACCATTTGATATGATTATATCATACATAATTAGTTTATTGTTGTTGGATCTAATTTATCTCTTACAACTTCAGAAATAATGTTTAAAGTTAATATCATTAATGTNATGAATAAACCTGGAAAGAATGCATACCACCATGCTTGTCTCAAATATCCTCTTCCACTAAAAAGCATAGCTCCCCATGAAGCTTCAGGAGGTTGTGTACCTAAACCCAGAAAACTCAGTGCTGCCTCTACTAAAATTGCAAAAGCTACTGCAATTGTAATCTGAACCAAAATGGGTCCTACACAATTAGGGAGAATACTATAAAAAATGATACGCTTATGACTAGCTCCAATCGAAACTGAAGCTTCAACATAATCTTTTNCTTTTTCAGTAAGTATCGCAGCACGTGATATCCTTGAAAAATTTGGAATAGAAACTATGGAAACAGCTATCATCGCATTAACAGAACTTGGACCTAATACAGCTACAATTGATAGAGCAAGAAGTAATGCAGGAAAAGCAAGAAGGCTATCCATTGTACGCATAATTAGTGTATCAATTATCTTTCCATAATAACCACTAATTAATCCTAATGGTACACCTATTANAGCAGATAATATGACTGCCACAAATCCTGCTAGTAAAGANATTCTACCGGCATATAATGTTCGGCTAAAAACATCTCTACCAAATTCATCTGTACCAAAATAATGAGTTAAAGAAGGAGGAAGAAATTGTTTTCCTTTTTGAATTTCTAACGGATGATAAGGAGTTATTAAAGGAGCAAATATAGCACTAACTACAATTAATATAAGCAATATTATTGATAATTTTATTTTTATATTCATTGTTACATCATATTTAATATCTTATTTTTGGATCTAAAAATGAATATAATAAATCTATCAGNAGATTCACAATTACAAAACCAAACACAACGACAAGAATGGTTCCTTGAAGAACAGGATAGTCCCTTGTGTGAATAGACTGGAGCATCAATCTACCAAGTCCTGGCCAATCAAATATCGATTCAGTAACAACGGATCCACCTAAAAATGCTCCAAATTGAAGTCCAAGAACGGTAACAAAAGGTATTAAGGCATTTTTAATGACATGCCTAATTATTACTGTCCATTCAGATAAACCTTTAGCTCGTGCTGTCATCACATAATCTGAATTCAAGATTTCTAAAACTGAGGTTTTCAAAAATCTTGTTAGTACTGAAGCTGTGTAAACCCCCAAAGTAAAAGCTGGCAATAAAATTAACTTGAATGCTATTTCAGGATTTTGTGAAAATTCAATTCTTCCCGATGGTGGAAGCCAGCGCAATTTAATAGAAAAAACAAGTACAAGCAGAATCCCTAACCAAAATGTAGGTATAGCTTGTCCCAATGCTACAAATATCGTTGTAATTTTTTCAATAAAACCATTTCTTTTTATTGCAGATAAAATACCTAATGGGAATGATATTAATATAGATATAATTAATCCGCTTATTGCAAGTTCAAGAGTAGCTATGAATTTTATTCCAATTAATTTAAAAACTGGGTATCCATTGATAATTGAACTCCCAAAATCCCCCATTAAAACATTTGATATCCAAATAAAATACTGGATAATAATTGGTTTATCTAAACCCAACTCACTAGTTAATGCTTCAATTTGTTCAGGCAGAGCATCTGGACCGGCAAGAATTAATGCTGGATTACCAGGAATTAAACGTATCAATGAAAATATGATAACTGAACACAAGAATAAAACAGGAATTACCTGGAAAATTCTTTTTAGAAAGTATTTTAACATTATCTTAATTATTTAGACGGCAACCGAATGGTTGCCGTCATTTATTTTCAATCAATCCAAGTATTTTCTATTTTAATTTCATCATTTACAGTCCACCCAATATCATGCACATTATTTTGCTTCGCAAAAAGTGTGTATTTCCATGAGATTGGGATATCAATACAAGCATCTAACATAATTTCTTGTACTTTTTTAAATGCTTTTTTCCTTTCTGCGATATCAACCGTTGATCCTGCTTTTTCAAGGTTTTCTACATAACCATCTGGAAAATCCCCTCTTGGAAAAATAGGACTTCTGAAATGTCTGTAAGGACTATTATCAAAAAGACCCATAGGATCAAGATGTTGCCTTCCTACAAATGTCACATCCAAATCGAATACAGCACTTCCATCTGTTGCTTTGGTACCTAAATGTCTAGGACCATATGTAGCACTATCAAGTGGCTCTATATCCACATCGACTCCTATTTTGTTAAGATCAGATTTTATAATTTGAGCCATGTCTGTTGTTTCAGGGTAAGCTTGAATTGTTATTGTATTAAGAACGAGTTCTTTCCCATTTTTATCCCTGATACCATCACCATTTGAATCTTTCCATCCGGCAGAATCTAAAAGTTTTGAAGCTTTATCTAAAGAAAAACCATAGTGATCTGAATATTCAGGAAAATAGGCGATAGAATAAGTAGGAAAAGGCACAACAGATGCGCCTCCCACTCCAAATAAAGCTTGATCAACCATAGCTTCTCTGTCCATTGAATGGCAAATAGCTTGTCTCACTCGTTTGTCACTGAGAGGTCCTGTAGGTTGATCTGGATCAGGCGGGTTAACTGTTATTGAATAAAGCAAAGCACCTGTTTGACCAAATAGAACATCTAAACCTGTATTTTTTAAACGTTTATAATCCTTAGGTGGAACAGCGATTGCTGCACCAATTAAACCAGTTTCAAGAGCTGAGTTTAAAGCTTCAAGATCACTGTAAGGTTTAAAAATGATTTTATCTAATAATGGTCTTCCTGGTTGCCAGAAATCTTCATTTTTAACATATACTAACTGATCTCCTGGTATCCATTCTTCAAGCTTAAACGGACCAGTACCGATACATTTGTTTTTTAATGTATTGAAGGATTCAGGTGCCATCATTCTCATTGCATTGAATATATCAAACATGTTTGGAGTTGGTGCACGAAATTTAATCAAAACAGTGTACTTATCAAGAGTTTCAGCACCAAGCATAGTCTTTTTTACCATGCCATGTACATTATGACCTCCACTAGGGCTTAAAGCTTTTTCAATGTTTTTGACAACATCATCTGCAACAAATTCTCTACCATTATGCCATTTAACATTTTTTCTAAGTGAAAATGTTAATTCAGTCCCACTATCGTTAACCCTCCAGAATGTTGCTAAACGTGGAAGAATTCTTAATTGAGAGTCATAGGTTATCAAACTGTCATAACATTGATGAAGGTTTGGGTAGCTTATAAAACCCAAACTAAATGCATCAAAATTAAGAATATCACCTGTAGTACCAACCATTAGTGTGCCACCCTTATTTTGTGAATATGATAATTTAGCAACAAAGATAAAGAACAGGATAATAGTTAATTTTTTAGTTATTTTATACATAATTATTTTTTTGATTAAAAAGTTAATTATTTGTTGATTTAAAAAATTTAAATTATATTTACATATATCCTCCTTTAATTATGAATTATATAAATGACAACTTACTTTATGTTCCTTGTTTAATCTATTTAGTTCAATATCTATTAAATTACAATTGATATTAAATCTATTTTTTACTTGATCTTTTAAATAACACCTTGTTGAAAAATTACATCCTTTAGGAGGATTAAATGATGAAGGCAAATCCCCTTCCAAAATAATTTTTTCTTTTTTTCTTTTCTTTTCTATCTTAGGATTTGGTGTTGGAATAGCAGATAATAAAGCTCTTGTATAAGGATGTTTAGCTTCCTGATAAATTAAATTCTTTGATGAAATTTCCACTATTTTTCCAAGATACATTACTGCAATTCTTTTACTAACTTTTTTTACTACGGAAAGATCATGAGAAATAAACAAATATGTCAATTTTAATTTTTCTTGTAATTCGATTAATAAATTTATTATTTGGGCCTGTATTGAAACATCTAATGCTGATACAGGCTCATCGCAAACTATAAATTCAGGTTCTAATGCAAGAGCTCTTGCAATACCAATCCTTTGACGTTGTCCACCAGAAAACTGATAAGGATACCTATTCATATCTTTACTAGTAAGTCCCACAAGATTAAGTAAATGTTCTACTTTTTCAAGGATTTCCTTTTTGTATAATGTTTTGTAATGAATAATATATGGTTCTGATATTATTTGAGATACTGTTTTTCTTGGATTGAGTGATGAATAAGGGTCTTGAAAAATAATTTGGAAATTCCTGCGAATTTCTCTTAGATTATCTTTTTCAATATTTGTTATCTCTTTTCCCTTATACAATATGGAACCATTGGTAGGTTTTATTAATTTAACCAATGCTTTTCCTAGAGTTGACTTACCTGATCCACTTTCTCCAACTAATCCTAGAGTTTCTCCTTTATATATATCAAGATTTACATTATCTACCGCTTTATTGACATTATTTTTTTTAAAAATATTAAATTGATTACCTTGAAAATGTATGTTTAAATTTTTAATTTCGTAAAGAGTATCCATGTTAGATATCAATGTGACATGCAATTTTATGTTTAGTGCTCAATTGTCTTAAAGCAGGATTTGTTTGAAAACAAATATTTTGTTTATAAAAACACCTATTGTAAAAAGGACAACCAATAATTTCTTTTGTCATGTCTGGGGGATAACCATCAATATTTTTAAGTTTATCTTGAGAATTATCATTCAAATCTGGTGTCGATTCTAATAAGGCTTTTGTATAAGGATGTTTAGGATTCTCATATATTTCTGTAACATTTGCTTCTTCCATTATTCTTCCTGCATACATAACAATAATTCTGTCTGCTAAACCTGCAAGTAATCCAAGATCATGTGTTATCCATATTATTGACATATTATATTGAATTTTTAATTTCTCTATTAGATTTACTATTTGTGCCTGAATAGTCACATCTAATGCTGTGGTAGGTTCATCAGCAATAAGTATTTTTGGGTCACAAGATAAACCAATACTTATCATAATTCTTTGTCTCATACCTCCAGAAAATTGATGAGGATAATTGATATATCTTTCTTCAGCTGAAGGAATCCCAACATTATTAATCAAATTAATTGTTCTCTTTTTTGCATTTATTTTATTCAATTTTAAATGTTTTAATATTGATTCAATAATTTGTTTTCCAATTTTGAGAACTGGATTTAAAGAAGACAAAGGATCTTGAAATATATTAGAAATTTCATTACCCCTAATCTTTCTAAGATCATTTGTGTTAAGACTCAAAATATCTGTATTATTATAAATAATTTCTCCATTAATAATTTTACCTGGAGGTCTTATCAAATTAGTGATTGATAGAACATTTACACTTTTACCAGAACCACTTTCTCCTACAATACCTAAAATTTCACCTTTATAAAGATCATAGGAAATTCCGTTTACTGCATTTACAATTCTATTTTTTGTAAAAAACTTTACAGTAAGATTTTTAACAGAAAGAACAACTTCTTTATCTAATCTTCTATTCATCTGAAATTTTATCTGCAAGTAGAAAAATATTATCTCCACTATTTACCGTTGGTAAAAGTCTTCTCAATCCGATAATTCCATCAACTGGTGATTTAATTTCCACAATTACTTCCCCAGTTAAATCCATGATTTTACCAAGCACGGTATTTTTTTTTACGTATTCTAAAATTTGAACATTTGGGATAAAAAATCCAGATGTTGTTGCTTTAATTGATTTATCAGTATTACCATCTCCTTTTAAATAAATTTTAGATGGTTGTCCCTCATATTCCCCTTTAATCATATTTGTAAGTTTCATCACATTTTTCACACCACGTAAATATGCAACGGTATCTTCTAAAGCTACATTTCGACTTGCAGGACACTCTGTATAGATTGAAGGGATATCATGGTCTCGTGCAAAGCTGAGTGTTCGACCTTCTCCACTGTCTCCATGAGCCCAAGTAACTTTGGCATTGAAAACTTCAGCCATTTTTTTTGAAAAGAAAGCTTTATTGGTTTTATCTCTTATTACGTATCCACACATTTGAGGCATCTCCATATCACTACCACTAGAATGTAAATCAATATAATAATCAGCTTGTTTTATTAATGATTCACCCATCCAAAAAGCAATCTTTTCGGTTATTGATCCATTAATGTTTCCTGGAAAAATCCTTGCCAAATTTAATCCATCTATAGGGCTACATCTAGTACCAGACTCAAATGCGGGAACATTAGCTACTACTAAACCTATAAAAGTTCCATATATATCTTCAATTTGCAATTCTTTATATAAATTCATTATTGTAAGTGGGCCCTCATATTCGTCTCCATGTACTCCACCGGAAACTACAAGTACGGGGCCCTTTTTTTTACCTTTAATTACAAGTAATGTTAAATTTATAGGAGATCCCCCTGCTGTTTTAGATATTTGTTGAGTAAATACATCTTTAGTATTTATTTTTATTTTATTTATATTCAATATTTTCATTTTTAAATTACAAATAGTTGATTAGTATTAAATTTGCTTGAAAATTTTTTTGATCTTTCTTTCCCAACTAATATATGATCTTGAATTTGATAAAAATCATTACATATTACAGGTTCTATGACTAAAACCATTTTTTCTTTTACAATTTTCAAATTA
The DNA here is from genome assembly GCA_002686705.1 of Bacteroidota bacterium. Next base: position 17,949 of record NYYH01000049.1, read on the forward strand.
TTTTTTAAAATCATTGGTTCCTCATGAACATTTAGTCCTATACTGTGACCTATCATGGTTCCTTTTGGTATTGGATGGAAAACCCCTTCAGATTTCATTATGTCATGTGAGTACTCCCATATTTCTGATGCCTTTTTACCTGGTTTAACAAAATCTATTGTTTTTTTATGAATGAAACATAATTTATTATAAGTATCAACTTGAATTTTGGTTGGTTTACCGACCACTGCCATCCGAGATATATTTCCTACGTAACCTTTAAATGATGCAGAAAAATCTGTTCTAATTAAATCCCCGTAATTGATATATTTATTTGTTCTAGGTTCTTTGTGTACTTCCTTCATTATTTTGCCAACATGGGTTTTAGAACTTTTATCTGGGAAGCATCCTAATTCATATAAATTCTTTATTATGTTAATATGTATTTTGAATTCACTGTCATGAACTTTGGTTTGACTAAAACTTTTGAAAATTGCTTTATCCATTAGGTTGACAGTTTTTTTAATTTTTTTTATTTCATCTACTGTTTTTATTGATCTTACATCTTCCATTAAATTATGTATATCTAAGAACTTATACAAGGGAAGAATTTCTTTTAATAATAAATAATAGTTTGTTGGAAATGATGAAAATTCTATCCCTATTCTTTTTTTTTCTAAAATTATAGATTTTAATATCTTAGATAAAAAAACAATTGGATTTGTAAAATATTGTTTATAACATAGTGTTTTTGTGTTATTTGAATATTTTTTATTTATTTTGTAATCAAATTCAGGAACAATAAGTATCGGTTTTGTTTTGTTCTTTTCTTTTATTGCAAAAATTAATCGTGAGCTATTTGGCCTTGTTTGTTGGAAATCTTTCAGCCTTAATATAGTAGGAGAATGTGTTAGATAAAAAATGTTTTCAGCACTAATTAATACAATTAGATCCAGTTTTGCTTGATCCATTAAATCATCTAATTTTGAATTATTCATTTACACTTAAATAAATATATTGTAAATTTATTTTATATGTTATATATCTAATATATCATAGTCTTATCGTATTTATAAATTTTTGTCAAGTAAATTTTATATGGACTTTAAAAAATCTAAATTGTTGTATGATAAAGCATTAAATTATATTACTGGTGGGGTTTCTTCAAATTTTCGTTTATATGAACCTGCAGAAGTACCTTTGTTTTTTGAAAAAGCTTTTGGTTCTTACATGTGGGATGTTGATGGAAATATATATATTGATTATGTGATGGGACTTGGCCCTAATCTCTTTGGACACAGGCCTAACTTTATAAAGGAGGCAGTAGAAAAGGGAATGTCAAAAGGATTTGTGTATTCCGCTCAGCATGAACTTGAAATTTCTGTTGCTGAACAGGCACTTAAATTTATTCCTATGCAAGATTCTACTGTAAGATTTGCTTCTTCTGGAACTGAAATTGTTCAATTAGCTATCAGACTTATTCGTAGCTATACAGGAAAACAAAAATTTATTAAATTTGAAGGTCACTACCATGGTTGGGCAGATAATGTTAGTTTTTCAGTTAATCCAGAATTGCAATTGTCTGGATCGAATACGGCACCACTTCCAGTACCTGAATCATCAGGCATGGATTTAAATTTAAGTGAAAATATTTTAATTTGTCAATGGAACGATTTTGAGAATATAAATTATATATTTAATAAATACAAAGGAGAAATTGGTGGGGTTATCATGGAACCAATTATGGGAAACACAAATACAATCATGCCCTTGCCTTGCTATCTTGAAAATGTAAAAGAACTTTGTATCAAGGAAAAAGCGATATTGTGCTTTGATGAGGTAATTACTGGTTTTCGTGTAGCTGCTGGTGGGGCACAAGAAATGCTTAATATTGTTCCAGACCTTGCTACCTATGCAAAATCAATTGCAGGAGGATTTCCACTTGCAATGCTTGTTGGTAAAAGAGAAATTATGAATAATATTGGGAAAGGAAATGTAGTTCATGGTGGTAGTTATAATTCTAACGTAATGTCTATTTCTGCAGCTTATGCAGTTTTGCAAAAAATCAAACAACAAGAACCTGGATTTTATAATAAACTCAATGGGCTTGGATTACATTTGATGGATGGCTTACGTGATGCTGCAAAAAAATTTAAAACTAATTTAAAAGTCAATGGCCCTGGAAGTTTTTTTTCAATTTATTTTTCAGATAAAGAAAATATTTTGAATTGGAGAGATCATAAAAAAAATGTGAATAGTACAAAATATCAAATATTTTCAAAAGCAATGCTGCTTGAAAAAATTAGACTTTCCAGTATTGGTCGTACTCATATTTCATCTGCCCACACAGAAGAAGATATTGAAAATACAATCCATGCTGCTTATAAAGTATTAAAGGATATGTGAAAAAATTATATATTTTTTTTTAATATCAATTAATATATAATATTTATTGTAAGACATCGATTACCAAAAGCTTCAGGTAATCCCGATCATTTTCCGGTATCATGATGGTAAATCTCTCTTAAAACATGTTGTTACAGTAAAAAATTCTATGGCGATAATATGTCCAAGCGCATTTAGAAAATGATCTTCATCGGTCTGTTTACCTTCAGTTAAGAAAAAAACTGATGGTAGTCCGAGTAAATACTAGAAACAGGAATCTTGTCAGGAGCAAGGGGCCAAACATTCAATTGATTGTAACTGTCATGGATGGAAACGAAATCTGAGTCTTTGAATGACTACAGGAGATCTGTGAAATTTGTATCAGATTCAATCAGCTCTGCAGAATTTATTTGTAATTTTATCCATATTTCCAATACCCTCCCACACCATCTAGCCCCCAACCCATGTATTTACATAAAGTAGTTAGTCGCATTTATATCCGAAAGGGCCAACGCCCATGACGGTAGGCATCCATCCGTCTTTCTTTCAATTATCATTTCACCAGCCCAAGGCCCCCTTCAGTTCATCTCTGATACCCATGTGAACCCGTAGTGGGGACATTGGGAGACGTTGGTATTACAAATGGGGACACAGGTTTTTTGGTTATAAATTTTCGAATATTTAACAAGTGTGTCAGAACAAAAAACATTTTTTGTAGCCAATTTGATGCTTTGTGAAAACAGATAATGAAATAATAGAATCGTATAATGATTAAGGAGTAAACTTAATAATTAAGAAGAGCTTCTATAAGTTGAGAGAAAAGATCAGGAGGTTTTAATTTCCTTTCCCCTCATTTCTCTTCTTTCTTCCTTCGATGTAGATTGGGCTACTCCAAGCTCGATGACGGTCTGTTTGGGTGACTCGTACCCAGTAGGGGGTTTCGCCAGGAAGGAGTGTAGTGTCGGTATAAGTGAGGCCAAGGGATTTTGTACCGTTTTCTAGGGGAGCCGGACCGATTTCAACTCGCCGATTCAGGCCACCGGCATCTACAACAAGCGGTGCCCTGGTGACTTGAGCGATTGTGCAGTTAAATGTGCATGGTTCTGATGTGAAGTGCAGTGTTGTGTTTGGCGATCCAGCTACGTTGAAGGTAAAACCCATGTCGTTTCCTGCGGTGGCAGTTAAGAAGGTAATATGGTTTTCTTTGGTGGTGATTCTGTCTTTAGGACACTGGAGCGCTACCGGGTTTACCTTATCAAAGCGCCCGTTCTGGATGCGGAGATTACCGTTCCAGGTTTGGCGTTGGTCAGTGACATTACCTCTGGTTTCTGCGCCGCCCCAGAGAACGCGGATACGTTTGGGATCGTATCGAGCAATTTGCCAGGTACAAAGGACTTCTGTACAGCGTAGAAGTTCAACCTGTTCTATGGGTGCCGTGCCTTCTATTCGTATATCAATGCATCGTTCAGCGTCTGTTGTGAAGACGCTGCCCATAGGGTGACCGTTAACTTGGACCTGGAGAAGGATTCTGGCTCCTGTAGTACCGTAACAACGGCGGGAAAATGAAGCATCCCAGAGAGCATCCTGAGTAAGCTTTCCAGCGTATATGGCGGTGAGACCGTTTTGTACATTTCGGGTCACTCGTCGTCCGGGACCACAAGCACCTGGGCGTCCCATGACGCCATCTGTGCCTGCAGTGATGCCCACTTTGTATCCGCGTTCAATAGCCTCAAAGACAAACCATTCCGAGGTAGCGTGGGTGGAGTGAATTTCGAAGAGGGGTTCAATTTCCGGGGCGTGATAAGCTAGATTGGTGGGGCGACCTCCCACATGTAAATTGAGTAGAACCTGTTCTTTTTTGAAGGTCTCCAGAAATTCGATCGCATGGGGTAGATCTGGCTCCGGGTCGGGGTCAGTTTCGGTGAAGAATCGGCCTGATCTGCGCATGCGCGGTTCATCGAGGCGATAGAGGACGTTGCGGTCCCCGCCGTCTTCTGTAGGCGGACTCCATTCGCACCCCAGGATAGCCAAAAATTTACCTTCGTCATTGTGTTTGGGTGTGACAGATCGCACGTGTTTCCACATGGCGCGGGTAATGTAATGATCGTTTGCCTGTTGCGAGGTAAATTGAAGGGCGGCCACGTCTCGTGCATATGCATAGTGGTTTTCCAAGGTGCCCACCCCGCATCCGATTTCAGACTGACCACTATGCAGATCGCCCCAGTAGATGCGTTGTTCGGGGGTTTCAAGGTATACTTGAACAGGATTGGTTTCGGCTTCAAGGTTCTGGCAGGTTGCCCGTATGCGCTGGATACCAGGTGCTTTCCAGTGTACTGGAAATTCCCAGACGGGATACTTATCGCAGGCATCAGGCTCGTCGATTTCAGCTTTCTGACAAAGGAGTTGAGGTTTGGGAATTGAAGTGGGATTTTCCCAAGCGTCGACTGCACGAACTCGTACGATACTTGATTCGCCGATTACACCGTCACTGGGTGCGATGGCAATGAGATGGTCAGGCGGTCCAGGAATGATTTTAAACCGTGGGGGATCGGAGAGACGAAACCAGCAATTGCCTCCGTCAATGTTGACGAGGAATAGGAAGTAACCATCGGGTGTGGCAAAGGTAGGAGCCTGCCATCTGTCACAGGTAAGATCGACTATGTCACCCTGCTGAAGATGTCCCTGGGCTACACGCAGATCAATGTTGTGAAGCCATGGATTTAGGTTGCCCTTTTGCTCGTATTGAACTGCTAAATGAACGTTTTCAGGTGCTTTGACCGTAAGGTGGTTTGACGACTCTGGATTATTTTTTTGCAGATCGGCCCAGTCAAAAGGCCAGCGCCAGGCCACACGCAATCGGCTGTTTTGAGACATTTCTTTCTTGCCGACGGTGAAGCGGAAGCGAATGGTGACTGTACTGCCTGCGATGATATCGCTGTCAATGTTGTAGTCACCTCGTCCGTAAAGTTGCTCCCGTTCAGCATCTGTCAGGTTAGAAAAATGGTACACTTGGCCTTTGTCAGGTTGCCCGGTAGAAATTACATCAGCTACAAGGTGTTTGTCGCTCATTTATACTCCTGACACTAGAGTGTTGAAAATCTGGATGACCTGCCCCCTTAAAGTGGTCCAAGTTGAATGTTAGTTTATCATACTAGTTTCATCGAATTGCAACAATGATTCAGGTGCAGGAGGTTTTTGGCCATCGGGCGGTGACTTAAAACACCCGCAGTTATTTCATTTATTTACTCCTAATGAGGTCGGAGGACTGCTTCGGTGGTCCTCCGTCTTTTCCTTATTCTCCAGATATAAACGGGACTAACTACTTTATGTAAATAGGGGTGGGGGCCTGTGCTCTCCCCCCGGGGGGTTATCCTCCTGGACCATCCAATTCTTAAATCC
>NYYH01000050.1 GCA_002686705.1 Bacteroidota bacterium
TTACCAACATTTCAACAGTCAAGAAACAACATCAAAAAAAGTAAAAGTGTCTATAAATAAAAAAGCTAAATTTGTCCAAGAGGGTTTGAAGTCAAACAAGTAAGAGAGTATTATTTATTATTGCTTATTTACAAACAGCTCAAGTGCATAACAAAACCTAAACTTAATTAAAACGCAGTTTAGCCAATCGTTGTGTCCAATTTTAAGAAAATAACATCAACGGCTAATGGTATGTGTTCTTTTATCTTGATGCAAAATAAACCAACCTTCTGGCAGGCAGGTATTAACGTTTTTTGTTAATAATTTGTCCATACTTTAAACTTTGGAGCCTAATAGTTAACATAAATAAAAACTATTTTTGAAAACATAGTTTAAACTATAATTATCCTCATTAAATATCATTAATTTTTAACTGAATAAAAAAAATGGCACAACAATATTTAGATCACTCAAAAGCAATTTTAACTTCCGAACGTTCAAATTTTAAAGGAGGAAGTAAAGGTTCCGGAATTATTTCTTTATTTGGGTATCAAAACGAATATGATCTTAGAAAAGGGTATCCATTGTTAACTTCTAAAAAGATGTTTACAAGATCTATATTTCATGAAACAATATGGTTTTTAAGAGGTGATACAAATATTAAATATCTTGAAGATAATAATTGCCCTGTTTGGAGGCCTGATGCTTTTCAGGACAATCTTCCCGGTATGCAAAAAGAAGGAATTTTTCCTGAAGGTATTGTAAAATATTCTCCTGATTGGGGTAAAGCAATGAAAGAATATGGACAGAGAATAAAAGAAGATCCTGAATTTGCTCATAGATGGGGAGATGCAGGACCAATTTATGGGAAACAATGGAGGAGATGGGAATATTTTGATCATGACAAAGATGAGTTTGTTGAAATAGATCAACTAGGAAAAATGATAGCTGGTTTAAAAAAGAAACCAACTGGAAAAAAACACATTGTTGATTCTTGGAATCCCGGAGACACTCCACATATGTCTTTACCTCCGTGTCATGTTCTTTATCAAGCAACTGCTAACGAAGAAGGCGAATTAGAATTACAACTTTACCAGAGAAGTTGTGATCAATTTTTAGGAGTTCCTTTTAATATAGCTAGTTATGCTGCTCTTACCCATGTAATTGCTCAAGAAGCAGAGATGGTTCCAAAAACATTTATCCACACTTTTGGAGATTCACATTTTTATGCAGGTATTGGTAAGAGGACTCAATGGCACAAAGAAAATTTCAAGGAATTACAAAAAAGAATAAGGAATGTAAGTGAGAAAGAAGAATATTTAGGAGTTGTTGATTGGATTAATAAACACGCTCCTAGTGACGGAAATGAAGAAAAATATGATCATGTAACTGCAATTCTTGAGCAAATGTCGAGAGATCCAAAACCTTTACCTGGTTTACAAATTGCAAAAAAGCCTTTTGATCAACTAACTATTGATGATTTCGTTGTAGAAGACTATGATCCTCATCCTCCAATCAGAAGGAGTATGGCTGTTTAACCAACAACTTTAAAATAATATTTCGTTCAAAATAAAATGGCAAAGGAATTAACAGTTGGTGAGAGTAATGAATTTGTTGACAAAGGCTCTTGTGCTTTTTAATTTAATCCGAATCCTCAAACGAGGAATCAAGCTGAATATCTGGGGGAATTATTATTTGATGATTATGTTTATCAAAAATGAAATACTATTTCTGCTTTTGGATCGGCCTATTTTTATCAAGTCCTGAATAGAAACAAAAGCTTAGAAAGAAAGAGAAGTTCCGAAGGATTGAGGAAATCACTCTTTCGTCTTAGCTTTTGTGAAAATGAAAGCAGAGGTGAACTGGCCTGCCTGCTAGGATCACATTCCTAACTGCCGAATTAGTCCTCTGCCTTCTTTTTGAATAAGCACCATTTAGAATTATAGGCTTTTAGGCCTAGTAAAGGTTTTAGTTATTCAAATAAAAGATAAAGGTATGAAATTTACTTCATTTATTGGAATTGACATTTCAAAATTAGATTATGATGTAGCTCATCTAGATGTTAACGGTACAGTTGTAGACACAAAGAAGTTTTCTAATAATAGTTCCGGATTTAGATCCATGTTGAGCTGGATCAAGAAGTCCAGTGCAACAGAACAATTATTATTCTGCTTAGAGCATACAGGAGTTTATTGTCTGGGTATTTGTGTATTTTTTGAAGAATATGGGCTAAATTATAGTCTTCAATCTGGATTACAAATAAAGAGATCCATGGGTATCCAAAGGGGAAAGAATGATAAGGCCGATGCATGTGTAATAGGAAAATATGCATACTTAAACAGAAATGAAATTGATTGTTATCGGCTCCCCTCTAGAATCATTTTGAAACTAAAGCAGCTTGTTTCATACAGAGAAAGGCTTGTTAAATCCAATGTTGCTTTAAAAATTGCAGCAAAAGAACTCAAAGCATTCACTGATAAGGATATGCACGGATATATTGTTTCTGACTCCCAGGAGCATATAAAGCATATCACTAAAAGTATCATTGAAATTGATCATTCACTAAAACAAATCGTTGCAGAAGATCCAGCCCTAAACAGGATGTTTAAGTTAATTACATCTGTAAAGGGGGTTGGGCTGCATATAGCCATTAATATGATAGTTGTAACGCATGGCTTCACAAGGTTCAAGAATTGGAGAAAATTTTCTTGTTATTGTGGTCTTGCTCCATTTGAACATAGATCAGGAAGTTCTATTAGAGGCAAAACAAAAGTGAGTCATTTGGGAAATAAAAAAATAAAAGCGATTATTGGTAATGGCATTGCCTCTGCAATCCAACATGACCCAGAGATAGCAAGTTATTACAAAAGGAAGCTCGAGGAGGGAAAACACAAAATGGTTGTAATGAATGCAATAAAAAATAAACTTATAAGTAGAGTCTTTGCAGTAGTAAAAAGAGGAACTCCATTTGTTCCATTATACCAGCACATATAAAAAAATCTATAGAATATTTGTTTTTATCTTAGAATTCGGCAGGCAGGTTTGTTTACTTTTTGGGTCAAGACAAAAAGTAAAAGCCCCCCGGCTCGAGGGAAAAAGCTAATGAAAATACTTTACTTCAAACAACTGGAAACTAGAATTAGCTGCGCTGATTCTCCTAGTTAGTTGGGGAGCCCAACAAAACCCAAAGCCTGCTGGGGTTTTGTGTTTTTTAATTTAAACTTCATCTNCAAACAAGTTGANACAAGAATTAGCTNCGCTGATTCTCCTGGTTAGNTGGGGAGNCCAACAAAACNAAAGCCAAATAGGCTTTTTGTGTTTTTTAATTTATTCCGAATCCTCAAACAAGTTGAAACAAGAATTAGCTGCGCTGATTCTCCTGGTTAGTTAAGAGGAGCCCAACAAAACCCAAAGCCTTCCGGGCTTTTGTGTTTTTTAATTTAAACTTCATTTCCAAACAAGAATTAGCTGCGCTGATTCTCCTGGTTAGTTAAGAGGAGCCCAACAAAACCAAAGCCTTGTAGGCTTTTTGTGTTTCTTAATTTAAACTTCATCTCCAAACAAGTTGACACAAGAATTAGCTTCGCTGATTCTCCTGGTTAGTTGGGGAGCCCAATAAAACCCAAAGCCTTCCGGGCTTTTGTGTTTTTGCACTGGGTTTTGTTGTAGCGAGACCGAGAATTGAACTCGGGACCTCCGGGTTATGAATCCGACGCTCTAACCGACTGAGCTACCTCGCCGCTTTTAATGGCTGCAAAAGTATAAAAACAATTATTAAGTAAATAAGAAACGGAGAAAAATAGTTAGTCCTCTTTTTCGTTGAGTTCTTTCAGATTATTATCAAGATTTTTGTCGTATACATGCATAGCTTTTAAACTCATTCCCATATTCGAAAATCCACCATCATGGAATAAGTTTTGCATAGTTACTTTCCTGGTAAGATCAGAAAATAGAGTTATACAATAATCGGCACATTCCTTAGCATTTGCATTCCCCAAGGGTGACATTCGTTCGGTAAAATCTAACAAACTACCAACTCCCTTAACTCCTGATCCGGCTGTTGTCACAGTAGGTGATTGTGAAATAGTGTTTATTCTAATTTTCTTCTCACGTCCGTAAATATAGCCAAAGCTTCTGGCAATTGACTCCAATAAGGCTTTCGCATCAGCCATATCATTATAACCGTAAAGAGTTCTTTGAGCAGCAATATATGAAAGTGCAACAACAGAGCCCCAATTGTTTATTGCATCCATCTTAAGGGCTACCTGAAGCATTTTATGGAATGAAATTGCTGATATATCAAGTGTTTTATTTAAGAAGTTATAATCTAAATCATTATAAACTCTCTTTTTTCTAACATTAAGCGACATGGCAATAGAGTGCAGAACGAAGTCGATTTTACCACCCTGAATTTCCATCGATCGTTCGAAAACATTTTCTAAGTCATCCGTTTTTGTAGCATCTGCAATAACAACTTCAGCATCACATTTCTCTGCCAGTTCATCAATTTGTCCAAAACGGAGAGCAGTAGCAGTATTGCTCAATGTTATTGAAGCGCCCTCTTCATGTGCTCTTTCAGCAACTTTCCATGCAATCGATTTATTATCAAGTGCACCAAAAATAATTCCCCTTTTTCCTTTTAACAAATTATATGACATTCCAAATTAATTTTATCATTATTTAGATCGATTCCAAGCGGCAAAGATAGAAAGTATTTGTAATCAGAAATACTATTAATTTTACCGATACAGAATTTTAAAATATTTCACATATGCTAAAAGTAACCTCACCTTACAATTTTAAGGTTATAAAAGAAATCCCTTTAATGAAACATACTGATGTTGAAAATGCACTGAAGGTTGCGAATAACCTGTTCCAAGATCAATCAAAATGGATACCTGCATGGCAAAGAATTGAAATACTGGAACGCGTTGTGGGTGCAATGAAAAAACGCGAAGAGGATCTTACAAATATTGCTGCAGAAGAGGGAGGCAAACCATACATGGACTCAAAAGTAGAGGTAATGAGAGCTATTAACGGCGTTAAACTGGCTATTGAACATATCGGTCAATTGGCAGGCGAACAAATTCCAATGGGGCAAACTAGTTCATCTGTCAACAGACTTGCATTTACTATTCGTGAACCAATTGGTGTTGTCGTTTCAATAAGTGCTTTTAATCACCCTTTAAATTTGATTATTCACCAGGTAGTAACGGCAATTGCAGCTGGCGCACCGGTAATTATAAAACCGGCTCTTACCACACCACTTTCCTGCCTTGAGTTTGTTGGTATACTGAAAGAAGCAGGTTTGCCCGATGGTTGGTGCCAAACAGTTATTTGTAGTGATGAAAACGCTGAAAAACTTGCAACTGATAATAGGGTCAATTACTTATCATTCATTGGGTCAGCAAAAGTAGGCTGGTACCTACGGTCAAAATTATCACCCGGAACACGTTGCGCACTTGAGCATGGAGGTGTGGCTCCTGTAATTGTTGAAAAAGATGCTGATATTGATGAAATGATGCCTGCCCTGTTAAAAGGTGGATTCTACCACGCAGGTCAGGTTTGTGTTTCGGTACAAAAGGTATTTGTTCATGAAGATATTGTGAAAAAAGTAAGCCATAGGTTGGCTGATATGGCCAAAAAGCTTATTGTAGGAGATCCTCTTGATCCAAAAACTGAAGTTGGACCATTGATCCTTCCTCTCGAAGTAGATCGGGTTGAGAAATGGGTTGAAGAGGCCGTAGCAAGTGGAGGGAAACTATTATGTGGAGGTAAACGTATTTCGGATAGTTGTTTTGAACCTACTGTAATACTTGACCCATCTCAAAACGCAAAAGTATCTACTTTGGAAATCTTTGGTCCGGTTGTTTGTATATATTCCTACAAAAACAGAGAAGAAGCTATCAAATTAGCTAACGCATTACCAACTACGTTTCAAGCTTCTGTGTTTACACATAATCTTGATATTGCCTTTGAGACAGTGAAAAAGCTGAATGCATCAGCTGTAATGGTCAACGATCATACTGCTTTTAGAGTCGACTGGATGCCTTTCGGCGGAAGAGATACATCGGGTATTGGTATTGGTGGTGTCCCCTACTCTATTAATGAAATGACCAGGGAGAAATTGATAGTTATAAAAAGTAATAGCTTGTAACGAACATTATTACAACTATTTATCAAGACTCATGTGGATTGGAATAATCCTGTTAAGTAATTTTAACAGCACAATATTACGATTATTTGGTAAAATTTTCCAAAATGACCTAATTTTGCATATAACTTAAGGTATACATCATGCGCATAATTTCTTTCAGAACACCAAAACCTAAGTCGTTTAAATACAAACCTCGCTACTATGATCAGCAAAAGGAGGAATTGGAAAAACGCAAAGCAGCAATGGGAATTGATAATGAACTCACCCATGATGAATCGTTGAGATTGCGAATGGATAAACGTTGGAGAGCCGGGAGTGCTGATGAAGAACGATCGATTCTAACAAGGATAGTAACTTATCTCATATACGGAATATTTATTGGAGGAAGCATTTATATTATAATGTTTACAGATATTGTTGAACAAATACTACACGCATTTGGTGTTACTAAGTAGAAATGATGAAATGCTTAAATAAACTACAAATTAATTTAATCATTCACACATTTAAGCATTCAGTCATTTAGGCATTAATAATTAAAAAACAGATTACCCTTTCATGTCAGATATTATAAAATTACTTCCTGATTCAGTAGCAAACCAGATTGCTGCAGGTGAGGTGATCCAACGACCGGCTTCGGCGGCAAAAGAGTTGTTGGAAAATGCTGTTGATTCGGGAGCTAAACAAATTACGTTAGCAATAAAAGATGCCGGTAAAACGCTAATACAGGTTAGTGATGATGGCAGTGGCATGTCAGAAATGGATGCTAGGATGAGTTTTGAACGTCATGCTACTTCAAAAATAAGTAAGGCAGACGATCTGTTCGCAATTAAAACTATGGGATTCAGGGGTGAAGCACTAGCATCTATAGCGGCTATTGCACAAGTTGAACTAAAGTCAAAACCTAAAGGTGACGAAATTGGAACATGTATAGTTATTGAGGGATCGAAAGTTATTAGTCAGGAACCATGTCAATGCCCTGAAGGAACAACGATATCAGTAAAAAATCTTTTCTATAATGTCCCGGCACGACGCAACTTTTTAAAGTCGAACAACGTTGAAATTAGGCATATTATTGAAGAGTTCATAAGAATTTCAACCGTAAATTGCAATATTGGTTTTAGTTATTACAACAATGACAAACTGGTCTATAAGCTTCTTCCAGGAAGTATGAAATCAAGAATAGTAGCTCTTTTTGGCAATGTATATAATGAAAGACTGATAACAGTAAATCAAAAAACTGACTCGGTTGAAATTTCCGGATTTATTGGTAAACCTGAATTCGCGAAGAAAACCAGAGGTGAACAATATTTTTTTGTGAATAGCAGATTTATAAAACATCCATATCTTCACCATGCCGTAAATAATGCATACACAGAACTAATACCCATTGATTCTTATCCTTCATATTTTATTAATATTGAAATAGATCCTAAGAATATTGATATTAATATCCACCCAACCAAAACAGAAGTTAATTTTCAGGATGCACGCTATATTTATGCCATTCTACATGCAGCTGTGAAGCAATCAATTGGAAAACACTCTCTTACTCCTGTTTTGGATTTTGATGTAATCCCCGATATAGAAACTGCATTCCAATCAAAACCTTCATCCGATCTAAAGCAACCATCAATAAAAGTTAATCCTGATTTTAATCCTTTTAAAAAACAAAGTGTAGAGAATTGGGAATCCCTTTATAATGATCAAAGCGAAAAATCTTCACCATCAAGGGAGAACAAGGATATCCTTAGTAACGCTAAAATAACTGAATCAGAATTTGAAAGTAACAAATTCCTGCAAATACATTCTCGGTTCATTACTTGCAATGTTGCTTCAGGTATGATGGTGATCGATCAGCACTTAGCGCACGAGAGAATAATTTATGAAGAAATATTGGATAAGTTAAAAGGGAGTTCACAACCTTCACAACAACAACTGTTCCCACAAAATATCCATCTCACACCGAGTGATGCTGAAATTGTAAAATCGCTTTTACCTAAACTGGCCAAAATAGGTTTTGTATTAGAAGAACTGGGCCCTGTTGATTTTGTTGTAGTTGGTATTCCGGCCGATGCACAAGAAAACGATGTAAACCCCATAATAGAAAAAATAATTGAAAACCATAAAGCAAATGTGGGTGATCTGAATTATGACAAAAACATTAATTTAGCCCGCTCAATTGCAACCAATCAGGCAATAAAACATGGCACGAAACTTGACGAAGTAGAAATGCAAAAGATTTTTGACAGTTTATTTATGTGCAAAGTACCAAGAGTATCTCCAGGTGGGAAAAAAACTTTAACAATTATCGACGTTACTAAGCTGGAAAATCTTATAATATCTGACAAGAAAGACGGTTAATTATATAAGGAATCAAAATTTAATAAATCATAAATTAATAATGCAACAATATCGACCGCAAGGCTTTTCAATGTTACCAATGGTTGTAAAAAACCTGTTAATAATTAACGGAATCTTTTTTCTTGCCACGATTGCGTTAGACAGCACATTTCATATTAATCTTGTTAAATATTTAGGGTTGTATTACCCACAATCACGCAATTTTGGTGTTTGGCAGCTAGTATCTTACATGTTTATGCATGGAGGTTTTACACACATCTTGTTTAATATGTTTGCGTTATGGATGTTCGGCAATGTGCTCGAAAATGTATGGGGTCCGAAGAGGTTTTTAAATTATTATTTAATTACTGGAATTGGAGCTGCAATAGTTCAGTTCATTGTTGCTTATTTTAGAATAGCTTCTGTTGAATCAGGGATGCATCCTGATCAGATAGCAATGGTAGTACAGGAGGGTGCTAACATTTTGCAGCAAGGCAAGAATTATATAGATCCTGGTATGGGTGAATTAAATCTAATTATCAATACACCTACTGTTGGTGCATCTGGTGCAGTATTCGGTATATTACTTGCTTTTGGAATGATGTTTCCAAATTCACTTATTTATGTTTATTTCGCTATTCCTGTTAAGGCAAAGTACTTTGTGATGATATACGGAGCAATAGAGCTTTATATGGGGTTCTCTAACAATCCAGCTGATAACGTAGCACATTTTGCTCATTTGGGAGGTATGATCTTTGGTTTCTTATTAATTACGTATTGGAAAAAGAAAGGGACACTGAATAGCCATTAGTTAAATAATTCAAAATTCACAGGTCAAAATGTTCTCATACAATCAACCACAACGAAATACAGGAGAGTTTCTAAAGGAGATATTCTTTGGCCGGAATGTACTATCAAGACTAATACTTATTAACACAATTATCTACCTGATAGTTAACATAATCGGGCTTTTTTCATCACTCTTTAATTTAACCGATAGCAATGCGCTAAACCCTCTTGTAAAAATACTGGCACTTCCTGCCGATTTAAGTCTGCTAAGTTCAAAACCCTGGACATTATTGACATATATGTTTTTACAGGAAAATTTTTTCCATTTGCTGTTTAATATAGTTATGTTGTATTTTGGGGGTAGGATTTTTCAGGAATACCTTAATCAGGCAAAATTATTTTGGACCTACATAATTGGAGGAATTTTCGGAGGACTATTCTTTATTTTGTCATTCAACATATTTCCTGTATTTGACTCAATAACCAGCCAGTCAATAGCAATGGGTGCTTCGGCGTCAGTACTAGCCATAATCATTGCTATCTCAACATACGTACCGGATTATTCTGTACACCTCTTCCTTTTTGGGAAGTTTAAACTTAAATACCTTGCCATAGCATTTATTGCCATCGATGTACTGAGTATTCAGACTGATAATCCGGGGGGTCATATTGCACATCTTGGAGGGGCTTTGTGGGGTTTCATTTATTCTTATTCATTAAAAAAAGGTAAGGATATCTATAAGATATTTTATAAACTTTATTTACCCAAATTCACCTGGCATCGAAAAGCTCCTAAGTTTGACACTTCCCGACCAAAAACTGGGAGGCCATTAAGTGATGATGAATATAACACAAGGCGTTCAGCAACTCAGGAAGAAATTGATCATATATTGGACAAAATCTCTAAATCTGGCTACAGTAGTCTTACTAGTGATGAAAAAGAACTGCTTTTTAAGACCAGCAATAAAAAATAAACGTTATTTTTGAAGAAACCGTTCGATGTAATTACCATAAATCATTACTCGCAACAATAAAAATTTGACTAATAATCTGCATTTCAATATTTTAAAAAGCACTCTTTTTGCACTTAACTCTGTTGCTGGAATCGTTTTAATATTTTCGTCCCTTGCTGGAAACTTTGCTCCCTCTAATAACACATGGATTCAAGCATTCGGACTTGTGTACCCAATAATAATTATTGTTAACCTTATATTTTTGTTCTATTGGATAATTACTAAAAGTAGATTGGCTGCATTTTCTTTAGTTATTCTACTCTTTGGGTTTAACAATATTAACTATAATTTTCAGATATCATTGACTAATACTGAAGTTGCCAACCCAGCTCAAATTAAAGTACTATCTTACAATGTTCAGCAATTCGGTGAACAAACACGGAATCTATCTACTCAAGATACTAAAAGCTCGATAATAAATTTCTTATTAGATCAGAGTGCTGATATAGTCTGTTTACAGGAATATCATTCAGCAAACACCCAGCTTTATAAACCATTAAAAGAAATAAGAGACACATTAAGCGCCGATACTTATTACTATGAAAGCTATTTTAATCCCAAATATAATCAGCTTTCAGGACTAGTAACCTTCTGCAAATACGAAGCAATAAACAAAGGAAAACTAAAGTTTACAGGATCACGTACTTTTGGTATTTATACTGATATTGTAATTGAAAATGATACAATCAGAGTATTTAATATTCATCTGGCAAGCATAAAATTAAAACCGGAAGATCTTGATTTTGTTGTAAATCCTGAAGCAGACAACAGCGATGAACTAAAAAGTCATTCGTCTGATATATACCACAAACTGATACAAGCATATCTTCTTCGGGAAAAGCAACTGAAGTATCTGGTAGATGAAATTAAGTCAACAAAATATGAAATCATACTATGTGGTGATTTTAATGACACCCCTTCTTCTTGGGTATATAATCAACTCCAACAATATCTTACAGATGCATTTGTCAAAAAAGGAATGGGTATTGGTCGTACATACGCTGGCCCTCTCCCCTTCTTAAGGATTGATTACATTCTAACTGGAAATAATTTTAAGATCAATGGTTTTACCCGCCACAATATGATAAAATCTGACCATTTTCCAATTTCAGCCATCATAACTCGCTGAGTATCTGTACTCAAGTTAAAAAGCGCTGAAAGGTAGGATATTAATTAAAATTTATAATTTATTGTAGCTTTGCAAATAAAGGATTATGAAAAAAAGAATAGGCCTCTATATTAGTTACGTTTTACTAATAAGTTTTTCTGTAAATGCTCAAAGCTTTTACGACTACACAGTTCTAGATATAGATAGTAACGACTTTGCACTGTCTCAATTAAAAGGCAAAAAAGTAATGATTGTTAATGTAGCATCTGAATGTGCTTTAACACCTCAATATAAACATCTTGAAGCTTTATACCGAAAATACAAAGACAACAATTTTATTATTATTGGCTTTCCAACTAACGACTTCATGAGACAGGAGCCCGGAACAAATAAAGAAATAAAGGAATTCTGCTCAGAAAAATATGATGTTACATTTCCAATAATGGCAAAAATAACGGTAAAAGGAGACTATACAGAACCTCTGTATAAGTGGCTCACACAAAAACGATTAAATGGATTTGATGATTCATCGGTTAAGTGGAATTTTCAAAAATATCTTATTAGCGAAGATGGCAAAATAGAGAAAGTTATCAAGCCAATAGTTAAACCTAATAACAGCAAAATTATAAGTTGGATTGAAGAAAAGGAAAACCCTTAATCTTTTGCAATATATTTGGGTGCAATACGGTAACTGTCGTATTTTACTAAATTATTACCAGTAATAACTTGTTTAATTTCCTCAACATAGGCTTCTCTCCTTTCTGAATAATCGATTAAATAATTAATAAGAACAAAAGGATCGTTGGTTTTAAGACGCTCAGCTCTAAAATCAGCAAATGGGCCAGTTGAAAGCGTAGTATAATATGCATCAATAGCCTGTTCAAGATTATTAAACTTTCTTAAATAGACTTTTTTGCCATGTCGGGTAGACGAAGCCTCAATTCTTTCTTGATGAGGATTGAAGGACCATAGACCAAAAGGGTTATTTGCTTCAAGGAAAAACCTCGATGTTCCCCAAGCACTTTCAATTGCTGCCTGAGCGAGGACTATACTAACAGGAAACGTATGAAGCCTGCTTTTTAGCAATTCCATATTAGTGGCATCGTATTTCTTATTTAACTTATCAATAAATAACGTGTCCTCAGGTGTCAATTCAGCCTTAAGAGCAAGTGAATTCACTCTTTGTAATACTATTGCAAGCTCTTCCTTTGCTACAAGAACTGCAGGCAACATCATATCGAAGAACTTCTTCTTCTTTTCAGCAACAGGCAAATCATTTAAGGAAACGGCACTTGTATATACATATGGTATTACTAGTGAATCTGTGATAGGAATTATGTCGTTAGCCGAGTTTATCGGTTTTTCAATAATTTTTATTTCCTTTCCAGAATCGTTGTTGCATGAAACATATAGGAACGCAAAAAGCGATACAAATAATAAAGGAAGACATTTGCTGTAGTTTCTCATACTCTCTTTTGGATTATTTATACCAAAAATATAATTTTATATGATAAATGCAGATTTTGGGCTTAAAAAATTAATTTGTTACTTTTGTTTATTTTATAATTGAAAGCATAAAAAGGATCTCAGGATTTTTATCGAAGGAAAGGGACAGGATGATTATAACCAAATTCACAAGCACTTTAGGTGAGGTATAATGATTGTTACAACCGATTCAAGTTATTGTGATTTTCAAGAAGTTATAAGTTGAGTGCAACCGTGAAACCAAAGAGTACTGTAAAAACCTTGAAAAGCAGAGGCCATTAAGTTTAGTTTAGAGACTTTAGCCTAACACACCAAATTTATGAAAAGGATCAAAATAAGTATTAAAAGAAGTTCTTTTTTCATTTTATTAGCCACAGCCACTTTTACAATGTTCTCAATAAGTGTTCTGTGGATTGTTACTGAGATAGTAAAATCAAGACAAAATCTGGTCGACGCAAAAATCTCCTACCAGACCGAGCAACGTATGTTATTGAAAGATGAAGTTAAATCCGTTGTTTCAATTATTAATTTCTCACGTAAATACAGCGATATTAAATCTAAAGATGAACTCCAAAACAAGATACTGGATTATGTGAGTTCGATATGATTAAATCATGGGGGCTATCTTTTCATTAACACCTATAACGGTCGTGCATTAAATTTTGATGGAGTTAAAATTATAGGCGAAAAAGATATTAGGAATATGATTGATCCTGATGGTTTGAATTTATTTGAAATTGAACTCCAAACTATTAAGAACTCTGATGGGGGTTATTTTAGCTCTACATTTAAGAGACTTGACTCATTCAATCCTGTTCCAAAATTGTCATATGTGATAGGTTATAAGGAATGGGAATGGATTATTGGTGCTGGCATTTACCTCGATGACATTGATTTATTTGTTCAGAAAACTAAGAATCAATATCAAGCAATTTTGTTTAAAAAAGTACTTTACATAGTTCTTTTGTTTATTGTACTTTTAATTATAGTATTTGTTGTATCTAAATCTCTGTCAGGATTTATCAGAAGGGAATTCTTAGTTTTTATGTCGTTTTTAAACAAAAAATCAGAGGTTGATTCATTTATTGATATCAACATGCTTCAGGTGCAGGAATTTAGAGTATTGGCACACTCTGTGAACGCCATGATAAATAAACGTCGGGTTGCTGAACGTCTCCTTAAAAAAGAAAGTGATAAAGCTCACAAGTATCTTGATGTTGCTGGTGTAATTATTTTGGCCTTAGATACTAAAGGGAATGTTACTTTAATAAACAAAAGAGGATGTGAAACACTTGGGTTGAATGAAGCAGAAATAATAGGCAAAAATTGGTTTAAAAACTTCGTTCCACCAGCAGATAAACATAAATTATCCACTAGATTTTCTAAAGTAATATCTGGTAGTAGTAAAACAAAGTTCCTGAATGGTGAAAATCAAATTGTAACACAATCAGGAGAGCACCGAATAATATCTTGGCAAAACACATTACTTTACGATTCAAATGATAAGATTACAGGCAGCCTCAGTTCAGGACATGACATAACCGAAGGCAGGTTATTAGAAGCCTCATATTTTGAAAGCGAAGAGAAATATAAATTGCTGTTTGAGATAACCAGCGATCCTATCTTGATAATTGGAAGAAACGATACTTTTATAGATTGTAATAATGCTGCAGTTGAAATCCTGAAATTTAAAGATAAAAAGGAAATTATCGGTACCCATCTTGTTAATTTATCTCCAACCAAACAACCTGACGGCTCATTGTCAGTTTTAAAAGCCAAAGAGATGATAGCCAAAGCTCGTAAAGAAGGCTATATCAGGTGTGAATGGTTACAAATCGACAAAAACAAAAAACCGTTTTATGTTGATGCATCACTCACATTAGTCCCCATTTCTGGAGTTGAATATCTTTATGTAGTTTGGCGCGACATCTCTGAAAGGAAAAAACAGGCACAGGAGCTTATTATCGCTAAAGAAAAAGCCGAACAAAGCGATAATATTAAATCATCCTTCCTCCACAATATGCAGCATGAGATACGAACACCGTTAAATACTATGATGGGTTTTTCACAATTACTAAAACAACAAGACCTTGATTCAGGCGATATTGATAGTTACTTTGATGCTATAATTAGCTCAGGTAATCAGCTAAACAAAATAATTGATGATATTATTGATTTTTCAAAGCTACAATTAGGATTCATTTTAAGCTCTAATAAAACCATAGAGTTAAAAACATTATTGTCAGAAATTTTTAAAGAAAATTATCCTAACATCAATAACAAGCCAGTAAAATTCTTAATAAATACATGTGCTTCAAATAAAAATACTGTTGTTGAAACGGACCTAAAGCGGCTAAAACAAATTATGGTTCACTTAATAGACAACGCTTTTAAATTTACAGCAGAAGGAGTTGTGGAATTTGGATATAATATTTCCGCTAAAAATATTACGTTTTATGTTTCTGATACAGGGGTTGGAATTGAAAAACAACATTTTCAATCAATTTTTGAGAGATTTACAAGGTTGACTCATAAAAACCCGGAGATGCTATATGGAGGCAACGGACTTGGATTAAGTATTTCTAAAGCTATACTTGGATTCCTTGGCGGAAAGATATGGGTTGAATCTGAAAAAGGTAAAGGATCAAAGTTCTTATTTACAATTCCTTATAAGCCTCTCGAAATATCTTACAAGATACAAAAGAAATCTTTTGGAAGTAGCAATATTACAGTTGTTACAATTAACAAATCCTGGTTTACCCGTATATCAAAAGCTGTTCGCGAAACGGGCGTTAAACTCACACATATCACAAATGGTTTAGAAGCTATTGAGTTTTGTCAGAAGAATTATAAAACCGACCTGATGATAATGGATATTAATCTTAGTGAGATGAATGGGCTTATTGCAACAAAAGCCATTAAAGCATTCAAAATGGATTTGCCAATTATAGCATTAGTTACAGCTGAGAAAAAGAATATGACTAAGGAGGATGCATTAATTGCCGGATGCGATGATTACATAACTATGTCTCAATCGGATAAAGATATTCAACTTACATTATCTCTATATCTTAAAACAAACATACTGGCTCTGACAAAAGGGTGAGCTAGAAAAACATCAAATGAAAAACAAATTGATCTTCCTTATTGTACTCTATAGTTGGTGCCGGTACTTTTATAAAGCTAAATGCCTTAAAAACAAATCGTAAGAAAGATGAATTAGTTTTAATACGGGTCCAGTCAACATCAAACGAAAAGTAGTATTGACGCGTACGATTAAAATGTGGCATTTTTTTACCATCCCATTCAGGTGGATTAGAAAATGACCCAATCATACCAGTAGCACCATATCCAACTGATACATTTAACCATTGTGGAAATTTTGTTTCTTTTCTAATGAAAGAACTAATATTTGCTGATAACCAGTAAGTTTGTCCATTATAATCCTTCAACATACTCTGTAGTCCTGTTTCTCCTAATAAATCAGGGCGATACTGTGGAAATTGAGTGGCATGATATGAAAATTTGAGTCTTATACGCTGCTCCTTCCATAATAATTGTTGCCCGGTAAAAAAGGCAGCACCAGCTGTATTGGCTATCAGGTCGCCTGGTGAAGCTCCCCATTCTTCCGAAAATGAATCAAGAAGTTCAATAACGGTCAGTGCTGACCATCCCATTAAACCTCCATACAAAGCTGATTTATTATTGTTAACACCAGCCCAACGTAGTGACCAAAAAGCATAATTACTTATAACATAAGCAGTGGTTACATGTCCTACTTTGTCTACCTGAAGCCAGGCATTGTTATCATTATACCAATGAAATGAGGATAAAGTATTATCTTTATACCAAGCAAAATAAAGTACGCCCAAGGTTGCCCCATAAAGTCCTGCCCCGGTATAAATTACAGTATTCAATCTCTTCTTAATAATCGAATCGGGATATATTTGTTGTGTTTGTGAGCTTGCCCGTAGTAAACATAATCCGATTATAACAAATACTAAAATAATATGTAAATATTTTTTCCAGAAAGCCTTCATATTTAGGAATATTCGCTGAGAATTTTGTAAGTTGATATTGTTCTTTTCAATGGCATATCCTCACTTTCTTTCAGCTAAGAACAAAGACGAGCCTAGTACTTTAATTGTTAGTTCTATTTATAAATCCTCATTTTATCTAGTGCCTTCTGATATTTTCGTGCATTCTTGTTATGTTGAGTATTGGAGCGTGCAAATACATGGTAACCAGACAAATCGTCCTTAGCACAGAAAAAAAGATAACCTTCATTTTGATTATTAAGCACTGCTTCAATTGAAGAAATTGATGGGATACAAATAGGTGATGGAGGTAATCCTCCATGCTTATACGTGTTAAACGGTGAATCAAACTCTTTATGAATATTCAATACACGTTTAATATTATAATCATTAAGTGCATAAATTAGTGTAGGATCAGCTTGAAGCCGCCATCCTTTGTCGAGTCTGTTAATATAAACACCAGCTATCATTGGTTTTTCATCGTTTTTGTTGGTTTCTTTTTCAACGATTGAAGCCAATGTTACTATCTCCGGGATAGTCATTTCCAACTCCTCAGCCTTACCAGTTCTATTGGCATTCCAAAACCTCAAATATTCTTCATGCATACGAGTCACAAATCCTTTAGCTGATGTGTTCCAATAAAATTCGTAGGTATCAGGGATAAAAATTATTGAAATATTTTCGGGTGTCATACTCATTTTATTCAGCTCTTTAGTATTTGTCAACTCACTAACTATTGAAGAAGAATCAGCTTCAATTTGCTGGCTAATCCTACCAGCCAACTGATAAATATCTCTGATATTATTAAAAATTACTTTTACAGGTTCCTGGTCACCTGACCTTAGTAGCTTTATAAGATCCTGATTTGTCATATTATTTTTTAACACATAATGTCCAGGTTTAATCAAATCAGTATATTTCTTTTTTTCGGCCCACCAAATAAAATTATTGCGATGCACAATCAATCCTTTTTCAAATAGTATCTGCTTTACATCTTCAAAATTTGATTCCGTTGGGATATAAATTGATACATTTTTTCCATCTGGGGTCCATACATTTGGTTTATAAATTATCTGATAAAACAAATATCCTCCTGAACTTCCTACTAGTACTATTATTATTATTACCCATACCAAAAGTTTCCAGTATTGTTTTTTTTGTTTTCGGGTTACCCCATAATTTGAATGATAATACGGCATGGTTATGGTTGGTTTTGATTACTAGATTTATGTATGCTTTTACTATTTATTAATTGAAAAAGATGCTCATCAATCCACTTGTTGTTCCTTAAATTCCAATCCCTTTTAATACCAGTTTCTTTAAATCCTCTACTCGTGAAAAGGCCGATGCTTTCAGTGTTGTTCTTCTCAATATTGCAATATATTTGATGCAAGTTGAGATGGCCAAACATGTACTCAATAAGAATATCAAGAGCTGTTCCTGCATATCCCTTTTGTCTTTTGTTTTCAATTATTGAAATCCCAATTCCAGCCCGTCTATTATGAGCATTAAAATCAAAAACATCAATTGCACCAATGGTTCGAGTTTGTTCTTCTTCCTTATAATCAACCATAAATCTCAATTGATTAGCCGAGTAAATATCCTTATCAGCAAGTAATATATATTGCTCAATATCAAAACGTGAAAAGGGATTATGAGTATTACTTATATGCCACAAATTACTGTCATTCTCCATCTTAAGCAAAAACTCAACATCTTCTGGTTCTGGTACTCTTAATTGTATATTATCCTTTTCTAGCATTAAGTATACTATTGTGGAAAAAACCGATAAATTTAAAATAAATTTTCATGAAAGCTTACATGTTGCCTTGAATTTTTAATATTATCGGTGTAAATCAACTATGCCGATAACGTATTCGGTGTATCTGGACAATGTGTGATGGGTTACTGGTTTAAAATACAAATCTCAATTCGCATAGGTTTTTGATCAACCCGCTTAAAAAATATTCTCAGCTGGTTTTTTTTCTACTTTTGCACTCAGAAAATTCTTCGATCAGATGATTGACCAAATACTTACAAATACTTTACATAAAGCTGTTTTAAACCTTTATGGGCAAGAACTTCCAGGTAAACTTGCACAGGTTCAAAAAACGCGACCTGAGTTTGAAGGCGACTTTACTGTTGTTGTTTTCCCATTGCTAAAAATATCTAAGAGTGGACCAGAAAAAACGGCAGAGGATATTGGCAATTACATGGTTAATAAACTATTTGAAGTCACGGAATATAATATTATTAAAGGGTTTTTAAATCTGGTAATATCAAATAATTATTGGATAGACTTTTTCAATCAAACTCTTAATGATAATAATTTCGGCCGTCATAACGAAAAAAGCGGTGATCCTACCGTTATTGAATTTTCATCCCCAAATACAAATAAACCTCTCCATTTAGGTCATATTAGAAATAACTTACTTGGTTGGTCAGTCTCTGAAATATTAATAAATAATGGTCAGAATGTTAAAAAGGTGAATCTTATTAATGATAGAGGTATTCATATCTGTAAGTCAATGGTTGCCTGGCAAAAATGGGGTAATAATTCTACTCCAGAAAGTTCGAACAAAAAAGGCGATAAACTTGTTGGCGATTTTTATGTTCTTTTCGATAAAAAAAATAAAGAGGAAATATCAGTTCTTATCGATGAAGGAATTGAGATTGATAAAGCGACCAATAATACGCCACTTTTAAATGAGGCAAAACAAATGCTGAAGGGTTGGGAAGATGGAAATAATGAAATAAGAGATCTGTGGAGCACTATGAACCAGTGGGTTTATAAGGGTATGGATGCTACTTACAACAGAATGGGTATTGATTTCGACAAAATATATTATGAGTCTGAAACTTACTTACTTGGCAAAAAACTAGTTGAGGAAGGACTTAAGAAGGGTATCTTATTTCAAAAAAACGATGGCTCAATATGGTGTGATTTATCTGAAGATGGACTAGATGAGAAACTGCTTATCAGAGCTGACGGCACATCAGTATATATGACTCAGGATTTAGGAACCGCTCAACTACGCTATGATGATTATCATCCATCAGAATTAATATATGTTGTTGGAAACGAACAAAACTATCATTTTGATGTCCTTAAACTGATATTACAAAAGCTTGGCAGAATCTGGGCTGAACATATTCATCACCTTAACTATGGAATGGTTGAACTTCCATATGGTAAAATGAAATCAAGAGAGGGAACTGTTGTAGATGCTGACGACTTAATGGATGAGATGTATGCAACTGCTGTTAAAACATCCGAAGAACTCGGTAAGTTTGATGACTTTACTAACGAAGAAGCAGTTGAACTTTATAATATGATTAGCTTAGGTGCGTTGAAATATTTTATTCTTAAAGTTGATCCAAGAAAAACCATGACTTTTAACCCTGCCGAGTCAATTGACTTTAACGGTAACACCGGGCCATTCATTCAATACACTCACGCACGAATCAGATCAATAATAAGAAAATCAAAAAAAATTAATATTGAGAGTAATCAAAATATTAATGCTGAATATAATTTTGAACCTAAGGAAGTATCAGTTCTGAAATTATTGCACGATTATCCTGGTATCACAAAACAAGCAGCTGTCAGCCTAAGCCCTGCCCTTGTTGCCAATTATGCATATGAGCTTGCTAAAGAATATAACCAGTTTTATCATGAAGTTGTTATTCTTAAAGAAACCGAAGAAACTAAGAGAAACTTCCGTGTAGCACTTTCAAAATTAACAGGAAATACATTAAAATCATCAATGGCTTTGTTAGGAATTCAAGTACCTGAAAGAATGTAATGCATTATACTTGGTATCACAAATAACAAATCACCAAATACAATTCTCAAATTATGTCACGCAGAAAACAACCACTTCCACTTTTTGAACACCTTGAAATAATTGATGCCGGAGCTGAGGGCAAATGTATTGCCAAAGTAGATGAAAAAGTAATATTTGTTCCATTTGCATCCCCTGGGGATATTGTAGATGTACAGGTTACTAAAAAAAGAAAATCATATCTTGAAGGAAGTATAACTAAATTTCATACGTATTCTGACCAACGATCAGATCCTCGTTGTTCACACTTCGGGTTATGTGGTGGATGTAAATGGCAACATATCACATACAATAACCAACTGGCTAATAAACAAAAACAGGTAAAGGATAATTTCGATCGTATAGCAAAAGTACCCGTTGCGGAATTTCTCCCAATTATTGGTGCGGATAACGAGTACTATTACCGCAATAAGTTAGAGTTCGCATTTTCTGATAGAAGATGGCTAACAAACATGGATATTCCTAAGGAAGAAGGTGGTCCGCAAAATACTAATGGTCTTGGTTTTCATTTACCCGGTAGATTTGATAAAATTCTAGATATTGATCATTGTTATCTTCAAAAAGATCCATCAAATGATATACGTATGGCGATTAGGAAATATGCCATTGATAATAACCTTGACTTCTATAATGTTAGAAATCATGAAGGTTTATTACGTAATTTGATAATTCGCACTTCTTCAACAGGTGATTTAATGGTAATCCTTGTGTTTAGATACGACGATCTTGACATAGCCCAGATGTTGCAAACAATTAGTGATAAGTTTCCAGAGATTACATCCTTGATGTATGTAATTAATGAAAAACAAAATGATACTATCTGGGATCGTGATATTAAATTAGCCAATGGAAAACCATATTTACTCGAGGAGATGAAATCTCCGGATGCTAATACTAGTTTAAAGTTTAAAGTTGGACCGGTTTCATTCTATCAAACAAATCCTGACCAGGCATTCAAATTATACAAACTAGCATTTGATTTTGCTGGTTTCAAAGGAAATGAACTTGTTTATGACCTATATACCGGAACGGGTACAATAGCAGCATTTATTGCAAGTTCAGTTAACAAAGTTATTGGTATTGAATATATTGTAGAAGCAATAGAAGGCGCAAAAGAAAATGCTGCAATGAATAATATTGATAACATCGAGTTTTTTGCCGGCGATATCGTAAAAATACTTACTCCTGAGTTTATATCACAAAATGGAAAACCCCATATTATTATTACCGACCCACCCCGAGTCGGTATGCATGAAAAAGTAGTTAAGCAGATATTAGTTTCTGAGCCTGAAAAAATTGTTTACGTCAGCTGCAATCCTTCAACTCAAGCAAGGGACATCGCTTTATTATCAGAGAAATATGATGTGTTAAAATCGCAAGCTGTGGATATGTTCCCTCAAACACATCATGTAGAGAATGTTGCATTATTGGTTAAACGATAGAATTTTATTTCTGGTGACAGGATTAGGACAAGCATGAAATTTATCCTAATTATGGTTGTTACTAATTACTATCAAATAGATTTTATCCTTTTCAGAAGTTCGTCTAAATTAAATGAAATCGCAGGAACAGATATAGTTGCCTGAGAATAATATGGAATTCTGTCAATAAGCTTCTCTTTGATAAAATCAGTTAGCTCATTCTCAGGCTTGTAAACAACTAATGGTCTTTTCTGTTTTGAATTTTGCAAGCGATGTAATATTGCATTCTCATTCATATCGAGATATACACTGATTCCATTTCTATTAATTTGATACATAGCATCTAAGTAGCAAGGCATCCCTCCCCCGGTTGAAATAACGTAATTATTAAGATTAAAAGTTGATTTTAACACATCATGCTCTAGCTTTCTGAAAAGTTTTTCACCATATTTTTCAAAAAATGTATTAATACTTACTTTATACTTTTTTTCAAACGTAGCATCAGTATCAAGAAATTCCCAACCCAACCGCGACGCAAGTTTCTTTCCAGCAGTGCTTTTACCAACTCCCATAAAACCTATTATATAAATCCTTTTCATTAGCCTAAAGTTGGTCGGAGATAAGTTTCTTATGAATTAAGTTTACTTGGGGAATTAGAAAATTCTTACCATCGTTGTAAACCACGAATTGTGAGAGCTCGCATTTAACTTTATCACTTAGTTGATTTGCCATTCGCTCTCTAACCAATTCTTCCGTAGTATTATCACGTTCCATAACACGTTTAATTCGTATATCAAGTGGAGCTGATACGTTTATAACTACATCAAATTTCTTCTGAAGGTTGTTCTCAAAAATAATAGCAGCTTCGTGTATTGTATATATTTCACTATTGTGGTTACTACACCAATTATTATATTTTTCTAGTACTATTGGATGAATTATACTATTAACTATTTTTAAAGCCTCTTTGTCATTAAAAATAATTGAAGCTACTTTTTTTGTATCTATCTCGCCTTTAGGATTTAAGATAACATTAGAAAATATCGATATCATCTTGTCTTTAACCTCATTCTCGCCATACACTTTACGGGCCTCTGAATCAGCATTGAAAATTGAAATTCCAAATACACTGAACATACTAGCCACTATGCTTTTTCCACTTCCAATATTACCAGTTAAAGCAACCTTTTTCATGTGTATATAATTCGTTAAATGTTTTAATTTCAATTAATTAAAAAATCAAGTTTAAGAGATTAAATTTTCATGTGCGTACTCCCTTCTTAAAAAAAGAAATGGTAACAACGGTTGGTGCTTAAACTTGAGTGCCAGATTTCTTCTGACTAAGTCAATTTCATCTGCGAGATGCTAGGCTTCTCAGTAAAAAAACGACCTTTTATTAAATTATCTTCTGCGCTAAAGTCATAACCAAGATCTTTTAACTTATTTAAGTAATTCTTGATTTGTTTCTTTTTACGCTTAGTGTTGTTGTGCAGTTTTGGTTCTTTATATGGCTCTTTGTTTTTTATGACATGATATGCAGCAATAATTATTTTGTGCCCCACGGCAACAAGTGCTTTCTTTTTACCACGTCTTGTAACTAGACCCTCATATTTGCGTTTTAAAAAACCGTCTTTTTTTCTGGTTGCCGCCCAACCACATTCAACCAGCGTGCTTTGCAAGTATTTGTTTCCGTGAACTGTCCTTGCTACTTTTTTTTTCCACCTGTTTCATTGTTACCAGGACTCACTCCAGCCCAACTGCTTAAATGTGTTTCATCAGGAAATCTTGTCATATCAACACCAATCTCACTAATAATGCTAATAGCACTTGCTTTTCCTACCCCATCGATGGTTTGTAAAAAATCAACTTCAACCTGGTAGGCTTTTGTAGCTTCATCGATTTCCGATTCAATACGCTCTATAAGCCGCTCTTTGTCTGCAATGCTGTCTTTATGTAATTGAAGCATAAAACGGTGATGTTTGGTTATTCTGCCTTCCAATGCAAGGCGGAATTCTTTTCTGCTAACTTTTATCTTTCCATGATAAAACTTCATTAGTTCATCAATATCTGTTTTTCCTGCAATAATACTATTGATGATTTTAGCTCCAACAACACCGTTGACATTAGTTAATACACTAGACAATTTTATGTTAGCATCTTCAAGTATTTTAATAATGCGGTTCTTCTCACTTGAAGCTTGTGCTACAACTTTTCTCTTGTAACGTACCAAATCGCGAAGTTCTCTAATCTCAACAGGAGGTATAAAACTGCCCTTAAGTAAACCGCTTAATAATAGCTTGCTAAGCCATCGGCTGTCTTTCTTGTCAGTTTTATGCCCGGGTACATTCTTAACATGTCGGGCATTGACTAGGATTACTTCTAAATCTGTTTCTAAAACATTAAAAACAGGCTTCCAGTAAACACCAGTACTTTCCATTGCTACATGTGTGACTTTTTCTTTTTTGCACCAATCTCTCAAACTTTTCAAAGAACTTGTGTAAGCATTGAACTCCCTGGTCTCCAGTTTATCATTGCTTTTTCGTATTGTGGCCGTGATAAGATCTTTATGAACATCTATACCGCAGCCAACTTTTACAACCTGTACGAATGAAATTTCTTCTTTTTCCATTTTATGTTAACTTTATGAGACAATGTCACAAAGTTACCCACAATATTCATTCTCGGTTGGTGTGCTATTTT
>NYYH01000051.1 GCA_002686705.1 Bacteroidota bacterium
CATTTTCTTTACTTTTTAAGATTAATAAAATTATAAAATATATATCTTAAATTTGACTCGTGAAAAGTTCACTTTTTGCTGAAACTATACAACTTCAACATCCGGTGTTGGTTCATCAAGCAACGTTTCTGTTGGAAAATCTTCAAAAGGTGGTTCCTATGCAATCTCATCCTCTAACAGCAATTCAAAAGGTGCTAAAGGTGTTATGAGCAAAGTATTATCTGATCCCGCACCAGGTAAATGGAAGCTCGTTATTTCACTTAAAAATGTGACCGGAAAACTTGATGTAGCCCTTGAACAGGAATAAAATAACAATACATCTAAAATATGTCTAACTTTGAAAGCATGTCATCGTTAAATTATTTCAGTTGCTGTAAAGTCAGAATATTAAGCCTACTGTTTAGTGTTTTGGCTTTTACATCTTATGCTTCGAGCATTAAGGGTACCGTAGTTGTGGATGATCGTTGGGAACCGGTAATCTATTTGTCAGCTATCAATTCATTTGATGACTTTAACACTGCATCCTTTGATTTTCTGGTGTATCAGACAGTGGTTGATTCATTGGGATATTTTGAAATGAATGATATTGTACTTCCTAAAGGAGACCGGATATACCGGTTACATATTTGTAAGAAAGACGATCCGGTTTCTACCATAATTATTGGAGGTAAGGATGAAAATTTTATCCATTTTATTATGAATGATACATCTAGTATTAATATTTATCCTGAACCAGAAAAGCCATTATTCCAGTATAGTATTGTCGAAGGAAACGAAGTCAACACAGCATTTAAATTATTAATCGACCTTCAAAAGGAACTGCTCAGTCCTCCTAAACTGCCTTCAAAACAAAACAGAGATTTCCGTAAAGAGCAGATTCTAAATAAGTATATGGATTTGGCTGATACATCATCTCATGCTATAACTAAGTTACTGGCACTCCATCTGATTAATGAATCAGTAGAATCTCCTGAGCTGGCATTAATGGAAAAAACCGAAAACGAACTGCAGATCTCCGATTCCTCAAGTCCTTATTATCAGTCTTTTGTTGAGGAACTCGAGTACTTAAAGTATCAGTCTGATCAATCGGGATTTACAAATACAGAATGGTTAATATTTGTAGTACTATTATTAATTCTTATAATGTTCAGTCTGATACTGATAAAAAGAAGAGGACGTAAAAAAGAGCACATTATTGCAGCAAATACTGAATTACTTCAATCGTTATCAGTACAGGAGAAAAAGGTGTTTGAATTATTGCGTTCCGGTGCATCGAACAAAGAGATATCATCGGAACTTAATATTGAAGTCAGTACAGTTAAAAGCCATGTGTACAAAATCTTTTCACGGTTAGGTGTAAAATCGCGTAAAGAAATAGTAAATAATAGTTGGTAGCCTAAAAGCACTGCGTTATATTATCTTTCTTATTGAATCTTTCTGTGCTGAACTATTGTTCTAAATTTATTCTCCAAATCACAAACATCTAGGAATTATAAACCATGCTTGTAACGAACTAGATCTTACAAATAAAGTGGATAATTAATAATGTATATCTTTATTGGTTTTAAATTATAGTAGATGAATAATAATACTAAAGCAGCTAAAATTAATAAGCGATCTCTTATCGCTGGCTTTTCAGGTAATGTACTTGAGTGGTACGATTTTACAGTTTATGGATTTTTTGCCACAGTTATAGGTTCTCAATTTTTTCCCAACGAGGATAAAGTAGTACAGTTAATTTCTGCCTTTGGCGTATTCGCAGCTGGATATTTGATGCGCCCAATTGGAGGGATTATTTTTGGCCACATCGGTGATAGCCAAAGCCGTAAAAAAGCACTTTTGATTTCAGTTTTATTAATGGCAATACCCACTACATTAATTGCTTTTCTACCAAACTATGAAAGTATAGGATGGTACTCTGCATTGCTTTTGATTATTTTGAGGCTACTACAGGGATTGTCAGTAGGGGGTGAATTCACAGGCTCCATATCTTTTCTAGTTGAAAAAGCTCCTAAAAATAGGAGAGGTTTTTATGGAAGTTGGTCAACTTTTGGGGTTTTTGGAGGAATGCTTTTAGGCTCTGGATTAGCTGCCTTAATAACAGCCATTCTTGACAACAATCAACTGCATGATTTTGGATGGCGTATTCCGTTTTTGTTTGGTGCGGTAATAGGTATTGTGGGACTTTATCTTAGAAAGGGAATGGGAGATGATGAGCATTTTGAAAAAGTTATTAAAGAGCATAAATCTAATAAGCCTCCCATTTCAGAGTTTTGGGCTGATTATAAAATACAAGCTCTTAAAATTGTACTATTGAGTTGGGCATTTGGAGTGTCTGTTTACATGATATTTATATTTCTTCCATCCTATCTTCATACTTTCCTCCATGTTAAATTGGATGATGCCCTTTCATCTCACACAATAGCAATAGTTGTTTTAATGTTGATGATACCGTTATTTGGAATTCTGACTGATAAATTTGGAAGAAAAAAAGTACTATTTGCATCACTTATTGGTTTTGTTGTTTTCAGTTACCCTCTTTTTGCTTTGATGTTTGAAAGTACATTTACAGCCATCTTAATTGCCACACTGGTATTTGCTATTTTTGAAGCAATGTTTCAGGGTGTGATGCCAGCCTTAATGACCGAGACTTTTCCTACAAGGGTAAGATACACAGGTCTTTCAGTTAGTTACAACTTTGCACTTGCCTTGTTTGGGGGCACAACTCCACTTGTTTGTACCTGGCTAATTAAAATAAGTGGTGGTAATGTTTGGATGCCTGCATATTATTTAATAGCAACATGTATAATCGGTATTATTGTTGCCATGTATATGCCGGAAACGTTTAAGAATGAACTAGAATAAGAATGGAAAAAAATGTCTTAATAAATTTAAAATCGTAATGACAAACAACTAAGGCCTCCATCGAGTTTTTTAAATTCACTTACATCAATTTCAATAATTTCGTAACCAGCTTTCTCGATAGTTTTTTTTGCTTTAGGATAACCCTTTGGAATTAGCACTTTGTTGTTAACCCAGATACAATTGGCAGCATAACTTTCATCTTTATCAATTTCCAGAATGTTGAATTTTCTAAATTCTTCATTAGATAAAAATTCTCCACAAGCTATTAGATTATTATGCTCTAAATATGCCAATCCTGTTTTTAAATGAAGCACTTTTTCAAGCTTAACTACTGAACCGGTCTTGCCATATTTTTCAAGACACTCAATAAGTTGTTCAGCACCTATAGCATTTGTTCTTTCAGATAAACCAATGAAAAAATGAGAACCAACCATCATTATATCTCCTGCTTCAACTGTTCCAGGAGATTCTATTTGTTCAATATTTTTATAATACTTTTTTAGTACAGCCTTTATTTCTGTTATTTCCCCTCTTCTGGATGGTGCACCAGGATTTGTTATGATTGCAAAATCACTTGTCAATAATGCCACATCTTCAACAAATGTTGAGTCAGGATATTCCTCCTCAGGTTCAAGTACCAGCACATTAAGGCCACATTTTTTAATACTTCAATATAATTCGCATGTTGAGTAAGTGCTAAACTATAATTGGGAATCCCAAGGTTTGCGGAGCTCAATCCATGTACTAAACTTTCTCCTGGTGTCCTAACAATAGCCTTGGTGAACATAAAAATAATATTAAATTATTGTATATTCAATAAGGCGTAAATGTATAAAATATAATTATTTAAAAAGAACTCATAAATATCATTTATTGTGATATATGAGTCTAGATGATTATCATGACAGGACGATTTTGAGCCAATTTGTTCTCAACTTGCCAGAAAAATTCAACTTCTACTCTTGCGGTAACCGGTCCTGTATGTCTTCAAACAAAATATGACTCCAAGGCAAATTGGTTGTTTACACTCAAGTATATTTCACTTGACCAACTTCCTCATAAAGTAAGTGCTTCAATTTTAGATCGGTACCAGGGGGCTTTACTATCTAAGGCAGCAGAAATGCAAGAGCCTGATTTTGATGGCTATGGTGTTGCCTTTATCTACCAAAAATACCGATGGGCTGTTGCTATTACTAAAGAAGGTAATGTTTTCAGACGTAAAATTACTTCTGAAGGATTTTGATTTCTGATAAAATGGATTTTTCCAATAAGTAACTGTACATACTCATTACAAGCTACATACCAAAAGAAAATAAGAGAATTCGTAATGGACTAAATTACACCCTGTTACAAGTGTAAAGTGTAGCCCCACCAGGACTCGAACCTGGATCTAAAGTTTAGGAAACTTCTATTCTATCCCTTGAACTATGGGGCCAAATTTTGAAATGCAAAAATAGTATTTTTTAGGCTTAGGATTTTACACTTGAATTCTATTCGCTTACCTCGTCTTCATCATTAGCATTAAACTTAATGATGGTTAGAGGTTTTATTTCAACTCTTTTGTAATTGTTGAGTTCCTCTCTGGCAGCAGCCCTCGAATTAAAGATTGCTAAGTAAACATAATAAGAATCTGAATCATCAATTGTGCCTAGTTGGCTCTTGATACCTAACTCATGAAAAATCTTCATCAATTTTTCAGCGTCAACGAAATTTTGGATTTGCCCTGCAATTATATAATATCTTCCATCAATCATTTCGTTTACTTCAAGAGGCATATATGGTATCTCAAAGTCAGGAACAGCATCTTTATCAACTGCCTTGCGATTTGTATTTTCGTAAATTTTGCCTGGCAGCACTTTTATTTTCTGTAGCGCTGGAGCGTCAGGTCCTTTGTCTAAAGGAGTTGCTTTTTTGAAATTTATTTTACGATTTCGTTCAACTATCTCAAATATTACAGGAGCAGAAGTTGTGTCAACTAACAACTTTTGTAAATCGTTTCTGAGTATCCTGAAGTTTTTTCCAAATACATTTTTTATACGTATTTGATAAACATGATTGCCTGGAGCAAAAACTGTAAAACTCCCATCCTTTTGAGTAAAAGTTGAGTAGCTGTTGCCCAATTTATTATATGCCGTTACCTTAATGTTTGCCAAATCTATCATCCCATCAGAACCCTTAACAAATTTTTGACGTTTAAGATCAACTTGTCCAACAATCTTACTTGCCTTTTGAAATGGAATATAGTATACTGCATTCTTATTTAGTTCGATTTGCTCATTACTACTATTCAAATAAAAATATTCTTTCAGGTCGCTTATTGGTATTATTGTCGCCTTATAAAAACCTTTTGGAATTCGGTTGAATGTTACTATGCCCTTATCATTTGATAATAATGTTATGTCAACTGGAAAATTACCACGAGGCATAAAGCTGGCTGAATTAGTAATTTGAAGCCTGATTCTAACATTCGGAATACCTTTTTCGTAATTATCCATTTTGCCATTACCATTTTCATCCTGGAATAGCTGAACTTTTAATCGTCGCAAATCTTTCTTCCACTTGTTATAGTTAGATTTACCCCATCGCTTTTTAATTGAGAACTCGAGATAGTAGAATGACCTCCGAGAATCGAATTCATTGTAAGTTTGTTGAGTATAATTATAAGTTCCACCAACTATTACATACCAATCTTTAGCTACATAGGTTTCAATTCGTGGGTTTATGTTCAACGAACCATACTTTAGATCAAATCTGTAAGTATAGTTTGTAAACATTGAAAGGCTTACTCTTCCCTTTAAATATGTTTTAATAGCATAAGGTGAAATATTCACACTATTGTTACCTGCATCCAACGCGTACTGATAAAGCCCCATGTTTACCATTGGTCCGTAATCGTACGAAATTCTCATTCCGTAGCCATTGTTATGATAATCACCAAGAAAATGAAAATCGTATCGCGTATCTGTCTGGTCTTCAATTTCCTGATACCTAAATTTTCCTATTCCGTATTTAACATTTAGCATGAGATGGCGTCCAAAAAAACCTTTAAATTCCATTCGATATTTCTGAATATTATATATAATTCGCTTGTCTTCGTTAGGCACTGGATTTGATGAGTGGTAATATTCAATACTCGGACCCATGTACCATCTAAATTTCCTGGTTGTGTTTGAGTGAAAAAGGATATTAGCATATTGGTCTTTTAGTCTTATTTCGGGGAGTTTAAAGCCCTCACTATTTACATTATAGTAGTTACGAGAGCTGTTAACATATTGAGCACTAATATAATTCTTTGAATTAGCTATACTATATTTTGCTTTTGTGAAAAAATTAAGCAGGCCCATTTGAGGTCCTGGTATATTAGGTGATCCGTAATTGTTTGTGACGTGAAATGATAGATTATTGCTTATTTTTCCAAAGTAATTTATATCCCAGGCATGTAAGTCTTCACCCTAATTTGGACAGATTGGTTTAAATCTTTATGGACAGAATTCATAAATTTATAACCAATAAAAATTCAAGTTATGG
>NYYH01000052.1 GCA_002686705.1 Bacteroidota bacterium
AATGAAAGAAAAAAACAATATCAAAAAAAACAATTAGTTTTGTATTAACACTCTCTTAATTTTTGACCCTAAAAGTTCAAGTTTGTTTGAAGACATACATTTATGGTTAGATCTCTGTTATTTCGATAGTTATAATTTAAATGATTATCTAATAAAATTAGTTATTCAATGATTCGATCATCAAAAGTACAATAAAATAGAGGAATGCCTCAAGTTTCTAACTTCACTTTGAAATTGTATGTCTAACAGGATTAGGGAATTGAATAATACAAATTCCTCTAACTAATCCTTAAAACTATTAATTATATAGTAATCAATAGCTACAAGAGATGGCAATTAAAAAATAGACTTTGTTGTTCATTTTTTTAATTATTTTGCAAAACAATTTCTAAATCTTACTAAAAAATAGGAACTCTAATTTTATGTTCTATTTCAAACTAACTTTTATAAGCTTCTTATGTTTCATTCAAATGCTGCCTTCGCTGGTTGCCAATAATAGTGGCGAAGTTGCAGAAGATGGTAAAATAAAAGGTGCTGTTGTGGATTCACAGACCAAAGAACCAATTGAATATGCAACTATTGCCTTGTATAGAGAAGCAGACAATGAACTGATTACAGGAACTGTTACAGATTTTATTGGGCACTTTAAAATTGAGAAACCCGTTGCAGGTAATTATTATTTGATAATTACTTTTATTGGCTTTAAAGAAATTAAATCAGAACGGTTCACAGTTATTAATAATAATCGTAACCTCAATCTTGGTAACTTTACTTTAGTATCTTCTTCCAGGAATTTGGATGCCGTTGAGGTGATTGCCAAAAGAGCTACTATTGAATATAGAATTGATAAAAAAGTAATCAATGTTGGCAAACAAATCACAGCACAGGCAGGTACAGCAATAGATATTCTTGAGAACGTCCCATCGGTACAAGTGGATATTGAAGGTAACGTTACATTAAGGGGAAGTAGCGGGTTTACTGTATTGATTGATGGCAGACCAACAATACTGGATCCAAGTGATGTGCTGCGCCAAATTCCATCAACAAGTATTGAAAATATAGAAATAATAACAAATCCTTCGGCTAAATATGAGCCAGATGGAGCCACAGGAATTATCAATATTATTACCTTAAAAAACCGGCTTGATGGTTTAAGTGGAGTTGTTAATGCCAGTGCTGGAATATATGGTGAATATGCAGGGGATCTTCAGATGAGCTACAGAATGAATAAACTTAATTTCGTTTTAAGTGCGAATCACCGTACAAGGTCGCAACCCGGATTTCAAACAGCGGAAAGAAAAACGTTTTCAAATGATACAAGTTTTTTTGTCGAATCTTCCGGGGATACAAAAAGGGAATATTATAGAAGCAATATTAGAGCAGGAATTGAATATGACATGAGCAAAAGGGATTTTATTTCATTATCAGGTAGAATTGGCCATTGGGGTATGATGACTAACTCAAATCTTAGATATAACGATTGGACTTTCCCGGAAACTGCAATGTTTTCTTATAATAGTATGGACCATGCTGAAAGAGGGGGAAATTATTTTAGTGTTAATGGGTTATACCAACGAACATTTTCAAAAAAAGTTCAGAAAAAGGAAGTAATTCCTAATCCTGAAATTAACGATGGTAAAGAAGCCAAAACTTTCGAGAATATTAACGACCCAGATACCAAACCTCAAATCGATCATGCTCTAATATTCAAAATAGATTACCAGGGTAGAGATTTTAATGAGTCAATTACAAATGAATTGAGGGACCTCTCTGATGAGTTGATTGATAAAAATAAAAATGTTGAAAAAGGACCTTCTAGTAAGTTTAGGTTAAATATTGACTATACTTTACCTGTCAGCATTAGCGACAAATTTGAGGCAGGAATGCAATGGAGAAGCAGGAAAAGTGTCGATATTACAGAATTATGGCTATATAATGATACAACTGGTGAGTTAGAATATATTGATAAGTACAGTCATAAAGTTGATTACTTGCGCAACACATATGCTGCATATGCATTATATGGAGGATTTGCAGGTAATTTTGGTTACCAAGTTGGCCTTCGAACAGAATATACTTATCGGAATATTGAAATGGTTGGTGAAACTCCTTTTATTATTGATCGTTGGGACTATTTTCCTACCACCCATTTATCATACAATTTACCACTTGAGCAGCAAATAATGGCGAGCTATTCACGTCGTATTGACCGCCCAAGAGGATGGTGGCTTGAACCATTTATTACTTGGGTAGATGCATACAATGTACGACAGGGAAATCCTGCCATGAAACCGGAATATATCGATTCGTATGAAGCTGGATATCTTAAAAAGTTTAATGACAATTTCTTCTCTCTGGAAGCCTATTACCGAATTACACATAATAAGATTGAAAGGATTTCTTCTGTTTTCCATGAAAATGTTATGTTGAGTAAGCCAGAAAATATTGGTCAGGATTTTTCACTGGGGATTGAAGCAATGCTTAATATTGGAGTTTTTAATTGGTGGGATATGGAAGTTAGTGGTACCTTTTTCAGATACAAACTGGTAGGTGAGTTAACTTATATGAATGATGATGAAATTATATCAGAACCAATAAATCGATCCTCACGAAACTGGAATTCAAGACTCAACAACACATTTAAACTGTGGAGAAATGGAGAATTGCAATTGAGTAGTAGATATAACAGCTCCTCTGTTACTGCACAAGGAACAACAACAGGGTATTTTGTTTTGGATGCTGCGTTTAAAGTTACATTTCTTCATCGTTCATTGTCTGCCAATCTTCAAGGCAGAGATATCTTGGGCACTTCTCTTCGGGAAAGAATATCTGAAGGACCAAATTTTTATACACACTACAAGAATGTGCCAAAATCACCGGTTATTGTACTCACGATCTCATATCGCTTTAATAATTTTGATATTGGTAAAGGTTCAAGACAAAATGAAGAAGGTGAAGGAGAGGATTTCTAAATTGTACAGTTACATTATAGAGACAATGAATAAATTAATATTAATCATTACTCTAATTACAACTTTAGCCATCGCTGCTTAAGGCTAATAAAAGGACAAGCGATAATAATTTCTGTGAAGAAAGAGTCTGCTGCTTATAATATTGGTATTAAACCAGGATTTAATCTTGTTGAAGTGAATGGGAAAACTATCAATTCATTTATTGATGCTAAGAAGGCAGATCCAAACCCTCCTTTTAACGATATTCACATAAACTTATTAAGTACTGAGAACATTATCCGAGAATTGTACGGAACACCTGGTGACACAGTAAATATAACTTATTT
Organism: Bacteroidota bacterium; assembly: GCA_002686705.1. Next base: position 3,299 of record NYYH01000052.1, read on the forward strand.
AGGTGAAAAAAATATAGAACACTTTGCATCACTTATACTTAACAACAGAAGTGCTGAGAAAGTGTCATTTATTCCATCATTGCCGCCAATGTATGCTTCGTTTGATAAAAAGATAATTAATGATAGAATTGCTTATATACATTTTGATGTTTTTCTTCCAGTTTTGCTCGATTCGATAGTAAGTAGTATTGCCGAGTATAATGATTATCCTAATTTGATTATCGATATACGGGGAAATCCCGGTGGGGATTTTAATACCAGAAGAACCATAGCATAACAATTTGTAAGTGAGCGTACCCTATTCTGGAGATACCAACGAAGAAACGATGTTAACGAAGTGTTTTTAGTCCCTCCATCTAAGCCATATAATGGAAAAGTAGTAATACTTATAGATGAGTTGAGCAGCTCGTCAAGTGAAGAATTCTCAGGTGCTATGAAAGCTATCGGGAGAGCTACTATTATTGGTCAAAGAACGGCTGGAAAAGTAGTAACTATGGAGATTGTAGAATTGCCTGATGGTGGACTTTTTGTTTATCCAAATCAGCAAACTCGAACATGCAAAGATGAAATATTGGAAGCGGTAGGAGTTGTCCCTGATATTAGTATTGAATTAGATAGAGATTCATTATTAATAGGGATAGATAATCAGCTTGAAAAAGCAATTAATTACTTAAATAATTAATTACACAAAAAATACCGTGATTAAATGACAATGATGTAATTAAAGATGCTAGAACAGTGCTTTATATTCAATCTAGATGCAAACCCTAATTAGCTTCTTTAAGTATTGTTTAAATCGAATAACTTCTTTTCTCTTTCTCTCAAACACTGCTTATGATGAATAATAATCTTGTCGAGTTTCTCCTCGCTCATTTCATTAACTAATTTAAATTTTTCTTCAGTAGAAAGTTCACGAAGTTCGATAGCTGGACAAGTATCCAAAGGGTCATCCAAAGGACATTGTATTAAAAGTCCGAAAACGCTGGATATTTTTTCGGTTAACAGGATTTTATCCATAAAATCAATTCTAGGAAGTCAAAAATACAAATTTTCTAAAACAAGTTTATACTAATATAAATGCTTAATTATTCAGTAATTTCATTTATAGAGAATCACAAACTCATCAAATTTTTCGGGATGCCCCTAAGATTTTAAAAAACCACATGGGTAAAGGCTTTTTTTGTTTTCTTTTAGTAATATTTAGATACCATCCAATTTTCTTTATGATGGGAATTTTGTGTGTCTCAACAAATTCAATTAATGTCCCATCAGGATCTTCAATATAAGAGAAGTGTCCGGCAGCTTCGCCCATGTCAAAACCAACTGCACTGTCAACTGTAAAATTATATCCAGCAGCTTCACACTCCGTTTTCAGATCATGCATTCCAATTATATCAAAGCATAGATGGATATACCCTAAATCTCCCCAAAGTCGATCTTCATATATTTTTCTAACCTTATGATCTACAGCCTGAATAAGTTCAATCGTGCTATCACCCAACATAGGGCTAAATGGTCCTATTCTCTTGTTTTCATGCTTTAGCAGTACTCGTCTGTATTTCTCATTTCCACCTGGCAAACTTGTCAAATCATTAAAAATCTTCTCCTGGTCATAAACAACAGTTTCATAACCTAAAATTTGAGAGTATAACTTTATGGATCTATCCATATCGCTAACTCCAATTATTACGCCTGAATTTCCACCGGTTACTTTTGGTTGTTTTAGAAGCCAATCTGTACCTTGTTCGATCTCAAAAATGTTATTGTATGGATCTTTTATAAAAAAATGTGGTTTACCTTCCGGAGAGTTATTTATTTCAGAAATTATGTTGACTTTACTTTTTTGAAACTGTTTAAATGCCCTATGTATATCAGGGGCTTTTATCTTGCCGATAAAAATACCCAAATCACCTAGTTGAATCTCAAAAGAAGGTGCTTCCGGAGTTCGACTTGTATTTTGCCAAACTTCAAATCCACCTCCCCCCTTCATATTATAAGTAAGTACAGCATGGCGTGTTTGAATTTGATTATCAGTATATCGTGACATCAAATTAGCCTCTGCTGCTTCATCAAAAATGATAACGTCGTAACCAAGTATTTTTTGATACCAATCACGTGCTTCTTTTAAATTCGAAACCCCAATTCCTAATTGCTGTATCCCAGCTACAATATATGCCATTTATTTCGGCTGAATTTTGTTCACAAAGCTATAAAAAAGAACAGGTAAAAATTTTCTAACCCAAACTAAGTAGATTTCCTTGCCACCAATAAACACTTCTTTCTTATTTTTTTTAATGGCCTTAATAATTTGTTTAGAACAAGATTCAGCACTAATACCTTGTGCCTGACCATCATCCAATTGATTATGCCGACTCCCATCCTTCAAAATTGCATTGTATGAAATATTAGTTTTAACACGACCAGGTATAACGATTGTAACCTTTATTCGATTACTTGCTTGTTCAGCTCTAAGAGTTTCATAGTAACCATGCAGTGCATGTTTAGAAGCCGAATAAGCAGATCGAAGAGGAAATCCAAACTTACCAACGACGGAGCTCACTACAACAATGTGTCCAGATTTTTGTTCCATCATATAAGGCAAGACAGCCTTAGTAATAGCAATATTTCCAAAATAATTAATTTCCATTATACGACGGTCTATTTTAAGTGGTGTCTCAAATGCAAATGATCTTTGACTGATACCTCCGTTTAAAATTAAATAATCAATTGAGCCATATCTTTGTATAACTTCTTTAACATTAGAGCTATAGTCATTATTCTTCTCTAAATCCAATGGGATGAGGAAGCAGTTTTCAGTATAATGCACACAACGATTCTTAACCTTTTCTAACTCTTCAACATTACGAGATGAAAGCACAACATTTGCCTGAAGTTTGGCCATAGTTATTGAAAGTGCCTTTCCAATACCTGATGAGGCTCCAATTATCCAAACTGTTTTGTCATTAAACGTCATCCTAATATTAATTAATCAGCACATCGAAATTAGAATGTCTAAAAATATCAAATAATTATTACTATCAGTCGATTTCAACAAAGATTAAATTACTTAGTCGAAATGATAATATTTTGAAGTGCAGATAAAGCACTCGTTAGGCTCCCATTACCAGGTATCTTTAATAGTTTGACGGATTACTTCACAAGTTGAAGTGTCGTTAATTATGCTCCAGTTAAGAGACTTGTTTAATGTTGTTTTATCGTCATCATCATTAAATAGTATAATAGCCTTTAATCTTGGATACTTTGCTGGTAAATCTGTAAGAGCATTTCTGAACCATTCTTCTCTATTACCTCCAACTCGTAGGCATCCCATTTCAGTAATCATCATAGGTTTGTCGAGCATATCTAGCCAATCATAATAGTTGCCATATATATCTTTAAATGTCCACCATTTAGACCAAGAGGCAACAGTACCATAATTTAAGGTTCCAACTCCTATCCAATCAACATATTCATCACCAGGGTAATATTCGGCATAACGCAAATAGGCAGGCTGAGGTGCCCAAATCCAGATTACGTTATCCACTCCTAACTCCCGGAATTTATTAACGACATGTTGCCAAGCGGCAACAAAATCCTTTGGTTCATTATTCTGAGGGCCCCATGGATATCTGTAAGGATCATTCATTTCATGTCCGAATCTAATGAAAATATTATGTTCAAAAGCAGCTATTTCATGAGCCCACTCCTCAATATAGAAATCATAATCACCACGAGCCACAGTAGACATCCCTGCTACATTTGGATCAGCAACAGCATGTAAATTATGTTTTTCTCTATCAAAGTCATTTAGCCATGGTTCCCAGGTTATTATAGGCATTGAGCCCAAATCGTAAATTGTTTTTGCATAAATTGCTGGAAACTTTTCTCTATCCTTATCACCCCAGGCAGTATAAATTTGAATTAGTGGTAAAGTGGACTTTAGTGATTCATCAAGATTTATTATTTTATCGAAAGACTGCAGATAATTATTTTCATAAACCCCAAGAAAAATTGTATCCGGATTTTTCATCAACTCAATATTATGCCTATATGGTTGAAACCAAGCCAGTTCTTTCGATCTTATTGGTTCTCGCTGACTAAGGAGGTAATCTTGTTCAACTTCAATTATTTTATTTCCTAAAGCATCTAATGCTCCAGAAATAGGGCCACTTGTTTGTTTTCCAAGAAAGACAAATACAAGTACTAATGCAATACCCATTACTGTTGCTGCACTAACAAAAACAAAACGCTTCATCGAATTCTTCATCTCTATATATTTTAACTCTTTCTTCTTATCTTTATTTTTTTAAGATCAATCTTTTTCCAAGGTTCTTCCGGTTCCAAATCACGTGATTCATAAGCAGCATAAATCCCTCCAATAATCATAATTATTGACACAAATGCAAAAGCGAACATTCCCCAAACTTTTTGGCTTGTAAGTATCAATATTCCTTCAGAAGCCACATATAACCTATCATAAATTACATACCCCAAAGTTAATATGAACAATATAACCTGAAAAATTAACGGGCGCGTATATGGACTCAACCCTTTTACTGCTTTTTTTGCAGTAGGTATATATGGTATTTCTACGTTTACAACAGCAAGCAATGCACCAAGAAAAAACACAGGCCAGGTTGCAAATTTCAACACCATCCCACGCCAGTGAAGTCCTCTCTCAGATATAGGATGACTTAGCCAGCGTTGTACATATAAATATACTAATAATGCGATAACAATAATTGGTGTGCCGTTGACTAAAAACTCCCCAAAATCCATTTTTGCCGGCAACCATCCTCCCCAAAAATACATAAATGGTATAGCCACGTACAAAAAAATCGTTACTCCTACCAAATAATATGTAGAGATAGCAAAATAAGAAATTAGTTGCCACAAGCTTAGTGTTTTTGATAATCGCGGCAATTCACTAAAAAGTATCTCAAATACTCCGCGAGACCATTTTAATTGTTGCTTACAAAACGAACCAAAATCTTCAGGTACAAGACCGCGACTAACAACTACGGGGTTAAAAACGGATTTCCATCCAGCAGCATGAAGCCTAATAGATGTTATTAAATCTTCTGCCAAACCAATTCCATGCCCACCAATAGAATCCAATGCTTTTTTCCGGAAGGTACAGTTTGCACCTATAGCCACGCTTGTCCCATAACCGTACATGCCCATCATTGTTGGACCATAAAAAGTATAGGTTTGTTCTGCGGCTCCACGTGCGGTAAACGAACGATACTGATTGTAATATGTTTGTGCAACTTGCACGAAACCAACCCTTTCGTCTTTAAAATAGCCTAGCACTTCATCAAGAAAGTTAGGGAAAGGAATATGATCGGGATCCATAATTAACACAAAATCCTCATCGATCATTTGAAGAGCTTTATTTACTTTTCCTGCTTTCGCACCTGGTAAACCAACTAGTTCTAACCAAACTGCTCCATGTTTTTCAGCCACTTCCTTAAAAGCGGGGTCCTGGGTATCATCTAATAAATAGGTTGTGTGAGGATAAATGATATTTGCACAAGCTTCAAGAGTTTTATCAAACATACTTAGTGGTTCTCCCGGTGAACTAGTAGTAAAAATTGCAACTTTCAGCCCGTCCTCAGCATGTGCTCTTTTTGGTTTCTTTATCCCAAGATAATTTATCCAAATTAAAATTAATCGTAGTAGACCGTACCATGTAATTAATGAAAGAATAACAAATAATGGTAGTGAAGCCACATGATTAGGGTGAAACCACCAGTCAAAAAATCGAACTATACTTATCACACCAGCAATAACAAGAATAAGGAAAAAGAAACGTCCGGTTTTGGTAACTTCTTGTGCCTCCCAAAACTTCCATAACTCATCCGACCTATCTTGTTTTGTTCTCATTATTTTAGGTATAATTTAATCCCTACATTAAAATTATTGGTTAAGAAATAATATGTTGATACATATGAGTACGAAATAGTTAGATCTACTTTTTTAGATAACTGGGATTGCAAAGAAACTCCTAAATCAAGTGGGACATATCTTTGATTACTATAACCGGTTACGATAACTGTTTCATCAAAATCATTTTTATCAAGGTATAAATACGGGGCTTTAATTTTAGAAAACAATCCTATTGATGTATGTCCATATATTTCCGTTGATGAGCCAATCTGGTACTTAATATTTACTAATAAAGAATTCGACATCTGATTCATTGGAGTATAATAAGGATTATATATCCCTTCAATTTTATCCGTGTAATTGCTTATTATCTGTGATAGGCTATCAACTGCTTCAAATCGGTCCTCCTTTGAATTCATATAATTAAAACTATAACCAAAATAAAATTTGAAATTCGAAACAACAACCGGACGACTTAGAAACCATAGATAGTAAGAGTTAACATAATTATTATCTGGAAATATATTCGATTGAGCTCCAATTAATCCGTTCCAATTATCCTTCTTACCAATGGAAATATTTAATGCGAGTCGTGAAACTAACAAGATGCTATCTCTCTCAACACTGCTCACTGTATAATCATAATTTTTTCGTTCTACCATCAAATCAATTTGAACGGGTCTATTAAATTTTTTTACTAAATGAATACCGCCAATCCAATCAACGTCAGATCCTATTTTAGAGTAAATTCCACCAACAGACATTTTCAAATTGATGCCAGCACTGGCAATATTAAAACTATTAGAAAGTTGCACTGATGCTATTAAATTTGAAGTCGGAATATCCGAATACCTCAACATGTTTCCCGAAATACCAAGATCAAGAATATCCGACCGATACCAGTTAAACTTTATGCTGGGACCATAGGCATGCATTGGCTGATCATCAATACGATACCTACCTCCTATAGATAATTGAGGAGCTATAATACGATAAATTTGTTGATACAGTTCTTTGATCATATTATCATCAGGATTTAGTGTAATCGCATTTTCAAGATGTATAGTAGCTTCTTTAAATTGCCTTTGATAATAGTAAATTTTACCTAATAATAGTTGAGCTTCTCCATTGTATTTATTGACAGAAACATATTCGATTAATAGTTTTTTGGCATATTCATATTTTTTATAATCGAACAACATTATTGCATATTCATATTTAACATCCATATTGTTAGGATGAAAGCCAATAGCTCGTTCATAAATTGTTGATGCCAGATCAAAGTCATGCAACCAAAACAATGTTTGTGCATACAATCGTTCTACATAAATGTTACCAGGGTATTGATCTTCAAAAGATCCTAGAACATCTGCTGCTTCAGAAAATTTCTTAGCATCAATTAATTGCCTAGATTTATCTAAAGTATTATCTACCAGCTCATTTTGAGCGATAATAGTAACACTAAATGAAAAAATGATAAATGCCAAAATAGGCAATTTGAACCATTGTGCTTTTAAATTCAGCAAAAGATTTCCCATATTAATATATCCCATTTAGTTTCTATCATTACCTAAATTAAAGGATGCAAATATACAACCTGTAGTGAAATTAGTAAAAATGTGTAATTGAGTTAATAACTTGAAAACAATAATAAAATTATTGCATTTCAATTTTTAATATTATTATAATTCAAGAACGACTGCTTCAAATCTGTAGTTTAGAAATTATGAAAGGACTTATTATGTCATTATAAAAATTGCTTCAGAGAGACAATTATTTGAGTGTGCTTCTTAAAATATTTTTTCTACTTTTACAAGATAGGTTTGTAATATGTTTTCCATAAGATATTTATAATGAGATTATCACTGGTAATATTATTCTTGATCCTATCTATTCTTGTAAGGACTCAGAATGAAATTACCCACAATATTGTTGAAATTACGGTTGATAATGATCTTGTATTTCTTAATGACAGGTATTATTCTAATGGAGTTACTTTAAAGATTTATTCACCAACTATTAAAAAATCACCAATTAATAGAATCCTGTTGCCTAGCGATATTGACGAAATAATTTATTACGCACTGAGTATAACCCATCACCTTTATACACCTGATGAAGTATCAACATCAGAAATTCAATTGACGGATCATCCGTATGCAACTTATCTATTGTTGGGTAATAGTAAAATGTCGTTTAATTACAAGAAGCGGATAAAGAAAACTTCAGGTATGGCGGTGGGTTTGATTGGATCAGCTGCTGGCGGTGAATATATACAGAATAGATTACATAGTACCATGGCAGCAGCATATCCATCCGAAGGTTGGCAAAACCAAGTGAAAAATGATCTTTGCTTACAATATAGTGCTGTTATTGAAAAAGGATTCGTCGATTTTAATTGGTTTGAGCTAAATGGGATGGTTGGAGCTACTCTAGGCGTACCACATACTGAAGCTAATATTGGAAGTTCTTTCAGAATTGGATATTTTAACGACTATTTCCATGGATTGGCTGTTGATGCATCATCTCGTTGGCAAGCATGGATATACTGTAGCGGTTCGATATTTTTGATAAATTATAATGCATCGTTGCAAGGAGGTACATTAATTCAAGACAATGTTCATACTATAAGCAACATAAATAGTTCGTTGTTACATGCTTCTTTGGGAGGAGAATTGCAATATAAAAGACTAAGTATCGAATATGGTATGGTAGTCCGCTCACCTGAATTTCCAACCGCGTATTGGCATCGGTGGGGACATCTTAATGTTTCATTTGCATTTTAGATAATAATAAAACACATAACGAATTTACTCTCGATAGAGTTATCAGAAAGTGCACAAACTTTATTTCGCTCAAATAAATTCCCTCTATGTGAATAATCTTAAAGATATTTGCAGACATATATTACTAATTAAAATGCTTATCTAAGATAGTCAATGAAACCTAAAAGAAATAATTCAGAAAAACCTTCACAAAATAAAGGGAACAAAAGAGTATCTAAAAAAGCTACTGCTGAGAAAAAAGCAGCAGACACTCCGGTGTTGGTAAGACTTAATAAATACATTGCTGACGCAGGAATTTGTTCGCGCCGAGAAGCTGATAAACTTATCGAAAGTGGGAAAATAACTATTAACAATAAGGTTGTGACTCAGCTAGGCACTAAAGTAGTTCCGGGTGATGTAGTAGTATATAACAATAAGACTTTAAGAAGCGAAAAACTACGGTATTTATTGCTTAACAAACCCAAAGGATTTATTACTACTTCTGATGATCCTCAAAATAGGCGTACCGTTATGAATTTGGTTGAAAAAGCTTGTACTGAAAGAATATATTCAGTGGGCAGACTGGATCGTAATACAACTGGTTTGCTTCTTTTCACTAACGACGGGGAACTAACCACTCGCTTAACTCACCCAAAACATGGTGTTAAAAAATTATATCATGTTGTTCTGGATAAACCCCTTTCGAAAAATGATATGTTACGGATAATTGAAGGAATAGAACTTGAAGATGGGTTAATTAGGCCCGACAAAATAAATTGGGTGGCAGATGAAATGGACAAAAGACATGTTGGTATAGAATTACATTCAGGTAAGAACAGAATTGTACGGCGAATATTTGAGCAACTAGACTACGAGGTGGTAAAACTCGACAGAGTGATTTTTGCTGGTTTAACCAAAAAAGATTTACCAAGAGGAAAATGGAGATTTCTAGAAGAGAAGGAAGTGAATATATTGAAAATGATTTAAGACAAACTGGAAATTAGTAAAAATGTGTAATTGAGTTAATAACTTGAAAACAATAATAAAATTATTGCATTTCAAT
>NYYH01000053.1 GCA_002686705.1 Bacteroidota bacterium
ATCATTAAAGGAGATAAATTCCGCACTAACTTCTTTATGTAAAAGTGGGTGGGGCCTAGTGCACCCCCTGGGCCCTATCCTTGAGCATCCATCTCCTGCATCTCGATCAAGCCTGTGTAAAGCACCTCATCTGTATCCAGGCTGACGGTAATGTCAGTGCGATTGGAGATGACAAAAGATAAGTTGTTGTCAGGGTGCAAGTGAGACTAACTACTTTATGTAAATGGAGGCCGGCTATGGCTGATTGTCCGGTTATCCTACAAATCTGCTCAAGAGGTAAAGCAGTCCACCATCAACTTGCCGGAATCTATGAAAGCAAAAGTTCACACCGTCACTTTTGATAATGGAAAAGAATTTGCCGAGCATGAAACCATTGCTAAAAATCTGAATGCACAGTTTTTCTTTGCACATCCTTATGCCTCATGGGAAAGGGGACTCAATGAAAACACAAATGGACTGATCAGACGGTACTTACCGATAAAAACTCAATTCAACCAAATCTCTGATAAGCAAGTCCAGTCGGTGATGATAAACTCAATAACCGTCCGCGAATATGCCTGAGGATGAAAACACCTAATCAGGTATTCTTCGGGGAACACTCATTTGTTACACTTGGGACTTGAATTCACGATCTTTTATAAACTAATATAATGAAATTACTATTTAGAGGCCCACAGCATTCCACGAGTCAAGATTGCTTGCATTTCTGGTACTTCAAATTCATGCGCTTTGTGACCTAGTGAACTATAGAAAACTTTTCCTTTTCCGCATTTTCTTTTCCAAACAACTGGCATTTCAACATCTTTGATCCAGTCCGCAAGAAATTCGACTTTACCAGGTGATCCTGGAGATTGCTCCAATGACCAAATTTGATCTCCTTTATAGGTAGTTGTAGCTAAAACTACATTTGATGGATCAACATGCATATAGTATTGTTCAGAAGTATAAGCAAAATCGTTAATTCCTTTCATTATAGGATCATCTTTTTTTGTAATATTAACAGTGTAATCTATAACACCGCCAGGATGATTTACCCACTGCCCTCCGGTCATAAATTGCCAATCAATTGATTGACGAAATGCATCACACATACCGCCATGAAAACCTGCCAGTCCTGCTCCATTAACAACAGCTTTGGCTACATTTGAAACTTCTTCTTTTTTAATTTCACCTTTTGGAGAAAATCCAAAAGCCATTGTAAAAATTGGAATTATAAGATCCATATCATGAACAAAATCACCAGCAAAAGCAGCAGTTTTCTTTTCAATTCTAATATCAAAATCATTAGATTTTAAAAATTCTGAAACAAGTTCCGCGTATTCCTCTGGATCATGTCCATCCCAGCCACCGCAAACGATTAAAGCCTTTTTCATACCAATTTATTATTCCGTTTAATCTATAAATTACTAATTAATGGTTTTATATCATCTTCTGAGAAAAATTTTGGTTGAGAACATTCACTTCGTAACTTTAATTTTTTCTTTTCTTTGCCTGACTTTAAAATACTATCCATAATATCCAACACATGCAAACTGAATTCTCCACTACATCTGTGGTGTCTATTATTATGAATGGCATCAATCATTTCAGAAACACCAATACCTCTATAATTTGCATTTATGGGTACTTCATTTGATTTGCCACTAAAATTCAGAACATTATATTTTCCCAGAATCATTTCCTTAGTTTCAAATATTTTCCAATCACCACCTTTATTAAAGCAACCAAGAATCTCTCCCCCAAACATGTTTGGATCAGGAACATTCAAAGAACCTGAGTTACCATACAATTCAATATGATTCTTGTTGTGTTTCCAAATATCAAATGAAAAAAAAGCATCAATAAGAGCTCCTGATTTAAATTCAATATGAGAAATTATAGAAGTGGGGGTTTCTACTTTAATCACTTCTCCCTGTCGATCACCACTTACGATAACCCTTTCTTCATAGACATTTCTGATTTTGCTTTCTACAGATATAGCTGATCCTAATAGATTTACCAAAGAAGAAAAATAATAGGGCCCCATATCCAAAACTGGACCACCTCCATATTGATAATAAAAATCAGGATTAGGATGCCAAATTTCATGACCTGGAACTGCCATAGCAATACTTCCAAGTGATATTTTACCTATTTTATTTTCATCAACTAATTTTCTTGCCAATTGTCCGCCTGCTCCAAGAAAAGTATCAGGTGCGCAACCCAAATATACATTTTTTTCTTTAGCTAAATTTAAAAGTTCTTGACCATCTTCAAATTCAATTGATAAAGGTTTTTCAGAATAGGAATGTTTTTTTGCTTTAAGAATCAATGCAGAAATCTCAAAGTGAGCATTTGGTATTGTCAGATTAATAACAAGCTCAATTTCATCTGAGCTTAAGAGATCATCTACGCTCATCTGTTTGATTTGATATTTATCAGCGTATAATTTGGATGCTTCTTCTTTAATATCAGCGCAAGTAATTATTTCAAAATTATTAAAATGATCTAAAGAATTCTTGAAATAAATATTAGCAATATTGCCACATCCAATAACACCTACTTTCATCATATTATCCTTTGACTGTCCCCCCTGTTAGTCCTGCAATAATATATTTTTGCAAAACTAAAAAGAAAATAATTGCTGGCACAAGTGTTAAAGACACATAAGCTAATACTTTTGACCAATCAGTAAAATATTCACTTCTAAATACCATTATACCCATAGGCCATGAGTAGAGAGACTCATCGTTAATCATAATAAGGGGCAATAGATAGTTGTTCCAACTTCCTGTTAAAGTAATAACACTCACAGTTGCTAAAATGGGTGTTGATAATGGTAAGGTAAATCTAAAATAAAATTGTGCGTACGTACACCCATCTACAAATGCGGCATCAAAAAGTTCACTTGGCATTTGTTTAAAAAAACCTCTAAATAAAATTATTGCAAACCCTAAACCAAATGCAATTTGGGGCAATATCACCGCCCAACTTGTCCCTAGAAGTCCAAAATCCCTAACTCTTAGAAACAAAGGTAAAATAGCTGTAGCAAAAGGGAAAAGAAGACCTAAAAGAAAATAATTATAAAGAAATCTATTCCCAGCAAATTTTACATGAGCAAAAACAAAAGCTGTCATAGATGCAAACAGTAAAACAAAAAAAGTAGTTCCAATTGCATAAATCACTGAATTCCAAAGATATAACCAAAATTTACTATTTAAAAGAACAGATAAGTAATTATCAAAATTCCAATTACTTGGGAGACCTAGTGCATTGGTGCGTAATTCGCCAACCGTTTTAAAACCTCCCATTACAGAAACATATAAAGGGATAAAAATAGCAGCAGCCATCAAAAATAAAAATAAATACATATAATAAGTTCGCATACTATCTTTCATTAATCATTCCTCATCAAAGTTCTTTGATAGGCTATTGCTATTGAGAAACATATTAAAAAGATAACCACGCCAACCGCACTACCGAATCCAAATTTCATTCTCATGACACCAAAATAATAAAGATATGTAACCATAGAGTGGGTGACATTAGATGGACCTCCTCCTGTTAATGGCATAATGATATCAAAAAGTTGAAGAGAGCCTAAAATTGAAAGAAAAACTGAGAGACGAATAGTTGGAAGCAAAATAGGAATTTTAATTCGCCATGCAGTTGTAAACGGACCCGCGCCATCTACTTTTGCTGCCTCTAAAACCTCTTTGGAAATAGCTTGTAGACCTGCAATATAAATCATCATATGAATACCAAAATATTTCCAAAAGATAACTATAAGTATAGCTATCAAGGCCAAATCTTTATCACCAACCATAAAGATTGGATCAATTCCAAAGAAACCCCATATAGTAGCAACTAGTCCGTAATTTCCATCATAGATGTAAGCCCATATTAATCCCGCTCCAATTTCAGCTAATATATAAGGAAGAAAAAAAATTGTTCGAAAAAATGTAGCGCCCTTAATTTTATCAGAAATCATTAATGCAACAAGTAAAGCAAAAGGAAGTTGCACAAAAAGTGATAAAGCAATTATATAAAAATTATTCTTTAACGATATTATGAAAACCCTATTTCTAAATAGGTAAGTATAATTTTTAAAACCTACAAATTTTTCAGGATCGCCGTAACCATTCCATCTATAAAAACTATAATACGCAGCTTCTACAATTGGCAAAACGACAAATAAAGTAAAAACAGTTAAAGCAGGAATTAGAAAAATTATTAAAGTGTAATATCTGTTTAAAATAACATCAAATTTTTGATATTTCACTTTTTATAATAATATTATGTGGAGGCTTAAAAAAGCCTCCAATAAAAATAAATATTTATTGATTAAATTCCCAAGATTCTTGCACTTGAGCTGTTGCTTCTTCAGGAGAAATTATTCCTGCTGCTAAATCAGTTGATACATCATTTACAACTCTTCCTATATCTGCTCCTAAGAACTGATCATAAAAGATTTGATGATATTTTGAATTAGCTATGTTTCTAGCAACTTGTTTTAAGAATCGGTTTTTAATTGAAGTATCTGCCCCTTTAACAACTGGTATATAAACCCCATTAGCTGCATCTTCAGATTGTATTTCTTTAGAGACATAATGCATAATTAATTCAACAGCTTCATCAGGAGCTGAACTAGAGAATAGCCAACCATTGATACCTCCTAAAGTATCTCCAGGATCACCTAATCCACCCTTAGTTGCAGGCATATTAAACATTCCCATATTGTCATCAGCCAAGCCTTCTCCACTAGCACTATTTGCTGCTTGTGATCCGTACATCCAGTTACCCATTAATGCCATTGCACACTTTCCATCACCAAACAAACCTGCTTGATCAGGCCATGTAGCTGCTAAATACCCATCTTGGAAAGGTTCTAAAGCAACAAGTTCTAACATTTGTTCACCAGATTTCACATATTCAGGTCTACCCCAGCCGCCATTATTAAGCGACTCTAAAAATAAGTCTTGGCCACCGTTTCTTATGTGTAGATGAGTCCAAATGAAATGTACAGGCCATTTATCTTTTCCACCTAAGCAAATAGGAGTAATCCCAGCTGATTTTATTTGTTTTACTGCTTCTAATAAATCTACCCAGTAAACAATTTTACTTACATCAACGCCCGCTTGGTTAATAAGATTTTTATTATACCACCAAGCAACTTGAGCGACGTGTGTTGGTATGCCCACTCTTTGTCCTTCAAAAGTAAATGCATTAGCAGCTGCAGCACTCAATGTTGACAGGTAATCATCAGATACAACTCCTGTGATATCTCTCAAGAAACCGGCTCTGGCCTGATCATACATGACGCCTCCACTCCAACTATAAAATACGTCAGGTCGGTCATTTGATTGAAGCATTGTTGGAAGCTTCGCTTTAAAAGACTCATTTTCCAAATATTGTAATTCAACTTTATTACCAGTCTTTGCTTCATATTCCGCTACAGCCTTTAAAATACCCGGCATATTTGGTGAATTTTCTGCATTCAAATGAAGCCACTTAATTGTAACTGCATTTGCTGAACTGAATGATAATAAAGCAAAGGAAAAAATAAATATTTTAAGAAATAATTTCATTATTATTCCCTCCCTATAAAAATTAAATACCTCAACATTAACCGTAGATTCTGTTTCATTTACTTTGTCTTTTTCCATAACAATCTCCTTCATTATTATTAGAAATTTAATCTGAATTTGATAAATTGAATACAAGTCCAATACATTGAAAACGAAAAAATATACGAAAACCTATATACTAGTCATAAAAAATTGAACTGCCAACTACTTTATGTAAATTGGGGCGGGGTGTCTGCGCTGGTGCCCCCACCCCCTGGGGTTATCCTCCCAGAGCATCCAGCTACTGCATCTAAATCAAGCCGGTTTGGAGCACCTAGTTTGGTCACCTGACTGACGATAATGCATATGCGCATGTTGTCGGTGGAAACGCGACTAACTACTTTATGTAAATTGGGGTGGGGGTTTGTGCTTCCCCCCGGGGGGGGGGTTATCCTCCTGGAGCATCCAATTCTTAGATCCCAATCAACCTGGTATTGAGCACCTCGTCGGTTACTTGGCAGACACAGTTGGTGGACTGACACAATCGTTCTATCA
>NYYH01000093.1 GCA_002686705.1 Bacteroidota bacterium
GCATTTCAATAACAGGAACCATGCGAGTTGCATGACCAAGTCCCCAATCTAATGGACAAACTAGAATATTTTTTCTTGGTTCCATGTTTAATTTCAAATATTGAACAGCGTTGGAAAATATTACTATTTGTAATGCGAAAATACCAATTTTACTCTAAAATATTTTATCTCAGGGTAAGATAATATTGTTGATTGATGGAGCTATTAATAATGAAACCAATCGCATTTTTTTCTATTTTTGAGCTGTGCCTAATGACCTGCTTAAATATCAAATTTCGTTAACTTTAATTCCTGGAATAGGTGATATTGTTGGAAAAAAACTGATAGCATATTGCGGTGGAGTTGAAGCTGTTTTTAAAGAAAACAAAAATGCGCTAATGAAAATTCCTGGAATTGGCAGTTCCACAGTAA
Organism: Bacteroidota bacterium; assembly: GCA_002686705.1. Next base: position 412 of record NYYH01000093.1, read on the forward strand.
ACAGTATTATTAGTCAGAAGGTACTCCACAAAGCGGAATCCGAGATTAGTTTCATTGAGAAGAATAACATAAAAGCACTTTTTTACACTGACCCTGATTACCCTGCAAGACTTTTGAATTGCGAAGATGGGCCTTTATTACTTTATTATAAAGGTAATGCTGATCTGAATGTTCCCCGTGTAATTGGTTTTGTTGGGACAAGGAAGGCTACAAATGAAGGCAAAGTAAACTGCGAACGCATGATTAAAGGGCTCAGTTCTAAAGGCGTTTTAGTGGTTAGTGGTTTGGCATATGGTATTGATAGTTATTCTCATAAAGCAGCATTGGATGATGGCTTACAAACTGTAGCTGTTCTAGGCCATGGATTAGACCGGATATATCCGTCACAAAACAAAAAATTAGCCGCAAAAATGATCGATAATGGTGGGTTGTTAACCGAATTTTTGACTAAAACTAATCCCGATCGTGAAAACTTTCCAAAGCGTAATAGAATAGTTGCAGGTATGTGTGATGCAATTTTAGTTGTAGAGTCTGGTATTAGGGGAGGTGCTATGATAACTGCCGGATTGGCAAACTCATATAATCGCGATGTTTTTGCTGTTCCTGGTCGTGTTAATGATGAATACTCTAAGGGTTGTAATATGCTTATAAAATCAACCAGAGCTGCATTAGCAGAAACGGAAAAAGATATTGCCTATATTATGGGTTGGGATGATATAAAAGTTGATGTTAAAGAGCAAAGAGATCTATTTCTTCAGCTTACACAAACACAAAAATTGGTTTATGACATAATTGAAGAGACTAAAGAAATTAGTATTGACAAGCTGGTAATTCAATCAGCTTTACCCGCCTCAAAAGTTGCCTCTACTTTGCTTACTCTTGAGTTTGAAGGTTTAATACAAAGTTTACCTGGCAAGCTTTACAAAACATATTAAAGTTGTTTAAGAAGCTCCATTTAGAGTTATTTGTTAGCTAAGTTACAAATTGGTTTGTTAGCATTATTAGGCTGTGATGGGCTTTGAAAACACTAATCCAGGATAAAAAAAGTGTTATTTTTGTACCGCTATTAATAGCAAAAATATGTTTGCTTTATATTTAAAAGAAATAAGGGCTTTCTTGAGTTCCATTACCGGATATGTTGTAATACTTGTTTTTTTAATTACAACAGGATTATTTTTATGGTTTTTCCCATCCGACTTCAATATATTGGATTATGGATATGCAAATCTTGACGGGCTCTTCATAGTTGCACCTATTGTTTTCTTGTTTCTGGTGCCTGCAGTTACAATGCGTTCATTTGCTGAAGAAAAGAAAAGTGGTACCATTGAATTGTTATTTAGCAGGCCGTTATCTGATATGCAGATAATTACAGCAAAATTTTTTGCTGCTGTTACATTAATTGTATTTTCTTTATTGCCAACCCTTGTTTACTTTTTTTCGGTTTATCAGCTTGGGTTTCCACCTGGTAACCTCGATGCTGGAAGCATTTGGGGTTCGTATATAGGTTTGTTGTTTCTTGGCGCAGTGTTTGCATCGGTAGGAGTTTTTTCATCATCAGTAACTGATAATCAAGTAATATCATTCATACTTGCAATTATATTATGCGCATTTTTATATCTAGGGTTTGAGTTTATCTATTCACTCGATTTATTAGGAAGTATTGATTTATTCATTAGATCTCTGGGGATTAGCGCACATTATAGCTCAATAAGCCGCGGTGTAGTTGATACACGTGATATCATATTTTTTGTGAGTGTAATCGTACTATTTTTATTTCTCACTAATTTTTCATTATCAAAGCGTAAGTGGTAATACACAAAAGAATATGAAAGCCAATAAAAATAGCACGTTTAATCATTATTTTGTGCAATTGCTAATTGTTGTTTCTATAATTATAGTTGTTAACATTATCAGTTCAAATATTTTTACACGAATTGATCTTACTAGCGAGAAAAGATATACACTTTCGGAATCAACTCAGGAACTACTTAAAAATGTTGATGACATTGTTTATTTCAGGGTGTTCTTGGATGGTGATTTTCCTGCTGGTTTCAAAAGGCTGAGACGTGAAACCAAAGAACTTCTTAACGAATTTAGGGCATACAATAAGAATATTGAGTATGAATTTATTAATCCTTCATCAAGTGAAAATGTTAAGGAGCGGAATGAAACATATCAGCTTCTTATGGAACAAGGACTTAATCCAACAAATTTGCAGGTAAAAACAAAAGGTGGATTAGATCAACAAGTAATTTTCCCGGGAGCTCTGGTTAGTTATCAGAATAATGAAATGCCTGTTGAATTACTTGATGCACAAATTAATGCACCTCCTGAGGCTGCTTTAAACAATTCGATTCAGAACCTCGAGTTCAAATTTGCCAGTGTGATTAGTAGACTAATAAAAAGTGTTAAACCAAATATAGCATTTATTGAAGGCCATGGGGAGCTGGATGATCAGGAAACCCATGACATCACTCTTGCTTTGCAAGATAACTACATGGTTGATAGACTAACAATAGATGATAAAATAAACTCATTGGTTGAAAGATCACTTATTGATTCAGCAACACAAGAATTTAATATTCGTCCAAAGTATGCAGCAATAATAATTGCAAAACCTGATTCTGTTTTTTCTCAAAAGGATAAGTTTATTATCGACCAATACATAATGTATGGTGGTAAAGTAATGTGGCTTCTCGATCCTGTTTTTGCAAGTATGGATAGTATTCAAAATAAAGAAAATACGGTTTCAGTTGAAAATGACGTTGACCTCCAAACTCAACTTTTCAATTATGGAGTGAGATTAAATAGAAATCTTGTATTAGATCTCAACGGACTCCCAATTCCTATCCGTACAGGTCAGGTTGGTGGTCAGGCACAAATTGATTTTTTTCCTTGGTATTATTTTCCGGTTATAATGCCAACATTGCAGCATCCAATAGTGAAGAATTTAAACATGGAACCAAGAAAAAATATTCTAGTTTGTCCATTAGATTGGGGACTTGGTCATGCAACTCGCATGGTTCCTGTTATTGAAATGCTTGAAAGAAAAGGTGCAAATGTTATTATTGCTGCAGACAACCGTCCTTTGGAATTTTTAGTACAGCGTTTCCCTCAAAATACCACTATTCAACTTCCAGGGTACAGCCCAAATTACCCCTCTAATAATAATATGGCTTTGGCCATGCTTACGTCTCTTCCAAGCATGATCTTAGAAGCAAGACAAGCAAATAGGAGACTTCAAACAATTATTAATGAACATAATATAGATGCTGTAATATCGGATAACCGTTATGAACTATCAACTTCGAAAGTTCCAACAGTATTTATAACACACCAACTAAACATTCAAACTAGCGGATGGCATAAAATCGGCAAACCTATTATCAATTGTACAATTAATCATTATCTAAACAAGTTTAATGAAGTTTGGGTACCAGACATACCAGGTAAATTTCGCTTATCAGGAAATCTTTCTAAATCGAATAAATTTGCTTCTAAACTTTTTAATATTGGCTTGCTTAGTAGATTCTCAAAACCAGAAGTTACTCACAAAAGTAACAGTATCGACATTCTGATTATCCTGTCCGGACCGGAGCCTCAAAGAACAATCTTAGAAAAACTACTACTTTCACAAGCATTAAAAACCGAATTAAAAACAGTTATCCTTCTCGGTAAACCTGAAGAACAAGTAAGTAATGAAAACAAAAATGTGAAATTAATTTCACACATTACTGATGACGAATTTTCATTACTTATTCAATCCGCAAAAATTGTGATTAGCAGACCTGGTTATTCAACACTTATGGATTTAGCAGTTTTTGGCAAAAAAGCTATTTTTATTCCAACACCCGGACAAACTGAACAGGAATACTTAGCTAATAGATTACTTGATGAAGGAATTGCATTTTCACAAAGTCAAAGCAATTTTGATTTGCCCACTGCACTAAAAAATGAAAAGCTGTATAAGGGCTTATTTCTTGAAAATAAACCTGAATTACTTGAGTTGCGAATAGACAAGTTGTTAAATATCTGCTAACAAAACCACTAATCTATAATTTAACATGCCATTTAATCTATTTTTGCAATTCGATTTTAGCAACTATCAATTTGGAATCTCAAAATAAAAGAAGCATTTTCTCGAACATCCCTAAACCTGTTTGGAATATACTTGGCAGCGTTTTCGTTGGTGTAGGGATAATCGGAATAATAGTCCCACTATTGCCAACCACACCATTCCTGCTACTTGCAGGTTTATGCTTTAACCAAGGTTCGGAAAAGATGCGTAACTGGTTTAAAAATAACAAACTTGTTGGCTCCTACATTAGTAATTACTATGAAAAGAAAGGTGTATCTGTAAGATCAAAAATTATTGCGATAATTATTCTTTGGATCACTATTGGCATATCCATTCATTTTATTCCGAATATATATATTAGAATAATACTTGCCATGATTTTAGTAGGTGTAACAATTTACTTAATCAGTTTACCTACGCTTAAAGACAAGTAACCGCTTCATATTACATTTTACCTACTTTTGCCATAAATATTGTGAAATATGCTACTTGAAAAAGACATGAAACTTGCTGACGTAATCCATCACGATTACAACCTGATACCTGTAATTAGTCGTTTTGGTATTATGCTTGGGTTTGGTGATGCCAGTATTGAAAATATTTGCGAAAAGAATCAAATTAATACTGATTTCTTTTTAATAATTCTTAATGCATTTCACGATCCACAGTATTTGGATAATAATTATTTACAAAGTTTTTCTGTTAAGCTGCTGATCGATTATCTTAAAAAAACACATGATTACTATTTGCTAAATAAAATCCCTGAAATAGAAGGTTTAATCAGTGAGATGGCATCTGAATCAGAGGTTGACAAAGAATCACATAAATTATTAGAGAAGTTCTTCGAAGAATATAAATACGAACTCATTAAACATATCGAAAAAGAGGAAAATCGTGTATATCCCTACGTTCTGGACCTTGAATCTGCTGTGACTGATAAAACTGTTTCACCAACTTTAATTTCTCGAATCAAAGAATACTCAATTACTTCATTTGAAGATGAGCATGATAATGTTGAGGAAAAGCTCATGGACTTGAAAAACATTATAATTAAATATTTACCTGCATCAAAAAATCAACATAGCCTCTACAAGTTATTGAAAGAATTAACTGTGCTGGAGAAAGATTTAGGTGATCATGCTCGTATTGAGGATCTAGTTCTAGTACCTAAGGTACAAATACTTGAAAAAATTATTACTGATAATTAGCATTTGGGATGAGTAAAACAAAAAAGGTAATAGTCGTTTCAAATGCTTTCCTTCTTTCATCGGGAATTGAAAACTTAACTCTTGAATTAAGGAGCATGTTAGTTGATCATGTGTATAATGGTTCTGAAAAAAATCTGTATGAAAAATTAATTAGTAATAAGCCTGAGTTTATAATAATTGACCCAGAGTCTGTCTCTGAAATATTAATCCCATTGTTACGTAAGCTAAATGAAGAAAAAGACATTAAGGTTATAGGCCTTGTTTCGTCCAATACAAACGATAACATAAATAGCCGGTTTAAATTTACGTTAAACACTCAGGACAATAAATACAAGTTAATTGAGGCCTTACAACAAATTGTTGGCAAAGATGATGATGATAAAACCGACAATGAACAATTAATTAGTAAACGAGAAATTGAGATTTTGCGAAATTTAACTTTGGGACTTACTAACCAGGAGATTGCCGACAAACTTTTTTTAAGTGTGCATACAGTAATGACTCATAGGAAAAAAATCACCAGAAAGCTTGGCATCAAATCTCTTTCGGGGTTAACAGTTTATGCACTGATGAATAACCTTGTTGACATTCGCGAAGTAGAGAGGAGTTAGACCTATCAACAAGAATAATTCAAAAACCATTATGGCAAAATTCCCACAATTGTAACAAACAACAATTTTTCTACTTTTGCACCTCAATTTTTAACCTTGAATGAGTAACATTAAAGAAATAAACAGGCGTCGAACTTTTGCCATTATCAGTCATCCTGATGCGGGGAAGACTACCTTAACAGAAAAGTTACTACTTTTTGGAGGTGCAATTCAAGTAGCTGGTGCGGTAAAATCAAATAAGATAAAAAAAACTGCTACATCCGACTGGATGGAAATTGAACGGCAAAGAGGTATTTCTGTAGCTACTTCTGTAATGGGTTTTGAGTACAAGGGCATCAAAATAAACATCTTAGATACTCCAGGCCACCAGGATTTCCAGGAAGATACTTTCAGGACATTAACAGCAGCCGATAGCGTTGTTGTTGTAATTGATGTAGCAAAAGGTGTAGAGCCTCAAACTGAAAAACTTGTAAAAGTTTGTAGGATGAGAAATATTCCGATAATTGTTTTCATCAATAAAATGGATAGGCCCGGAAAAGATGCGTTTGATCTATTGGATGAGATTGAACAAAAATTACATATTAAAGTTACCCCTTTGAGTTGGCCAATTAATATGGGGCCTGGCTTTAAAGGCGTTTATAATATATTTTCAAAGTCACTTAATCTATTCTCGCCCGGCAAACAGATTATTGAGGAAGGTGTTTCTATTAACGACATATCTGACTCAGATGTTGATGAATATCTTGACGAAGACGCTGACAAACTAAGAGAAGATGTTGAACTTATTGAAGGTGTGTATCCTAAATTTGTTGCAATTGATTATCTTGATGGCAATATTTCACCGGTATTTTTTGGCAGTGCCCTTAACAATTTTGGTGTTAAAGAACTTCTTGACAATTTTATTGAAATAGCTCCTCCTCCAATTGGAAGAGAAAGTGATGAAAGATTAGTTTTGCCTGAAGAGAATCAATTCAGTGGTTTTGTTTTTAAGATACATGCTAATATGGATCCTAATCACCGGGACCGTATTGCTTTTGTCAGAATTGTTTCCGGAACTTTTAAAAGAAATACTTATTATCAGCATGTTCGATTAAACAGGAAACTGAAATTCTCTAGTCCTACGGCATTTATGGCTCAAAAAAAATCTATTGTGGATGAAATGTACCCTGGAGATATTGTTGGACTGCACGATACCGGTAATTTTAAAATAGGTGATACTATTACCGAAGTCGAAAATTTAAATTTTAAAGGTATGCCCAGTTTTTCGCCTGAGCTTTTTAAATATGTTGAAAATGCTAATCCAATGAAAGCAAAACAACTTGCCAAAGGAATCGACCAACTTATGGACGAAGGTGTTGCTCAGTTGTTTACCGGAAAACATACTGGAAGGAAAATTATTGGAACCGTAGGTGCTTTGCAATTTGAAGTAATTCAATATCGATTAGAACATGAATATGGAGCAAAGTGCAGATACGAAAATATTGTACTATACAAAACTGCATGGTTTAAAAGTGGCAATGAAGAGCAATTGAAAGATTTCAGAGCAAGAAAAGCAAATCAAATTGCGCTTGATAAAGAAGGACGGGAGGTATTTTTAGCCGACTCACAATTCTCACTTCAGATGGCGCAACAGAAATATACCGATATTGAATTTTATTTTACTTCTGAGTTTTAGAAACCACAAAGTTTGCTTACTTCACAACCATTTTCTTTGTTATCGAGCTATTTCCAATTTCGACTGTGTAGAAATAAATTCCTGCATCTAAACTACTAACATCAATATCAAAAGTGTGGGTAAGTGAGTTGTTAGTAGCACTTTCCTGATGGACAACCTGACCCAGAATATTACCAATGCTTAGGCTAATCACGCCATTTATTTCGGTTGTCACCAAAATTTCAGTAAAATTTGTTGCCGGATTGGGTGAATTTTGTGAAACTGTTGGATAATGACAAAACTTTTTTTCATCAATACTAATAGGATTACATGGGTTGCCCGTCGACAAACTATAGTCATCAATATACCAATAATTAATATAAGGATTAGAAAACTCGGCAAAAACAAAAGGTATTTCATATTCGTAACCGTTCCCAGATTCATATTCAAAAACATACTGACTCATGCATCCAAAGAATGCACTAAACCAATAAAGACTTAATGCCGTGACATTTTCAACTTCCGTATAAGTGCTTTCAGATGCACAATACCCTAAAGTAAATATATTTGGGTTAATATTACCCTCAGCACCATCAAGGTCTGTATCAATCCATGAGAAAAACAAAGCAGCTCCATCAAAAGAGGAGGCAGCATAAGGACGGTTATATTGAGCTACACCCCCTATATCACCATCAAGAAAAATATTATCATATAAAGGATCTGCAACCCATGTATCGCCCCCATCGTCAGAATAAACATGCCATGTTGCCATAGTACCTTCATTTGGATACCATCCATCTTCAGTACCAAGTGCAATTATACCTGTAATATGTGGATTACCATTATAATCAACAATTATATCTGCATGGTAACCTAAGTTATAATAAATTTCATCCCTGTTAAATCCTGCTCCATATACCTCCTCCATAACTTCATCAGACCAATAATTTTTTATGGACTCTATACCATCAACACCTCCAAGTTGCACATGAATAGGATCGCTCCAACTTACACCGCCATCAATGGTTTTCAAAAGCACGGGATGATAATTTGTATATGGTTGTGGATCACTTTCTGAATCACTTAAAATCATTATATATCCAGTTTGTCCGTCTGGCGCAAATGCAATTTTTTCATCGTTGATTCCGTCTAGTGGAGCAAGAAAATCAAAAATTGTATCCTGATATTGAACCGTCCCATTATCAACCGTAGCGTTGCTAACTAATAATTGTCCATTATAATTATTATCAATAGGCTCAGTCTTTATTCCCACATTCCAGGCAACACCCTGTTGCGTAATCGTAAATGCATTAGTTACATCAAACTCAGCACTATCAATTACGTGATTTACATATGAGAAGTTAGGTGTAGAAGTATTTGTAAGTATATTAACTCCATAACTTAGTCCATTGGTTATACTATTAAAATAAGTATAATATGCATCATCAGGATTGGTATTACCTTCTTCGTTAATAATCCCTCCCTGTGCAAAGGACAAATCTAAATCAGGTACATTAATAACATTATTTATGGACCATGTTGATCCCCCATCTGTTGAAACATCAAAATTCAATGCTGGGATTTCATCAATACCTTTATGAGTAAATACCACGCTATTCAGATTTGGGTCAGCCCAAAGGTAGGTTCGTGAATTTCCTTGAAAACCATTAATATTATTCGATTGCCCAAGAGGTATATAAGTTGTGCTGCTACCTGCTGCTTGTTCTTTTGCGATATCAGGTTTAGTAACTGTTCCAATATTAGATTTGCTTTTGGGTACTTTTTCAGGTGCAGAATGAACAGGAAACTCTGTACTCCTAAGAACATGTTTTTGAGCACTAATTGTACTAGCAAAAATAATTGTAAATGCAATTAACAGTAGCTTTTTCATATTTAATGTTTTTAGGTTATAGCACCAAAGTTACAATAAATAAAAAGGACGAACAACTTAGTGCATAATAAAATAAGACCTAAGAAATCAAATAATGGTTGTCATTTAAATAAAAAAAGGCTGCCAAAACTGACAGCCTTTTTTTAATAATATTAGAATGCTTATTTCACAAGCATTTTCTTTGTTATCGAACTCTTTCCAATTTCAATTGTGTAGAAATAAATCCCTGATTCCAAATTGCTAACATTTACATTAAAAGTGTGTGCAAGTGCGCTGTTATCTACACTCTCCTGATGAACAACCTGTCCAAGAATATTATTAACTCTTAGGTTAATAACACCTGATGTTTCTGTTGTTACCAGAATACTAGTACTATTAACAGCTGGGTTAGGACTATTTTGAGAAACTACAAAGTTAGCCAGTCCTTCATGACTATCAATTCCAACTAACATTGGTATTGTAAAACCTTTAATGTAATAGAAATTCATTTCAGCAGCCGGGTCACCTGGCACAGTGTATTCGGTAAACACAAATGGAATTTCAATGTCCCACGGACCACCATTATCTTCACTAAAGACATATTGAGACATTGAGCCATAAAATGCGCTGAACCAATAGAGGCTTAATGCTGTTACATTTTGAACTCCACCTTCGTAATAAGTATTATCCTCAGAATCATAACCTGTTACAAAAATATTTGGGTTAGTATTGGCTTCAGCACCTTCAAGGTCGGTATCAATCCAGGAAAAGAATAGATAGTGTCCATCCATGGTTGATGCAGCATAAGGACGGTTATACATAACTAAACCTGCTGGTTCGCCTTGAAGCCAAATATTGTCGTACAATGCGTCAGCAGCCCAAGTTGCACCACCATCATCTGAATAAACATGCCATGTGGCCATTGTACCTTCATTTGGATACCAGCCTTCTTCTGTGCCAAGAGCAATTATACCAGTTATATGTGGATTACCCTGACCATCAACAATAATATCACATTGGTAACCCATATTATAATAAATCTCATCCCTGTTAAATCCGGCACCATAAAGTTCTTCCATAATTTCATCAGACCAATAATTTTTTAAAGTTTCATTACCATCTTCACCGCCAAGTAGAACATGAATTGGATCGCTCCACGAATCACCTCCATCAGTAGTTTTGAGTAATATTGGGTGATAATTTGTATATGGTTGTGGATCACCTTCCGAATCACTCATAACGAGTATGTATCCGGTTTGCCCATCAGGGGCGAATGCAATTTTAGAATCGTTCATTCCGTCGAGAGGCGCAAGAAAACCTATCAATTCTTCTTCATAGACTATCACACCACCATCCATTTCTCCTCTTCCAAGTATTAGATCACCGGTATATTCAGCACTACCACTACTTAAATCCACACTAGGTTCAAGATACCAAGCTACTGCTTGTTGGGTAATTGTAAAGGCATCAGGAACAGTCCTGTAGTAGCCAGGTTCGAATCCTAAATTTACTTGAGAAGGATTAGATGGATCGGTTTCAGTAAGTACATTAGAACCATATGCATATCCACCCCAGATATTGTTAGTATTAATAATCGTTGCAATAAAATAAGCATAGTGCGCATTAGCGGGATCCGTATTCCCTTCAGGGTTTATTATTCCTCCCTGAGGGTATCTACCTGCTGCTTCAGGATATTGAGGTCCAGGCCCTAAAGGTGTATAAACCTGCACATTGGTTTCCCATGTAGCACCACCATCGGTTGATACATCATAAGAAACACGACTATTACCTTCAACTTCAGTACCACCTGTCATACGGTGAGTAAACACAACACTATTAAGGTTGTTATCGGCCCATAAATAGGTTCTTGGACCGAAGTAAAAACCGTAAGCATTGCCTGCCTGGCCAATTGGGATATATGTGGCAGACACTCCATTAATAGTTTCGGTTTTAGGGGCAGGCTTCTCGCTTGCCATTATTGTTCGAGCACTTTGTTGAGGTGCTTTTTCCAACAATAATTCTGTATTAGGTGCTTTTGTACTTCTTACTACATGCCTGGTTTGTGAAAAGGAAGTTAAACCAATTGCGAAAGCTAATACAGTAAGTAATAATTTTTTCATGATTTTAAATTTAATTAATAATAAAAGAATTTTAAAGAGTCATTATGATAAAAGGACATAACGATTCTTTATTCAGTTGCTAAAATTACGTAAATAAATTTAAAAATCACAGAAAAAGGCCGCCTGTTTAGGCAGCCTTTTTAAATAAGAATCTTTTTAAACGCTTATTTTACAAGCATTTTCTTTGTTATCGAACTTGTTCCTATTTCAATTGTATAGAAATAAATTCCTGATTCCAGGTTGCTGACATTTACATTAAATGTATGTGCAAGTGCACTATTACTTACGCTCTCCTGATGTACAACCTGACCAAGAATATTGCTAATTCTTAAGTCAATAACACCTGCTTTTTCTGTAGTTACCAAAATGCTGGTACTATTAGTTGCCGGGTTAGGGCTATTTTGAGATACTGAGAAATTAGCTAATCCTTCATGACTATCAATATCAACAGGCATGGGCAATGAGAATCCTTTAACGTAATAGAAATTCATTTCTGCAGCAGGATCACCGGGTACGGTGTACTCTGTAAACACGAATGGGATTTCACAATTCCATATTTCCGCAGGTTCATCAAGATCAGCAAAAACATATTGTGACATTGAGCCATAAAATGCGCTAAACCAGTAGAGGCTTAATGCTGTTACATTCTGAACTCCACCTTCGTAATAAGTGTGATCTTCAGAATCATAACCTACTACAAAAATATTTGGGTTAGTATTGCCTTCGGCACCTTCAAGATCAGTATCAATCCATGAGAAGAATAGATAATGTCCATCAATTGTTGAAGCAGCATAAGGACGATTCCACTGACCTAACCCACCAATATCGCCATCAAAGAATATATTATCGTATAATGGATCAGCAACCCATGTGCTACCACCATCATCTGAATAAAGATGCCAAGTAGCCATAGTACCTTCACCAGGATACCAAGTACCTGCATCAGTAGCAAGAGCAATTATACCTGTAACATGTGGGTTACCTTTTGAGTCTACAATAAGATCAACAGAATAACCCATGTTATAATTTATCTCATCCCTGTTATATCCGGCTCCATAAACCTCTTCCATAGTTTCATCAGACCAATAATTCTTTATAGTTTCATTCCCATCTTCACCTCCAAGCAATATGTGAACAGCATCGCCCCATGTATCACCGGCATCAGTAGTTTTGAAAAGGACTGGGTGATAATTTGTATAAGGTTGAGGATCACTTGGTGTGTCACTCATAATAAGCATATATCCGGTTTGGGCATCAGGGGCAAATGCAATTTTACAGTCGTTAATACCGTCAAGAGCTCCAAGAGCTTCCATTAAACTTTCTTCAATAACTAATTCACCATCCTCTATCTCACCTCTTCCGACTATTAGTTCTCCGGTGTAGTCGTAGGTTTCAGGATTATCAAAGCTACCATCAAAATACCAGGCAACAGCATCCTGAGTTACAGTATAAGCATCAGGTATAAGTCGATAATAACCATCTCCGGTAGTTAGGTTAACCTGTGATGGATTAGGAGGATCGGTTTCTGTTAGTACGTTTGAGCCATATCCATAACCACCCCAGTTACCATTTGTCATATCAAGTGTAGCAATAAAATAAGAATAGAATGCATTAGCAGGATCTGTATTTCCTGCCGGGTTGATTATTGCACCTTGAGGATATCTACCTGCAGCATCAGGATACTGCGGACCAGGTCCTAAAGGTGAATATACATGTACATTGTTTGTCCAGGTAGTGCCACCATCAGTTGATACATCATAAGCAATACGACTGTTACCTTCAACCTCTGTACCGCCTATCATACGATGTGTAAAAACAACACTGTTAATATTCGGATCGGCCCAGAGATAAGTTCTTGGATTTCCGTAAATACCATAAGTATTACCAGCTTGTCCTAGCGGAATAAAGGTAGCAGCAACTCCGTTCAGAGTTTCAGTTTTTGGGGCAGGCTTTTCGCTTGCCATAATGGTTCGAGCACTCTGCTGTGGTGCCTTTTCCATCAATACTTTCGAATTTGGAGCTTTGGTACTTCTTGCCACATGCTTAGTTTGTGAGAAAGAAGAAAAACCAATTCCAAAAGCTAATACAGTAAGTAATAATTTTTTCATGATTTTAGTTTTAATTTAACATCTCTTTAACTATCTTCTCATTTCGAAGTATCAAATATAGTATAATATTATCATAATTGAATTAATAGTTATTTAATATTAATGTTTACTTAAGATTGAATTCCTGAACTTATTAACGTCAAAGTTATAATAAATTAACTAAAAAGCCAATAAAAAAAGGCTGCCTGTTTAGGCAGCCTTTTTTTTAAAGAATAACTAAAAATGCTTATTTTACAAGCATTTTCTTGGTTATTGAACTTTTTCCAATTTCTACAGTGTAGAAATAAATTCCTGATTCCAAGTTGCTTACATTTATATTGAAAGTATGTGCAAGAGCACTGTTATTAACACTTTCCTTATGAACAACCTGTCCAAGTATATTGTTAACTCTTAAGTTTATAACACCTGCTGTTTCTGATGTTACAAGTATACTAGTATTGTTAACCGCAGGGTTAGGACTATTTTGTGATACAGAGAAGTTAGCTAATCCTTCATGACTATCAATGCCAACTGGCATAGGCAGATTGAACCCTTTAATGTAGTAGAAATTCATTTCTGCAGCAGGATCAGCAGGATTAGTGTACTCTGTAAATACAAATGGAATTTCACAATCCCAAACATCGCCATTTTCTTCAGCAAAAACATATTGTGACATAGAGCCATAAAATGCGGCAAACCAGTAAAGGCTTAATGCTGTTACGTTTTGAACTCCACTTTGGTTATAAGTGTGATCTTCAGAATCATAACCTGTTACAAAAATATTTGGATTAAGGTTAGCTTCGGCACCCTCAAGGTCTGTATCAATCCAGGAAAAGAACAAATAGTGCCCATCCATAGTTGATGCAGCGTAAGGTCGGTTATACATTACTAAACCTGCCGGTTCGCCTTGAAGCCAAATATTGTCGTACAATGCGTCGGCAACCCAAGTACTACCACCATCATCTGAATAAACATGCCAGGTAGCCATTGTACCTTCATTAGGATACCAGCCATCTTCTGTACCAAGAGCAATTATCCCGGTTATATGTGGATTACCTTTACTATCAATTATAAGATCGGTCTGGTAACCCATGTTATAATAAATTTCATCCCTGTTAAATCCGGCACCATAAACCTCTTCCATAGTTTCATCAGACCAATAATTCTTTACAGTCGAGATACCATCTTCACTTCCAAGAATTACGTGATTAGGATCGCTCCAAGTGTCACCGCCATCAGTAGTTTTGAGAAGGATTGGGTGATAACTAGTATAAGGTTGCGGATCACTTTCCGAATCACTCATAACAAGAATATATCCGGTTTGTCCATCAGGTGCGAATGCAATTTTAGAATCGTTTATGCCATCATTTGGAGCAAGAAAGCTCATTAAATCACCATCATAGGTTATTTCTCCATCAAGTATTTCACCAGGTCCAATTATTAAATCACCCATATATATAGGAGAACCACTGCTCACATCCATGCTAGGTTGAAGATTCCAGGCTTTGCCCTGCTGAGTAATTGTATATGCATCTGGTACATAGCGATAGTAATCACCAGAGGAGGTTAAGTTAATCTGTGATGCGTTTGGAGGATCAGTTTCGGTAAGAGCGTTTGAACCGACTGCAGCACCACCCCAATTACTACCTTGGCTGTCATCGAGAGTACAAATATAAAATGCGTAATATGCATTAGCAGGATCAGTATTTCCTTCAGGATTGATTATTCCTCCCTGAGGATATCTACCCGCATCCATAGGGTAAGTTGGCCCGGGTCCTGTTGGAGCATAAGCTTGAACGTCGGTTGTCCATGTAGCGCCACCATCAGTAGATAAATCATAAGCTACACGGCTATTACCCTCAAGTTCTGTGCCACCTTGCATACGGTGTGTAAACACAACACTGTTAAGATTTGCATCAGCCCAAAGATAAGTTCTGGGACTATTATAAAAACCGTAAGCATTGCCTGCTTTGCCTATTGGAATAAACGTAGCATCAATACCATTAATGGTTTCAGTTTGAGCAGCAGGTTTTTCGCTTGCCATAATAGTACGTGGACTTTGCTCAGGTGCCTTTTCCAAAGCGACATTCATAACTGGAATTTTAGTGCTTCTTAACACATGTTTAGTTTGTGAGAAAGAAGAAAAGCCAATTCCTAAAGCTAATACAAAAAGTAAGAATTTTTTCATGATTTGAATTTTAATTTAACATATGAATAATTGTGTGTTCCATTTTGAGGTAGCAAATATAATATTTTATTCACATATCAACAAAATATTATTAATTTGAAGTTACCCCATAATTTATCAGTTACTTCTTTCAATCCCTTTTAAATAAAGGCACACAAGATTTTGCCAAGTGGAAAAGCACATTTTTTA
>NYYH01000094.1 GCA_002686705.1 Bacteroidota bacterium
ATGGTAATCAAAAACTCATTAAGTCAATGGGTTCTGCTAAAAGAGAGAGTGATATTAATCAACTTGAGAGTTTAGCTCGAAAAGAGATAGAAAGACTTACTAAACAAAAGGCTATTGAGTTCACTTATGATCAGGATGAAGACCATATTAGTTTTGTTCGCAAAAGTATTCAAGCAGTTCGCATTGTAGGGACAGAACTTGTTTTAGTA
This sequence comes from Bacteroidota bacterium, assembly GCA_002686705.1. The sequence goes on from NYYH01000094.1 coordinate 210, forward strand.
AACATATTCAATGAAATAGGTTTCAATCAGATCCCGGAAAAACTTTTACGTCATCTGATAATTTCCAGATTACTCTACCCGGGCAGCAAACTAAGAACTATTGAGTATTTGTCAAGGCATTATCAGGAGCATTACCCTATGTCATCAGTTTACCGCTATCTGGACAAACTCAATCAGGGATACAAAGAACAATTGCAACTAATAAGTTATCAGCACACCTTAAAACTTTTTAAAGGTGTTTTATCAGCTATCTTCTATGATGTCAGCACTTTGTACTTTGAGGCTTCCAGAGAAGATGAACTAAGAAAACTAGGGTTTAGTAAAGATGGAAAACCACACTGCCCTCAAATTGTTCTTGGATTATTGGTTACTACCGGAGGTTATCCTTTAGCATTTGAGATGTTTGAAGGAAACAAATATGAAGGAGAAACGCTTATTCCTGTGCTAGAGCACTTCAAAAAAAGATATAATCCTGGTAAGTTGGTTGTGGTTGCAGATGCAGGGCTTCTGTCAAAGAACAATATAGAACAGTTACTAAGCCATGGTTATGAATTTATTCTGGGCGCAAGGATAAAAAACGAAACAAAACAACTAAAAGATCAGATTATTTCTAAGAAGTGGGCAAGTGATACTATCCACGAATTTGAAAAAGAAGAACGGACAAAACTAATTGTAAGTTACTCTGAAAAACGGGCTAGAAAAGATGCAAACAATAGGGACAATGGAATTAAAAGACTTCAAAAGCGAATCATCTCTGGCAAGTTAACTAAAGAAAACATAAACAATAGAGGGTACAACAAGTTTTTAAAAATTGAAGGAAACGCTACCATACGTTTGGATTTAGGGAAAATAAACCATGACAGTAAATGGGATGGCCTAAAAGGCTACATCACCAATGCTTCTTTAAATGCTAAGCAAGTAATTGAACAATACAGGCAGTTATGGCAAATAGAGAAGGCATTTAAGATATCTAAAACAGATCTTAAAGTTCGCCCCATTTATCATAGAAAAGCAAGTAGAATAGAAACTCATTTGCTAATTGCATTCTGTAGTTATAAACTATACAAAGAGTTTGAAAGGCAACTCTCCGTAAAAAAAACAGGCTTAAGCCCTGAAAAGGCATTAGATATCCTAAAATCTATTTATGGAGTTAAAACAACATTACCCATTTCTAATAAAACAGTTGAAATAGTAATGGCTAACACCATAGAACAAAAAGAGTTACTTGCTGTTTTTAATATCGAATTTTAGCTTTAGGTGACCCATTTGGCGAAAACAGGAGATTTTTATTAATAACTTTAATCTGATAACAATGAGGACTTTAAGATTCTTATGCATTATTTTAATTGTTACAATATTTAACGTCGCATCTACTTTGGCACAAGGGTTTCAGCCGCCACCCGAGGGGAAATCGGTTATTTATTTTGTGAATGTAAAAAAAACAAATAGCCGTGAATATTTCCATCAAGACAGGTATATTGGTTTGCTAAAACGCGGAAAAAATTATATGAGATACGTGTGTAATCCTGGCGAAAATCTGTTTTGGGCCTCAGCTGAAAATAAAGAATTTGTTACTGCAAACCTCAAGGAAGGTGGTACTTATATTGTTATTGGAGAAAACAAAATGGGTATGTGGAGTGCTGGGATTAGATTAATCCCAATAACTGATGATAACAAACTCTTTGAGAAAGCAAGAGCAATAATAATGGAAAAGGGGCCCATAGTGACACCAGTATCGACAATAAAATTGAGGAACACAGAACTGGTAGAATTCATCGCTAATGTCTTGGATCATTATGAAAATCAATGGAAAAGCACTAAAGATTTCCCAAACATTTCTGCAGAAATGGCTATTCCTGTAGATAAATTGAAATAGGCAGTTTTTAATTTGTTATAAGAAGCTGGAAAATCTCCAGAAAATTCACATACTTGAATCATTTTCTATCAACCACTTGATCAGGTATAATAATGACTTGACTTATGCAAAATAAAAAAACCCCGCATTAAGCGGGGTTTAAAACTAACAATTATGAAATAAAGCAGAATTATCAAGGATTTTTACTCCTCGTGTACGCGTTAGCGTATTTTTAAATTCACTACAAAAATACATCGCAAAAACAACAGTATTTGTTAAGCTTATATAACAACTGTTAATAAATGTTAAAAGCTGTATATCAATGATTTGATAAATTACTTTTGTTGCATGAACAAATGGGCCACCATAGTTATTATTATACTTGTTACATTAGCGACAACTGGATTAATGATGATTCAGGTGTATTGGATACGCGATGCTGTAAAGCTTAAGCAGACGGTATTTGTTAAAGATGTCAAACAATCGATTAGTCCGGTAATATTTGAGATTGATAAACTATGGCTTGAAGAAAAAATCAAAAAGCGACGAAAGTTTATTGAAGAAAATAAAAGCTTTTTTAGAGTTTATGACTCCCTTAATCAGGTGTTGTATTATAATTTTAATAATATGAACAGTCAAAGTGATATTGATCAATTTGTGCTTAGCTCTGATATGGCAGAAAAGTTATTGAACGACCTAACTTTGAGTTACAACCAACAAGAACCTGGTAATTTTTATTATTCAAACAAAGTTCGTATCGACTCAATGATAACACGAGCATTGAAAAAGAAAGAGATAAGTACTAAATTTGAGTTTGGTATTTATAGTCCGGCTACAAATTCAATGATCCTGCAAAAAACTGGTAAGTATCCGGAAGCTTTATTAAAGGAGAGTTTTATTTTCGACCTAACACCATTAGGATCTCTTTTCTCATATCCTAACAAGTTGCTGGTTTATTTTCCAAATGAGAAAATATTTATTATGAGCCAGTTATGGGTATTATTGTTTGTGTCGGTTATACTTTTCCTAGTTATTATATTTTCTTTTTCGTTTAGTATTTACATAATCTATAGGCAAAAGAGACTTTCTGAAATGAAAACCGACTTCATTAATAATATGACTCATGAGTTTAAAACACCAATATCAACAATTGCACTTGCGTGCGAAGCCTTAAAGGATACCGATATTCAAAAAACCGAATTGTTATATGATAATTATGTAGATGTTATTGATGAAGAAAACGGTCGTCTCAGCTTAATGGCGGAACAAATCCTTCAAACTGCTATTATCGACAAGGGTCAGTTAAAACTAAAAAAGTCGTTGATAAATATACATGATATAATTAATGTTGCTGCTGGCAGTAAAAAAATGGAAGTTGAAAGTAAAGGTGGCATAATTGAATTACAACTCAATGCACTACATCCTGAAGTTATTGGTGATAATATTCATCTAACAAACGTTATTATTAATTTGTTGGATAACGCAATTAAATACTGCATTAAAACTCCTGATATTGTAGTAAATACAAACAACAGCGGAAACACCATATTAATAAGAATTAAGGATAATGGAATAGGAATCAGCAAATCGAACAGAAAAAAGATATTTGAAAAACTTTATAGAGTTCCTACGGGAAATATTCATAATTTTAAGGGCTTTGGTTTGGGACTAAGTTATGTAAAAACAATAGCTGAACAACTTGAAGGTAGTGTAATTGTAGAATCCGAACTTGGAAAAGGTTCAACTTTTACTTTTCAATTGCCAATAAATTAACATAAAATCATGAAAAAAGATACACGCGTGCTGCTAGCAGAAGATGACAAAAATCTTGGTAACGTACTTAAAGCATATTTAGAAGCCAAAAGTTATCCAACGGTTTTGTGTCCGGATGGAAAAATAGCCTATGAAACATTTAAAAGGGGCAATTTTGATTTTTGTATACTGGATATCATGATGCCTGAAATGGATGGATTTACTCTCGCTAAGAAAATAAGGAAAATTGATAAAGACATTCCGATTCTTTTCTTAACTGCAAAGGCTATGCAAGAAGACAGAATTCATGGGTTTGAAGTTGGTGGCGATGATTATCTTACCAAACCATTTAGCATGGAGGAACTGTTGTTGCGGATAAAGGCAATAATGAGAAGAAGTAATTCTGTTACCGACGAAAAAAGCAAGTCGGTTTTTAAGTTTGGAAAATATACTTTTGAGTATAATCGACAATTATTAATTGTAGATGAAAAAGAGCAGAAACTTACATCTAAAGAAGCTGAGTTATTAAAGTTACTTTGTGAAAATATGAATAATGTACTCGACCGTACTGTTGCCCTAAATAAAATTTGGTTCGATGACAGTTATTTCAATGCACGTTCGATGGATGTGTATATTACAAAATTACGGAAGTATTTAAAGGAGGATTCAAGTGTTGAATTGATTAACGTGCACGGTGTGGGATTTAAGCTTGTTGTGAGTTAAGATGAAGTTAAAGATATAGTTCTATTATTATTTCCTTTTCAAATAATATTCAGAATTAGAAACATTGTCAATTAATGGACACGATTAAAATCTATTTTCGCGATATTCGATTTTGGATTATATTATTCTTCTTTATAAGGCTAATTGGTATAACAAATCCGCCTTTAGAAATTGGACATAATTGGAGACAGACAACTGTTACAATGGTTTCAAGAAATTTCCTGGAAACTGACAATAATATCTTTTATCCAAGGATTGATATCGCTGGAAATAAAACAGGTATCACAGGCATGGAATTTCCTCTATTTAATTATCTGACTTATTTGGTTTCAGAAATTTTTGGGTATCAACACTGGTATGGGAGATTAATTAACTTAATTATTTCAAGTCTTGGATTATTTTTCTTTTACAAATTGATCGAGAAGTACTTCATGAGGAATATTGCTTTTTCTTCAACCTTAATTTTACTATTTTCCATTTGGTTTACTTATTCTAGAAAAATTATGCCAGATACTTTTGCCATGTCATTCATTTTGGCAGGTATTTACTTTGGAACTAATTATTTTGACAAAAATTCCCGTTCGGGTGGATTCTTAAACCTAATTTATTATGGTGTATTAATAGCACTAGGAACCTTATCAAAATTACCCTCCGCTTATTTATTGATTATTTTTTTAATCCCAATTCTAAGTATTGAAGTAATTTTCAAGCGTAAGATCGCATTTGTTGCCGCTTCAATATTCAGTTTATTACCTTCAATTATCTGGTATTTTTATTGGGTTCCTTATTTAGTTGAAACATATGGCTTCCTGCACTTTTTTTTGGGTAAAGAGTTATACCAGGGTATAATTGAAATTACAAATAATATAAATTCGGCTCTGCAAAATTTCTATGAAAATGCGTTTAATTTTATTGGTTTTGCATTATTCCTGTTTGGATTAGTTCATGTGATTATTAAAAAAAACAAACTACTATCTTATGTTTTTGTCCTGAGTTTCTTATCCATGATGGTGATTATTTTTTAAGCTGGGGACACATTCGCTCGCCACTCTTATTACATCGTCCCATTTGTACCTGTTATGGCACTAATTGCTGGATATGGTCTCGCTCAAATCAAGAATAAAAAGATTGCATTTGTTGTATTACTTGCCATTAGCATTGATGGAATACTTAGTCAGCAGCATGATTTTAGAATTCATGACAAGGAATGGGCTATACTAAACTTAGAAGAGGATTTGGACAAAGTATCATTACTAGAGGATCTGATTTTAATAAATAGCGGTGAATATCCTACTCCAATGTATTTTGCCCACCGAAAAGGTTGGGTTGAATCTAATGAAAAACTCGTTGATGAAAAATATATCAACAACCTAAAAGAAAAGGGGCTTAAATATATAGTGATATTGAAGAAAGCATTTGGGACAAATATTGACCTTGACCTACCCATTGTTTTAGATAATAATGATTATTGTATTTATCAATTGTAAGACGATAAACAAACTAATCTTGTCGTTTAATTTCACATGTTCTACCAATCGGTAAAGTATCAGCTTTAATAATATTCCAAAAGTGTGATGAACCCGGACCTTTATCTTTATTGGTTAATACAATCAACGTTTTCTGGTATTTCATTTCACGAATATAAAAAGTACGGAAACCTTTCCACCATCCAAAATGAAATACAGTACTGTCCATATCCTCTTTAACACGCCATCCAAAGCCATAGTTGTTTTTTCTTTTCCAGTAACTAGGATTTCCTCGTTTAAACGATTCGGCAATAATTTCTTCAGGCAATAATGTAAAATTATCAAGAGCACGATCGTACTTATATAAATCTCCAACTGAAGTATAAATATTTTTATCTCCCATCACACCATTTAGATATTCGTTTGTCATTTCGCGCCAACGCCATCCACGGAGATAATATCCCGGAACACCTTCTTCGACATATAGGGAAACACTTGTATCTTGCCTCATATTGTAAACAAACGAATTTTCCATCTCAAGAGGAATAAATATCCTTTCTTCCACAAAATTCTCAAAATGCATCCCAGATACTGATTCAACAATATTTGTAAGTAAAGCATAATTTGTATTACAATAATGGAAACCTGTATTGGGCGAAAAATACTTGTCTGGTTTATATTCTACAAAAAGATCCAGCATATCATCATTGTTCAACGGAATTTTTTTGTTTTTCCAACTACTATGAGCAATGCTCATATACCTTGGAAGTCCGGCACGATGAGTCATGAGCAACCTTAAAGTAACATCTTCATAAGGGAAATCTGGTAAATAGGTAATTATGTTTTCATCATAATCAACCTTTCCATCATTTTTAAGAATCATGATGGCCATTGCACTGAACATCTTTGATATGGAAGCCAATTGAAATGCATCTGAAATAGTTAGTTCCTCTTTTTTAGACCTAACATTTCTATATCCATAAGCCTTTTGTAATATAACTCTACCCTTTTCCGCATAAAGTACAGTGCCATTAAACCCATTAGTTTTAACCAATCGCTTAAATTTATTATCCAATTCAATTGCTTTTTTTGAGATAACAGCACTATCAGGATCATGAAAAATTTCTTTTTTTATTTCGGGAATCGGAGAAATTGAAATTTCAGAGGTTTTAGTTTGAACATTATTACATGCAACCAGTATTCCTAAAAATAACATGAAGAAAGTGCGTAATAGAAGGTAATATTTCATAAGTGGGCAAAAATACTAAATGCGAATAAATGTTATACATTCTAAAATTATTATTGTTGAATTTTGTTTGCTTTTCGATTTTTCCTTTCAAAACAATTACTAACGAATAAAAAATAGCTCTTTAAATGGTTTAAATATCGAGTACAAGGAATGGAATCGATAATTAAACATGTTTGTGATTATCTGATTTCGTGTCCAATATCGGATGAAGTGCAGCTAATATTGAGGTTGAAATTTTCTACATCTCACATTTTCTGATATATATAAATTACGGCATTAATATTGCAAAACACAAAAGCGAAAAGCAAAACCAAGCCACTATGGTTTATTTTAGTATATATTTACTTTTATCAATATCTGTTTCACTTATTTCCCTTGGCAAAAGGATAAGCTTTATTGAAATATTTTACATAAGCTTATTTTTAACCCCAATAGTGGGTTTTATAACGGTGTTGAAAGCCGAAAATAATATTCTTACTCGTCATTATACTATGACCTATACTTGTACATCATGTGAAAACGGAGTGGTGGATAACGAGAAAATATGTCCTAATTGTGGCGAAGAAATGAAAGTGTTAAATATTAAAGAAAATAAATTCAAACTCGCCTGAAGTATATCATAAATTATAATTGAAGTATATAACCACTTTTAATTACAACCTCTGAATGACTCCTTTGTTTTTCATCCATAGTAAAGTTTCACGCTTACTTAATGGAGGCAAATCATATTTATTCACATAGTTAATTACAAAATCTGGATTTGTTTTTGAATATTCACGCAATATCCATCCAATTGCTTTTTGAATAAAAAATTCCTTTGATTGTATCAGTTCTGAAATAAAACCATGAAGAAGCTTAGTATTAAGCTGTGACTTATATTTTAACTGAAAAAGAAGGCATGTTCTTAACAACCACATGTTCTCAGATTTCATCCACAGATGGGTAACTTTCTCAATACTTTCGGGAAATTTTTTGAAATACCCTCCAACTAAATTAATTGCAATATAATCAACAGTATCCCACCATGATTTTGTAACTATCATATACTCATAAAGGTCAAGGATGTTTTCAGATTCATTTTTTAAGGATCTGCCCAGAAGTTCCATTGCAAAAAGTTGGTATTCACGTTGCGGAGCTTGCCAGCACCATTGTACAATTTCTTTCTTATTTGCTTTCGGAATAAGTCCATTTTTCCTAATAAAGACTTTGTAAATTTCGCGCCGTTCAGGTGATTTAATGCCAAAAAAAGGGAATAGGTTTCGCATGTACTTTTCCATTTGAGGCGCAATTTCAGGATTTGCACTACTTTCAAATGCAGTAATCAGTGGGGATAAGTATTCCAGGGATCTCATAACAACAGCTGGTAATAAAATGCATTTTATTGAATCAGTACTATTTTCTGGGTTGTCAATACTTTCCCTTTTTCGCTCACGTACACAATAATTACACCTGAACTCAGGTTATTATTCTTCCAATTCCATGAGCCTTTTTTTGAATTTATTTGAACACTATCTATTTGTTTTCCTTTCTCATCAAAAAGTAATACAGTGTATTTTCCTTTATGTGGAAATTTAAAATTTAGTTCACCTTCTGTTGGATTTGGATAAATTTTAATATTACTCTTATTAATTTGATTTTCATTCTCCCCAACTATTGTTTTATCCCAAACTGCCAGAGTGTACTCTCCAGGTTGCAGATCATCCACTATGATATTTCCAACCGACCATGGACCAATGCGTGTTTGGGATACTTCATGCCAATTAGAAGAAGTGTTTTCTCGATACAGAATCACTACCGAGTCGTTATCTGACAAGATTAAACCATCATCAAGATTACTTGAGATACTGTAAAAGAATTTACCATTAGCCTGATAACTTTCATGGAAAACTCCATCTACTTTCCAGTAACGGTAAGGTGATAAACGTAATCCATCCACAGGCACTTTTAAACTATCCGGGGCGACCCAATTATGCGTAACTCTTACCAAAGTTGAATCTGATAATTCATCAATGTCGAGTGTAAAATATGTTGTCGGAAAAGCGTAATTGGTAGGCTGTGTAAAATATTTATAATTATCAGTGGTAGCATCATTAACCTTTTCAAACAAATCGATAAAAGCTGCTACTGGTTCTGTTGGCATGGTTTCTAGGTCATAATATTTTACAGAATGACCTGTCTTACCAGAGAAATGTATTGTATCAGTATAGTAGTTAAAGTTCTCATCAACTAAAGTTACCTCAACTATATTATCATCAGCTAAGAAATCAAACCCTTTACGTTTTTGCTTTAGCCAGATATCAATCATAAAAATTGCACCTCCTTCGGTAACTTGTATTGAATCTATTGAGAAATGCGGTGTTCCGGGAGTCATTACCCAAGCATCAAAAAATGGTATCATATTAATGCCAGTATAATCGGTTAAAAAATCACGTAACGTGTAAGAAGAAACCGAATGATACGCAATACTATCGGTGTTGAGGAAAGCAGTAATCGCATCAGAGAAAATTGAATCACCTAAATAATTGCGTAATACGTTGACCACCGTACCACCTTTATCATAAGCTGTTTTGCCATATGTATATTGTTGAGGGATATCATTTAAAGGCCAGTATCCGCCATCAACAATATGTGCATTTTGTAGTACATCTTTATGATTATTACGCATTTCTGTGATAAATTCATCATAACTATATAGCTCCTCTAAATAATAAATAGCACAAAATGTAGCCCAGCCTTCATTAAGCCACATATCTTCAGCAGTAGAACAGGTTACCTTATCACCAAACCACATATGTGAAAGTTCATGAGTGAGAAGCGATTCGTACGATGTTCCTCCATTTATAGCAAAATGAGGATATGCTATGTTGGATGCATGTTCCATAGCTCCGATAGCTGTTCCGGTATAACCAATCTTCTCAAAAGGATATGCTCCAAAATGAGTCTCAAACCAGTCCATTATTTCATGCAGATTAACAAAAGAACCGGCCACTTTACCTGCTTCAGATGGTCTGGTAAATATGCTAATTGGTATTGTGTCTTCTATACCAATATACACGTCCTGATATTCAATATAGTTGCCTATTGCCACCGAAGCCAGATACGTTGGTATAGGGTGAGGAAGACTCCAATGCCAAGTAGTTGTATTGCCATTGTTAACAGTATCTACCAGAAATCCACCAGCAGTTACAGTGATGCCGGTATTAGCAGTAACAAACAAATCGTAATCAGCTCGATCAGTAAAATTGTCAATGCAAGGGAACCATGCTTTTCCAAGATTATGTGGAATAGACACAAAACCAACGCCTAGATTAAAAGCATAATTGCCGGAAAAATGGAAGCCACCCCAAGCTTCATGAAAAGGTTGACCATGATAGTAAATCCGTACTACTACAGTATCGTTTGGAGTTATTGGGGTATCTAAAAAAATTGTAAGTCTATCATTAATATGATTAAAAGTAGCAGCACCTTGATTAACAAATACAGAATCGGTTGTCAAGTCAAGTAGTTCCAATGGAATATAATTCAGGTTGGAAACCAATGGCGTGATCTCGATTTCGGTATAGCCAGATATTGTCTGGTCAGAGGTGTTAATCTCATCAAGATAAATGCTGTAATGTATTGCGTGTATCGTATCTCCTATTCCCTGATTTGGAAATTGTGCCACTCCAAATTGGTATATCAGAAATAAAATTAGAAATAATGTTAGTTTTTTCATATTCCATTTTTTAATCGTTTGTAAAATTAGTGCTTTTTTCATTTGTATTCCACTTGCTATTATCAAGAGCTATACATAACAATATGATTGAAATTGCTTTAGTTTTTCATTAAGGCAAGTATAGAATCTCGTTCCTTTACATTAGATGTCCGATTTCGTACAAATACGTGTTAATAACTGGACACTTTACTTGCTAATAATTTAATATTTAATAATCACCTTGTTGTGTTTCAATTGATTAACTTTGTGGCACATTTTTAGATAATATATGTGGAATCAAAAAAACAGAAGAGATGAAAATTAGGCCGGCTTTGCTAATGATAGCTATTACGTTAGTTGCTTTTGGAATAAATGTAACTGCTCAAAAATTATGGACATTAGAGGAATGTATCAATTATGCATTTGAAAATAATATTGACATTAAACAGAGTGTATTGTCTGTTGACGCTGCAGATAAAGATGTTCTACAAAGTAAGTATAATCTTGCACCCTCAGTAAATGCAAGTACATCACATACATTCGGATGGGGACGTTCATTTGATGAATCAGCGAACAGATATGCATCTAATAATACACAGTCAAGTTATTTTAGCCTAAATTCACAGGTAACTTTGTTTAATGGGCTACAGTTGATAAACAATGTTCGTCAAAAACAGTTCGACTATCTTGCAGAAAAATATGCTTCTGATAAAATACGCAATGACATGTCGTTAAACGTTGCCGCTGCTTATCTTCAAATTCTGTTTACTATAGAACTTGCAAACAATGCACAACGCCAGGTAGATATTTCAAAAGAGCAAATTGAACGTACCAAAAAGCAAGTTGATGCAGGGGCAGTAGCTAGGGGAAGTTTATATGATATAGAAGCTCAGGGTGCTGTGGATGATGCCAACCTTGTTAGTGCAAGCAATAATGTTATGATAGCTTATCTTGACCTAAAGCAATTATTAGATATGGAATCTAACACTGAATTCGATATTGACAAGCCTGTTCTGGAAATAATGGGTAACCCTACATTACTTCCTGCTGGTATGATTTATAATAAATCCGTTACAATTATGCCTGAAATAAAAAGTGCCGAATACAGGGTTGAAAGTGCACAAAAAGGCCTGTCATTAGTCAAAGGACAACGGAGCCCCAGGTTATATGCATCAGGTTCATACGGTACAAATTTTTCAGATCAACTTATGAAAAGCTATATTCCAGGTCAACCCGGATACAACGATATGATACCTTTTGGTGATCAATTTAAGGAAAACAGAAACGGAGTATTAAGCTTAGGCTTATCAATTCCTATTTTCAATGGTTATCAAGTTTCAACAAATATTAAGAAGTCTAAAATATACTATGAATCAGTTAACCTAAGTCTTGCGTCGGAGAAATTACGATTAAGGAAAAATATTGAAGAGGCTTACGCTGATGCCATCGCAGCCTATCAAACTTTCATATCACGTCAAAAAAGTGTAGAAGCGTTTACCGAAGCTTTTAAATATACCGAAGAAAAGTTTAATGTAGGAATGGTAAACTCAACCGATTATAATGTAGTCAAAATTCAGCTTGCCAACGCCGAATCAAATTTAGCCTCATCAAAATTCGATTATATTTTCAAAACCAAGATACTCGACTTTTACCTCGGGAGAAGTTTATCGTTGAGTGATATTGCGAATGTTAAAGTAAATTAGTTTGTTATTTGAAAGGAATAATCACTAATTTTATACAATATTTTACTCATCGTAAAACAAATTTTAATGGCATATAAAAGCAGTAAAAAAAAGCTCTGGATTGGAATTTCTATTATAGTACTACTTGCAATTATTATTGTACTAGCAATTAATAAGAGCAAAAACTCGAGTAGTACAAAAGTGGCTACGGAGTTGGTTGAATTCAGGAAGATTGTTGAAACTGTTTCTGCAAATGGTAAAATTCAACCAGCAAAAGATATTAAGATAAGTCCATACATTTCAGGCGAAGTTGTTGAACTTTTTGTGAAAGAGGGGGATTTTGTTGTAAAAGGTGAAAAGTTGGCAAAAATAGATCCTGAGATTTATATGCGAGCATACGAGAAAACCGACGCTTCATTAAAAACAACACAGGCTAACGAGGCTAATTCAAAAGCCAGATTGGCACAAAGCAAGGCCCAGTTTTCTAAATCAAATCTTGATTATAATCGAAGTAAGACTCTTTGGGATAAAAAAGTTATTTCAGATGCTGATTTTGAGGCTGCAAAATCAAATAATGATGTTGCTAGTGCAGAAGTTGAAGCTGCGAAGGAAAGTTATAAATCAAGTCAGTTTCAGGTTAGCAGTGCGCGCGCTTCGTTAAAGGAAGCTAAAGAAAACTTAAACCGAACAACAATTTATGCTCCAAACGATGGTACTGTTTCTAAGTTGAGTGTTGAGGTTGGTGAAAGAGTTACTGGTGCTTCACAGTTTTCTTCTGGCACAGAGATTATGCGTATTGCAAATTTGGATGTATTGGAGGTAAATGTTGAAGTTAATGAAAACGACATTGTACGGGTAACTTTATTAGATACAGCAATCATTGAAGTTGATGCATATCTTAATAGAGATTTTAAAGGTATTGTAACCGAAATTGCAACATCAGCAAATACAGTTGGGGTTAGTTCTGATCAAGTAACAAATTTTGATGTTAAGATAAAGATGTTAAAGGAATCTTATAATGATTTAATAAAACAGAATGCTGCAATAACTTCACCCTTCAGACCAGGCATGTCAGCCACTGTTGAAATTGAGACGGAAACCACTAACAATATTCTTACAGTGGCCATTCAGGCTGTTACAACAAGAGCGGATACTTCAGGTAGAATTAAATCTGACCGTGAAAAGCGTGAAGAAGAACGGCTAGAGAAAGATAAAGGTATATCAGATGATCAAATAGTCGTTGAATACGTTTTCTTGTTTAAAGATGATGAAGCTATACTTACCCCGGTTCATACCGGAATTCAGAACAATACTTTTATTCAAATTACTGATGGCTTATCCGAAGGTGATGAAGTAATTGTTGGGCCTTACAGGGCTGTTTCAAAAACTTTAAAAAATAATGCTAAAGTTGAAAAAGTTGATAAAAAAGACCTTTTCAAATCGGATGAAGATTAGAATAGTACTGTTGTATAACATTAATTTAAGCCACGTTACAAATGTACGTTTATGTACTTTGTTTTAAATGTTAAGTAGTAGGTTTGGCAAAGATTCTAAATATTGAATCATCAACAAGTGTTTGTTCGGTCGCCCTCTCAATTGATGGTGAGGTTGCTTCCATTCAGGAATCATACTCAAAAAATTCTCACTCTGAACTTATTACTCTCTTTTGCAAAAAAGTAGTTGCTGAGGCGGGATTTAATTTTTCTGACCTTGATGCAGTATCTATTAGTAAAGGCCCGGGATCTTATACAGGCCTTCGTATAGGCGTGTCGACTGCAAAAGGATTTTGTTACGGACTTGAAATACCTTTAGTTTCAATAGAAACATTAACAGCAATGGCACATGGCATGAAAAACACACTGGATTATAATAATAGTTCAGATTCAATACTTTTCTGTCCGATGATAGATGCTAGACGAATGGAAGTCTACACAGCTTTGTTTTCGGACACACTTATACAGGTTGAAAAAACATCAGCAAAAATCATTGATAAAGATTCGTTTACCAATTATTTATCTGCATATAAAATAATTTTTGCTGGTGATGGTGCAGAAAAATGTAAAGACGTATTGGATTATCATCCAAATGCTATTTTTATAAATGACTTCTTCCCTTCTGCCAATTATTTATGTAAGATTGCAGAACAAAAGTATTTGGCAAAGGATTTTGAAAATACTGCATATTTTGAACCATATTACCTAAAAGACTTCGTTGCAGGTAAACCAAAGGTAAAAGGACTTAGATAGTTATTTTCACAATAGAATATTCAAGTAAACACAAAGAGTATTACAACATAGTCTATTTTATCCTCGACAAGTCATTTTCCAATTGTTTGTGTAGCTCAGGTAGATTCCCATTATTTTGAAGCACAATGTCAGCCATTTCAATGCATCTGCTCAGGTTTTGTTTGTTTGGGTCCGATGTGGTAAATTCTCTTCTTTCGTTTGCCAGAAATGTTTTGAAACTAATGTTGTCAGTTTCAGTAGCACGCAAGGTAATTCGGTTGTATCTGATTTTAGGGTCAGCATCAACAGCAATTAAATAAAATTTGCCTTGTTTTTTAAGGAAATCTACTTCCCCAGGAGTTCGTATACTTTCGATTATGGCATTACTACCATCTTGCTTTGCTTTTTTATACAGTTGTTCAATAATGTATGCAGGTGAATGATTGGCTCTTAGTTTATTAGCCATTTCAGTCATTGTATCACGATTAACCGGAAGTCCTGATTTATTAATCTCTTCAATTAAAAAATCTCTAACAGAGTAATGCTTAAATCCCATATTATTTACAAGGTAATCTACTATAGTGCCTTTGCCGGCTCCCAAAGTTCCTGTTATTCCAATAATTTTCATTTCGAATGGTTAGTTACTGGGATATTATGCATGGAAACAGTTTTAGTTTTCTTGCTTTCTACCTCCAATTCAATCCTCAATACTTTCTACTTTAATATCTTCAATCCATTTCTTAATAACGACAGGTTTAAATGCATTCATTGCTTCAACCAAATCTTCGATATTGGAAGCAACGATTATATTATCTCGATGTTCTTTCCTAACAAAGCCAGAATCGGTAGCATCATCAAAAAATTTCAACAGGTTATCATAATGACCTACTACATTTAACAAGCCAATGGGCTTATCAGATATCCTCAACTGATTGTGTGTAAGTATTTCTATTAACTCGTCAAGAGTTCCAAATCCACCTGGCATAGCAATAAAACCATCGGATACCTCCATCATCTTTTCTTTGCGCTCTGCCATAGTTTCTACGGTGATCATCTGACTTATACCCTTATGTTCTACTTCTTTTTCAATAAGCATATGTGGCATAATACCAATTACTTTTAAGCCGCCGGCTAGCACAACATCTGCAATAATTTTCATTAACCCAACATTAGCACCACCGTATACAAGTTCGATATTATTATCAATAAAATATTCACCAACTAGTTTTGCGGCCCTACGATATTCTTCCCTATTACCCATACTTGAGCCACAAAAAACACAAATTCTTGTCATAGTGCTTTATTTTAAGAGAGACAAATTTAGGTTAATTTTGCTAAATGAAATTAATTGATACGCATGCTCATTTATATCTAGATAATTTTAATACAGATCGCAATGAAGTGATTCAAGGTGCAGTTAATCAGGGCGTTAATACAATGCTGTTACCAGCTATTGATAGGTCAACTTTCGACGCGATGATGGATTTGGTAAAAAAATTTCCAGATAACTGTTTACCTATGATTGGATTGCACCCAACATCTGTTAATAGAAATTATGAAGCAGAAATAAGTTTTGTTGAACGCAAGTTAACAGAAGGTGATTATGTAGCTGTTGGTGAAATTGGCATTGACTTATATTGGGATAGTACTTACGTTGATCAACAAAAAGATGCTTTTAGAACGCTACTTAAAATGGCAAAAGAACACAATCTTCCGGCTGTTATACATACTCGTGATTCGTTTGATGAAATTTACGCGATTACCAATGAGGAGTCAACCGAAAACTTAAAAGGTGTATTTCATTGTTTTACTGGCACCCAAGATGAAGCCAGGAAGATTATTGATTTAGGTTTTTTGATAGGGATAGGAGGAATAATCACTTTTAAAAACGGTGGACTAGCCAAAACAGTTCAAGATTTACCTATTGAATCTCTGGTATTAGAGACCGATGCCCCTTTTTTAACACCTACGCCATATCGCGGTAAGCGTAATCAAAGTGCATATCTTACGTTTATTGCTAAAAGATTAGCCGAGGTTAAGAATACGAGTGTCGAGCAAATAGCAGAAATTACCACTAAAAATTCAGTTGAATTATTTAATTTATGAATATGATTGAAGAAACTTCGATTCTAATAATTTATACAGGGGGTACGATAGGCATGATCGCTGATAAGAGCACAAATGTCCTTATACCTTTTGATTTTGACAACATTAATGAACAGATTCCAGAACTTAAAAAGTTTAATTATAATCTGGGTTTTCATAGTTTTGATCCAAGCCTTGATTCATCTAACATGAATCCAGAAGTTTGGATTGAGCTGGCTCAAATCATAAATAAAAATTACGAAGACTATGATGGATTTGTAGTACTACATGGCTCAGATACAATGGCGTATACTGCTTCTGCCTTAAGTTTTCTGTTGGAAAATCTGAACAAACCTGTAATTTTCACAGGGTCACAACTACCTCTCGGAGTATTGCGTACAGATGGTCGTGAAAACCTGATAACTGCTATTGAAATTGCTGCTGACAAAAAAGATGATACTCCGATTGTTCCTGAAGTATGCATTTATTTTGAAAATCGCCTTATGCGTGCTAACAGAACAACAAAATATAATGCTGAAAATTTTGATGCTTTTGTATCTGGCAATTTACCATTACTTGCGGAGGTTGGGATTTATATTAAGTATAACAAGAACATAATACTTAAGCCAAACTTTAAAAAGCTTAAAGTGCACAAACATATGGGAACTGGAGTTGCTGTATTAAAACTATTCCCAGGTATAAGTGCTGATTTTGTACATTCATTTCTCAGTATACCCAATCTAAAAGCTATTGTGCTTGAGAGTTTCGGATCCGGAAATGCACCTTCGGAATCCTGGTTTTTAAATCCTTTGTATGATTCAATAAGGAACGGGATTATTGTTCTAAATGTAACCCAATGCATGACTGGTGCTGTTAAACATGGCAAATATGAAACAAGCGTGAAACTTAATGACATAGGGGTTATAAGTGGAAGAGACATAACAACCGAGGCAGCACTCACAAAGCTAATGTATCTAATTGGTGAAGAGCATGACAGAAATGACATTGTAAGACTATTACAGCTGTCATTACGTGGCGAGGTAACAATCAGGTAGATATTTTAATTAAATTAACTATCTGAACACACTTTTATATACTATCATAAAATTTACCAACTTTGCACTAACTTTTAATCTTGATGTTCTAGTATTATTATGAAGCGACAGGTAACTATAAAGGATATAGCTGAAAAGCTAGGCGTATCTCCGTCAACTGTTTCTCGCTCATTGAAGGATCATCCTGACATAAGCATAAAAACGAGAAATGCGGTTAAAGAATTGGCTAATTTATTGGGTTATAAACCTAACTTAATTGCTCTACACCTTAAAAACAGCCGCACAAACACAATTGGATTACTAGTACCTGAGATCGAGCATCACTTTTTTTCCAGCATTATAAATGGCATTGAAGAGGTTGCCTACCAAAACAATTACAATGTGCTTATTGTTCAATCAAACGAATCATATCTTCGTGAAGTGTTGAATACTCAAACACTATTAGGAAACAGAGTTGATGGTATGCTTGTATCTTTCTCCAAGGAAACTAAAGATTTTTCACATTTCCAACAATTAATTGATAATGAGATACCTTTGGTTTTTTACGATCGTGCTGTTGATGAACTTCAAGCCGATATTGTTGTTGTAGATGATTATTCCGGAGCTTATGACGCAGTAACTCATTTATTAAACAGAGGCTGTCGCAGAGTAGCGTTTTATTCTGCACCACAACATTTATTATTAGGTAAAGACAAGTTGCAAGGATATATTGATGCAATTAAACATCATAACATGGAATTTAATAAAGACCTGGTGTATTCTTGTGACACTTTTGATTCAGCGGTGAAAATATCACAAAGTATCCTTAAAAAAGTTGATAGACCTGACGGGGTATTTGCAGTAAATGACTTAACGGCTGTTGGTGTAATGAAAGCAGCAAAAAGATTAGGCATAAAAATACCAGAAGAATTAAAGATTGTTGGATTCGAAAATAGTAATAAAGCTTCTATTTGTGAACCCGAACTTACATCTGTAGTTCAGTTTGGTTATCACCTTGGTAAAAAAGCTATGAATATTCTCTTGGATAGAATTAAGAGTAATATTTCAAAGTATGAACCGGTTAGACATGTAATTAAAACTAAACTAATAATACGTGGATCGAGTTAGTTTACCCGTTGTATCATACGCAAACGTTTGTTATAGTTAATACTTACTCCTAGTCAAAATGCCTGTGTTACATAAAAATTAAAAATCTTTGTTAATACTTGATATTTGTATAATTATAGCTTAGTTTTGTAGTGTTGAACCAAATTTATATAGAAAGAAACTAATTATTATTCACTAAACAATAAGTATTATGAAAAAAACTACTCTTAAATTTTTAGCTATAGCGATGTTCTTTTT
Source organism: Bacteroidota bacterium (assembly GCA_002686705.1). Next base: position 19,340 of record NYYH01000094.1, read on the forward strand.
AATGGGAACTTTTGTTATGGCGCAAACACAGTACAGCATAACCTTTCAGGTTGACATGACTGATGCTGACCCTTTTGACCCTGCAACTGACGAAATATTTATGTCAAGTAGCTTTGCTGGATGGCCACAACCAGGTACATGTGCTGGTTGTGTAATGGAACCAACAGGGGTTGGCTCAATGATCTATACAAATTCAGCTACAATTGACTCAGGTGAAGTTCAATACAAATACTTCAGGGTTATTAACGGTGAAGCAAGCTGGGATCATGGTGAATGGACTGGTGATCCAAACCGTAAAGTTCACCTTGCTGGTGATGGCACTTTTGAAAACGTCTGGGCTAATAAACCATATGACATTACGTTTAATGTTGATATGACAACAGCTGATCCTTTCGATCCAGCATTAGAGCAAGTATTTATTGCTGGTAGTTTAGCAAACGGATGGGCTGAACCTGGAACATTAAGTCCCTACATGATGACCAGTGAAGATGATATAACTTTTACTGTTACACTGTTGCTTTATCCTGGTGATTATATGTTTAAGTACTTCATTGTACCTAACGGAGGTCATAGCTGGGATGGTGGCGAATGGGCCGGTGATCCAAACCGTGAAGTAACAGTTGACACAATGGCTGCCGTTATAGATGATGTTTGGGGAGATATTAGTGCTGGTATCTTTACAGAAAAAAATCCATTCACATATAACTTATATCCTAACCCGGTAACTACTTCACTCAATTTATATAACATTTCAGATGTAACTAAAATTGAAGTGTATGATATTACTGGCAAACTAGTTAGAACTGTTCAGTTAGATTCAGCTCAAGAAGTATCAATTGATGTAGCTGATCTTAATGTTGGTGTTTACATTGTAAATGTATACAATGATAGTGGCGTTCAAACAGCTAAGTTCGTTAAGGAATAATTTTAAAATTTCCATTATAGAAAGCCGGTGGAACTATCCATCGGCTTTTTTTTTGGCTAATTATGTAACTAATCAAATTGTAACTATGGTAAAAAATAGCGTATTATTACTTATCTTGTTATTTCAAATAAACTTAATCAAAGCTCAACAAGATAGCAACTTTTACCAACCTCCTCCTTGGGCAAAGAAGCAAATTTGGTATCAGATATTTGTAGAACGTTTTAACAATGGAGATCCCACCAATGATCCATTACCTCATAATATCAGTTCCTCAACCGACTTCCGGCCTGTTCCCGGCAACTGGGAAGTTACCCCATGGACAAACAACTGGTACGAAAC